>JACQGO010000074.1 GCA_016199485.1 Betaproteobacteria bacterium
CGGAGCGCCCGCACGGGCTGGGGCGCGAGGAGTTCGGCCGCAAGTTTCCGGGACTTGCGGCGCACTTCGACCAGATCGACGCGAACCACGACGGGATCGTAACGCGCGAAGAAATGGTTGCGTTCCGCGAGCGCCAGGCGGGGCGCGCGCAGGAACGGGAAGGCGCTCGCGAACGCCCGCCGCGCGAGCGCAGCGAACGCCCGGGACAGGGGCAACGCGCGCCGGCGAGCGAGGGAGGGGGAATCGACGTGCAGGCGGTGAAGCGCGAGTTCCGCTCCGCCGACGCGAACGGCGACGGCTACCTGAGCCGGGAGGAAGCTGCCAACAGGTTCCCGTTCGTGGGACGCAATTTCGACAGGATCGACGCGAATGGCGACGGCAAGATTTCGCCCGATGAGTTCGTGCGGCTGCGCCGGTACCAGGCGGCGGCGCGGCGCGAAAGCAGGCAGTAACCGCTCCCAGGACAGGCTGTGAGCCGTCCGCCGGTTTTTTCAGTCGGCTCCTCGCAAACAGGGCGGAGAAGCTGGAACGGTACAGCCTGAGCTCGGGCAGCGTTACGTGCCGGCGAGCAGGAACTCCCGGACCGCCGCAATCTGGTCTGCGGACATCAGCATCGGCGCGTGACCGATGCCGGGAAACTCGATGAGCCGTGGCCGCGGGCCGCGCCGGGTCATCTCCTGCGCGATATCGCGCGGCAGCAGATCCGACTGCGCGCCGCGCAGCAGCAGCGTGGGGCATCGCACGTTGTCGTAGTGCTGCCACAGGTCCACGTCCTGGAGCGCGTTGCTCCTGAATGGCGCGGCGATGCCGGGATCGTAGACCATGCCCCACGAGCCGTCTTCATACTGCTTTACGCCGTGCAGCGTGAGATGGCGCCACTGCCCATCGGTGAGCGGGCCGAACGGCGCGGAAATCTGCCGCACATAGGCCTCGAGCTGCTCGAACGTCGCAAAGCGCGGGTCCTTGCCGACGTAGCTCGCGATGCGCTCGAGCGAGGCCTTCGGGACCAGGGGACCGACGTCGTTCAGCACCAGCTTCGCGATCGGCGACTCCGGCTGCGCGGCGAGCAGCATCCCGATCAATCCTCCCATCGAAGTGCCGACCCAACAGACGTGCTTCGTGCCCTCTGAACGCGATAGAAGCCGCCGCAACCGGGCGATCAGGCCCCCCGCGGCCGGCGTGGCAGTGGCACGCGCCATGAGCGTCGTCATGTCCGCCATGTACTGCGGATAGCCGTAGTCTTCCTTGTGAGCGAGCCACCCGCTCCTGCCGCGTCCCGCCACGTCGGGGCAGACGACGTGACATTCACTCGCGAGCGCTTGTGCGAGGGAATCAAAGTCGCGACAGTTGCGGGTGAGCCCGTGCACGCACACCACGACGCGCGGGCGCGCAGGGTCACCCCACTCGGTGTAGTGCATCCGGTGGAACCCGTGGGGACCGAGGCACAGTACGGTGTTGTTTCGCATCATGCGGGGCATCGGGCAAAACAGCGCGCAGTGTACCGCCTTTGTAGACCAGCGTCATGCGCAGTGCAGGGATTGCGCGTGCAACGAGTGCAGCGGACGGGAGGGCCGGACAGAAAAGGCAGGCTACTCCGGGGCGTGTCACCCCCGTATCCGGGCTCAAGCGATGCTGACCAGGTGCACGCGCGACCCTATCAGACGTATGGATTTGCCGGCCGGGGTTATTGCGGGCGGAACAATATGGGACCAGAATACTCCTGAATTGGAGGTGTGCCGTGTTGAGAATGAGCAGGCTCGCGGATTATGCGAGCGTGGTAATGGCCCGTCTGGCGCGCGACCCGCAGAGGGTGCAGAGCGCAGCCGAAATCGCCGCGCATGTCGGGGTCGCGCCCCCCACGGTGAGCAAGGTGCTCAAGATGCTGGCGCGCCACCAGCTTGTGGTGTCCGTGCGCGGAGCGAGGGGGGGCTACCGGCTTGCGCGTTCCTGCGCGGAGATTTCGGTCGCAGAGATCATCGATTCCGTCGACGGCCGCAGCGCGCTCACCGAGTGCGGAACCGCGCCCGGTCTGTGCGAGTATGAAAAGCGCTGTTCGGTGCGGGGCAACTGGCAAAGCATCAGTCGCGTGGTGCGCCAGGCGCTCGAGCGGATCACGCTCGCGCAAATGATGCAGCCGGAAATCCACGTCGTGGACATCGGGGGAATCACATCCCGGCGGCAACGCGCTCTGGCGCACGTCGGGTGCTGACGCGGGGGCTTGCGTGACGGGGACCTGTATGGAGGTTCGACCGATGATGAGGCTGCAGTTGCCGCGCGTCCTGCGCGTCCGGCTTGAACGCTGGGCGCGCGAGGGCTACCCGCATGAAACCTGCGGGCTGCTGCTCGGCACGCGGAACGGGGAGGGGGTCGAGGTGAAGGAGCTAACCGCGGCGCGCAATCTTAACGTCGAACGCGCCGCTGACCGCTACGAACTCGATCCCGGGGATTTTGTCGCTGCCGACAAACAGGCACGCGACGCCGGAATGGAGGTGGTCGGTATCTGGCATACTCATCCCGACCACCCGGCGCGCCCCTCCCAAACCGATCTTGCCGCCGCGTGGGAGGGATGGTCGTATATGATTCTGTCGGTGTCGAATCACGGGGTCGGCGATGTGCGTTCCTGGCGACTGGACGGCAGCGCGTTCGTGGAAGAGGAGATCTGTGAGTGACTACGGTGACGATACGCATCCCGATGCCGTTGCGTTCCTATGCCGGCAACGCGGCCGAGGTTCGGGTCGAGGCGACGACGGTGGGCGAGGCGTTACGGCAGCTGTGCGCGGCGCACGGCGGCGTCACGCCGCGGATACTTTCGCCGCAAGGGGAACTCCGGGAGTTCGTCAACGTGTTCGTCGGCGATCGCAACATCCGCTCGCTCGGTGGGCTCGCCACGCGGCTCGCGGAGGGAGACGTACTGGTGATCGTGCCCGCGGTGGCAGGAGGCGAGTATGAAAGCGAAGGACGACCGTCTCGCACAGCTTAAATCCGCCATTCGCGAAGTTGCGCCGGCGGAGGCGGCGGCGCTGCAGGCGCGCGGTGCAGCGCTCGTCGACGTGCGCGAGCCGGAGGAGATCGCGCAGGGTTCCCCGCCCGGGGCGCTGCGCCTGGGCCGCGGCTTTCTCGAGCTCAGGATCGAGGACGCGGTGCCCGACCTCGAGCGCACTCTCGTCGTCATGTGCGGGAGCGGCGTGCGCTCGCTGTTCGCCGCGGAAGACCTGCGGCGTCTTGGCTACCGCGAGGTCGCGTCGATGGCGGGCGGATACACGCGCTGGAAGAACGAAGGGTTCCCGGTCGAGATCCCGCCGCGCCTCGAGCGCGACGCGAAGGAGCGCTATTCGCGTCACCTGCTGATGCCCGAGGTGGGCGAGGCGGGGCAACTGAGGCTGCTCGCCTCCAGAGTGCTGGTGGTTGGCGCCGGGGGGCTCGGGTCGCCCGGCGCGTTCTACCTTGCGGCGGCGGGCGTAGGGACCCTCGGGATCGTCGACCACGACGCGGTCGACCGCAGCAACCTGCAGCGCCAGATCCTGCACAGCGACGAGCGCGTCGGCAGGTCGAAAGTCGCTTCCGCGCGCCAGACGCTGCTTGCACTGAATCCCACGGTCAACGTCGTCCCGCACGAGACGCGGCTCACCAGCGGCAACGTCGAGGAGGTGCTCGGCGGCTACGAGCTGGTGATCGACGGCTCGGACAACTTCCCCACGCGCTATCTGTTGAACGACGCTTGCGTGAAGCTCGGGCTTCCCAACGTGCACGGTTCGGTGTACCGCTTCGAGGGTCAGGTGACGGTGTTCTGGCCCGGCTATGCGAAACGCCGCGGGCCGTGTTATCGCTGTCTGTACCCGGAGCCGCCGCCCGCGGAATTCGCGCCTTCGTGCGCGGAGGCGGGGGTGCTCGGCGTGCTGCCGGGAGTGATCGGGCTGCTGCAGGCGACCGAGGCGATCAAGATCCTGCTCGGCATCGGCGATCCCCTCGTCGGAAGGTTGCTCTACTACGACGCGCTCGCCGCCGGGTTTCACGAACTCGCGCTCGAGCGCGACGCGCGCTGCCGCTACTGCGGGGATGCGGCGAAGTTTCCGGGTTACGTCGACTACGAGCAATTCTGCGCGAGGGCGGTGGCGTGAAGGCCGAAGCAGTTCCGGGACACGCGGGCGAGGCGTTGTTCGATGCCATTGGCGACACGCCGCTCGTGGAGGTGAGACTCGCGCGGGAAGTCGCACGCGGCGTGCGCCTGTTCGCCAAACTCGAGAGCGTCAATCCCGGCGGCTCGATCAAGGACCGGCCGGTTGCGCGCATGCTGACCGAAGCGGTCAAGGCGGGGCATCTGTCCGGCGGGCGGCGGCTGCTCGACTCGTCCTCCGGCAACGCGGGCATTTCCTATGCGATGCTGGGCGCGGCGCTCGGCGTGCCGGTCTCCATCGTCGTGCCGGGCAACGCGAGCCAGGAACGGCTGGAACGCATCGCGGCGCACGGCGCCGAGCTCATCATCACCGATCCGCTCGAAGGTTATGACTTCGCGTTGCGCGAGGCGCACCGCCTTGCCGCCGAGCATCCTGACCGCTACTGGTACTGCGACCAGTACAGCAACGCCGACAACTGGCGCGCGCATTATTTCGGGACCGCCGGCGAGATCCTGGCGCAGCTCGCCAGGCAGGCGGGGACGACGCCGGATGCGCTGGTAGCCGGCGTGGGCACCGGCGGCACGCTGACCGGCGTGGGCCGCAGGCTCAGGGAGGCGCGTCCCGACGTCCACGTCGCCGCCGTGATTCCCGAAACTTTCCCCGGAATCGAGGGGCTGAAGCCGCTGGGCCATCCCGGCGATATCGTTCCGAAGATCCTCGACGAGTCGCTGATCGACGAGCGCATCCCGGTCACGCTCGACGAGGCGCTCGCGATGTGCCGCCGGCTCACCGCGGAGGGGCTGTTCGTCGGCCCCTCGTCGGGCGCCTTCGTGCACGGGGCGCTCGAGCTCGCGGCGAGCGGGCGCTTCAGCACCATCGTCACGCTGCTCAACGACACCGGCGAGCGCTACGTCTCGACGGGGATGTGGGAAAGGAGCACCGCGCCGGTACGCTGAGCGCGTGGCGCACGAAACGCATCGGCGCAGGATCGGCCGGCGGAATGCGCCGGGCGTCAGGTCAGCGCCAGCGCCGCGGCGCCGGCGCCGAGAAAAATCGCGACGTGTATCGAGGCCCACACGGCAAAGCGGCGCCCGAGTTTCTCCGGCAGCTCATCGGCGAGCAGAAACAACCCGCCGTCTTGCGGCCTGCGCAGCAGGTGCACGCCGTCCTGCAACCGGATCTCGCGGTGCTGCTTCTGCACCTCGCGCCGCGCAGCGAGCCGCGCGAGTTCCCATTCCCTGAGATCGACCGTCCCGTCGCGGTTCAGGTCGAAGCGCTCGAGCAGCCTGGCCTGATCCTTCTTCCAGTCGGCGAGCAGCACCTGGAGGTCGGCCCGCTCATCGAGAACCGCGTTCGCGCCGCCCACCGTGGCAAACTCACCGAGGGCGTAGAGCCGCCCCTGGGGGAGCAGCAGCCACTCGGTATAGCGGTAGTCCCCGTGGGTCCACGTATGCTTGCGCGAGCTGACCACTTCCGCGCCCTCGGGGGAGACCACGCAGCGCCCGGTGTCGTCGACGAGCAGGAAGTGCTCGTTGCTCACGCCGCTGTCGACATGCCCCCATTTGTCGTCATCGCTCTTGCGCTCGACACTGTAGCGGTACCAGCAGCAGGGAAGCGCGGTGAGCTTGCTCACGACCGGCGTGCCGGAGATGTTCTCGGAACGGCCGTAGAGCTCGACGTAGCCCTGGGCGGCGGAGGCCACCCTGGAGGTTGGTAGATCGCTGATATGGCGGTAGCGGCGGTAGTTGCCGATCCAGGCAAAGAAACTCACTGCCGACATGCCGGCGAGGCACACCATCCAGACGAAACGCGAATCGGCCTGCGCCGCGATCCCGAGCAGAAGGAGGTGCGCGCCGCCGGTAAGCCAGCTCCCGGCGTGGAATTTCAGGGCTTCCAACATTGCGCAACCGGACCGTGATCGACGCCGGAGCGAGCATTCATGTGCTTTGTGGATGGATCTCGGGCCGGTCTGGTGAAATCTCCGGGCTGGCACGCGGTTAGGACTTGAACAGCTCCTTCACATCGACGTCGGACTTCTCGGCCGCGTCGAACTCGAGCAGCGCAAACGGTTTGAAGTTGAACGCGCCGGCCACGATCACGTCGGGAAATTGCTCGATGCGCACGTTGTTCACGTTGACCGACTCGTTGTAGAACTCGCGGCGGTCGGCGATCGCGTTCTCCAGCGCCGAGATGCGGCCCTGCAGCTGCAGAAAGGTCTGGTTGGTCTTGAGATCGGGGTAGGCCTCGGCGACAGCGAAGAGGTTCCCGAGCGAGGCGCGCAGGCTCGCTTCCGCCGGTCCCAGCGCCCCCACGTCCCGCGACTCTCGCGCGGCGAAAACGCGGGAACGGGCCTCCATCACTTTCTGCAGCGTTTCCTGCTCGAACTTCATGTACTGCTTGCAGGTTTCGACCAGCTTGGGCAACTCGTCGTGGCGCTGCTTGAGCAGCACGTCGATGTTGGCCCAGGCCTTCGACACGTTGTGCTTGAGCTGCACCAGGTTGTTGTAGACCATCACGAAATAGGCCGCGATGACGGCGATTGCGCCCAGCGCGACGATGGTGATGATGCCCATGCGGCTCTCCGGAGATGAAAAAATGCATCCATTGTATACCGCCGTCATGGGGCGAACGCCCCGGGTGTTGCACGCGCCAGCCGTACGCGAATCTCGCCCGCCCGGCGATTTCGTGACGTTTTCCGCACGAGCGTTCGTTACGGTGTGGTGCAACGCGAAAACTGCTTGATTTAAACGGAAAAAATCGGTAGCCTACGAATTTCCGCGACAACCGCCTCCGGGCCGCTGTAATCACAAACTAGGGGAATCCCATGAGTAACGAGAGCGTAGCGACCAAGGACAAACTCGCTCAGGATTTGAAAATCGTCATCGCCGACGCCGAAGAGCTGTTGCGCGCGACCGCCTCGCAGGCGGGCGAGAAAGTCGCGGCGGCGCGCGAAAAATTCCAGGACACGCTGCATCACGCCAAGGTGAAGCTCGCCGAGGCGGAAGATGTGATGATCGACAGGACCAAGCAGGCGGCGCGCGCCACCGACGAATATGTGCACGAGCACCCGTGGCGCGCGGTAGGGATCGCCGCCGGGGCCGGTCTCATCATCGGGCTGCTGATCGGGCGCCGCTAGAGCGCTGCGCGACATGGCCGCGGAAGAGTCCGGGGCAGGCGCCGCACAGGGCGCGGGGCTTGGCCATATTCGCGATATGACCTGCACCCCGCTTCGCGCCATCGACGCTTTGGGCGCGCAACGCACGTGCGTTTCATTATGTTAGAGGCTCTTAGTTCATTGCGCGGCCTCGCCGCGACGGCTGTCGCGGTATTGAGGACACGGCTCGAGCTGCTGTCGAACGAGCTCGAAGAAGAGCAACTGCGCTTTGCGCACCTGCTGCTCTATGCGGTGCTTGCATTGTCCTTCCTCGGCCTGGGCGTCGTGACGCTGACGCTGTTCGTGATGCTGCTGTTCTGGGAGACGCACCGTCTCGTGGTGGTGGGGCTGTTCGCGGTGCTCTACATTGCAGCAGGGATCGTCGCGGTGCTGCTGCTGCGCGCCAGGACGGCCGCCAGGTCCAGGTTGTTCGCGGCAAGCCTCGCCGAACTGCAAAAAGATCACGAGCAACTGACTTCGCGCTGACATGCAGCAACGAATGATCGAAATCATGCGCCGCCGCGAGCAACTGATCGCGCGCGCCGCAATGCAGAGGTCCGAGGTCGCGCACGCGTGCCGCTCGTGGGAAAAACCGATCGGCATCATCGATCGCGGCCTCGCCGTCGCGATGTTCTTCCGGGAGCACCCGGTGTTGCTTGCCGGGGTAACGGCGCTGCTGATGGCGCTGGGCCGGCGCAACCTGCTTGGATGGGTGAGGCGCGGCTGGATCGCATGGCGGCTCTACCGCTCGGCCGGAGCGCTCGCCGCGAAGCTTCGCGGCTGAAGCGCCCCTCTGCTGGGAAGAAATCCGGGTTGCAGCGGTGTCGCGTTTCAGGCGAATCAACATCCGTGCAGGAATCAACGTGATCCGCTCGCTGCGCGAGCTGACCGCGCGCGAGAAGCGGTTCTTGCTGGGCGAGATGACGCAGGTGAAGGGACTGATGCCGCTGCTCATGAAGCCGCGCAACAACCAGCGCTGGACGCCGGAGGACCGCGCCGAACTGCGAAACCATCTGCGCCGGCTGTCGGCACTGAGTCCCTATCTCGTCGTGCTGGCGATGCCGGGAGGCTTCTTCATGCTGCCGGCGCTGGCGTGGTGGCTCGACCGGCGCCGCAACCGCGTTCGCGGCGGCGCGCCGATGCGTCGCGTGTGAGTGGACCCGGCCTGGGCTGCACATTTTCCGGCGCGCCGCCGAAACGATGCCGGGGCCGATGGATGACGAGCGGCCCCCTGTCGGGTTATCTGGGGCGTCGAGGCCGGGAACACACAAGCGGGGAAAGGTGAAATGAAAGATCGGACGTCGAGGGCTTACAACATCGCCGACCTGCGGGAGATGGCGCGCCGCAGATTGCCGAAGGGATTGTTCGAGTTCGTGGACCGCGGCACGGAAGACGAGGTGAGCTGGCGCAACAACCGCACGGCGTTCGAGCGCATCAAGTTCCGGCCGCGCACGCTGGTCGACGTCTCCGGGCGCACGCAGCAGGTGACGCTGTTCGGCAAGACGCACACGATGCCGATCGCGATCGCGCCGACCGGAACGGCCGGGTTGCTGTGGCACGAAGGCGAGATCGCGCTCGCGCGTGCCGCCAGGCAGGCGGGTATTCCGTTCACCCTTGCCACCGGTTCGATGACGGCGATGGAGAAGGTCGCCGAGCAGGCCGGGGGCACATTGTGGTTCCAGCTCTATATGTGGCCTGACCGCAGCCTTTCGCACAGGCTCGTGCAGCGCGCGCTCGCGGCCGGGTTCGAGGCGCTGATCGTCACGGTGGACGGGGCGGTATCCGCGAACCGAGAGTACAACCTGCGCAACGGCTTCACCATCCCTTTCAGCTTCACGCGCCGCAACGTGACCGATGTGCTCATGCATCCGCGCTGGCTGCTCGGCGTGCTCACGCGTTACCTGGTCACTATGGGAATGCCGCGCTACGAGAACTACCCGAGCGAGATCAAGTACAAGGTGACGGCGCGCCCCATGGGCCGCTCGCAGATGAAGAACGATTCGCTCAACTGGGAGGACCTGCGCCAGTTGAGGAAGCTGTGGCCCCACACGTTGCTCGTCAAGGGCGTTCTGCATCCGCAGGATGCGACGCTAGCGGTGGACTGCGGTGCCGACGGCGTCATCGTGTCCAACCACGGCGGCCGCAATCTCGACGGCGCAGTGTCGCCGATCGAGGTGTTGCCCGAGATCGTGGATGCCGTCGGCAGCCGCATCACCGTGCTGGTGGACAGCGGCTTCCGGCGGGGGAGCGATGTCGTGAAGGGACTGGCGCTCGGCGCGCACGCGGTGTTGATCGGCAGGGGAACGCTCTACGGCATCGCCGCGGGCGGCGAAGCGGGTGCGGCGCGGGCGCTCGCGATCTTCCGCGAGGAGATCGACCGCGTGATGGCGCTGCTCGGGTGCCGCAGCGTCGCGGAGCTCGGCGCCGATTACCTCTCCCGTCCCGAGCCGGCGTGGCAGTCCGCCGCGCCGGCACACTCCGCGCTCAGGCTGCTCGATACCGCCAGGACCGCCGCGGAAATCTGAGCACACGCTGTTATGTGGTACGTGCTCCCCTCCACCGGGTGGCTATGGTCGTCTACGCCTTCGAGGCGTTCGGCGGCAGTGGGTCAGTTTGGCTTTGCTCCCGGTGCGGCAAACGGCACGCTGCGGGTGCCCAAGCCGTCGGCGCTCGTCAACACAAGACTTCGCTTGACGGCTTACCCGCGATGCGCGCCGCTGCACAGGTCGCTGCGGCCAAACTGACC
>JACQGO010000063.1 GCA_016199485.1 Betaproteobacteria bacterium
GGCGTTTTCAGCACCTCGCCGATTTCCCGGTTCAGTTTCGTGATTATGGCTTTGGGAGTCCCGGCCGGCGCTATCACCGCGTACCAGCCGGTGACATCGTAGCCCGGCAACCCGCTCTCGGCGATCGTCGGTACACCCGGCAGGACCCTGGACCGCTTGCCGCTGCTTGAACCGAGCAGCCGCAGCTTGCCCGCTTTGACGTGCGGCATCGTGGAGGTCGAGCTCGCAAACAGGAACTGGAGCTGCCCGCGCATCAGATCGAGCAATCCGGGGCCAGTCCCCTTGTAGGGCACATGCACCATCCTGATCCCGGCCATTTCCATGAGAAGTTCCGTCGCGAGATGCGCCATGGATCCCACGCCGGTTGACCCGTAGTTGAGTTCGCCCGGTTTGCTCTTGGCGTAGGCAATCATTTCCTTCACGGTCTTCGGGGGGAAGGACGGATGGGTGCTCAGGAGGTAGGGCTGCGACGTCAGCCGCGCGATCGCGGAAAATGTCTTGCGCATATCGACCGGAGCATCCTGGATGAGTTTCGCGGCGATCACCTGGCTGCCCGAGAGCATGAACAAAGTATACCCATCCGGGCTGGCTGCGGCCGCGATATTGCGGGCCAGCACACCACCAGCTGCGGGGCGATTATCGACGATGACCGACTGCCCGATGCGTTCGCTCAGCATGTTGCTGACGATGCGCGCAGTGATGTCGGTGCCTCCACCGGGACTGAAGCCGACCAGCAGCCGGATCGGCTTGGTGGGATAGCCGGTCGATTGCGCATCAACGCATTCTGCTGCCAGCAATCCGACGACGAAACAAGTCATCAAGGCGCCCGTACGATGAAGCGGGGATGTCGTTTGCATGAGTTCCTCCTCCTGTTATTGTGTCGGACCTTGGCCGTCAGTGGCCGTGCGCTGTAGGTTGCGGTGAGCGCAGCGAACCCCAACGCGAGATCCGCCGCGCCGACTCTGCCCGTCAAATATCAACCCGCGATGCCGTTGGGGTTCACATTGTTCACCCCAACCTACCAGGCCGGCCGAGTGACCGTAGGTTGGGGTGAGCGCAGCGAACCCCAACGCGAAGTCTGCGCGCGGAGGCTACTTCGCGAGCCCCAGCTCGGTCAGCACTTCCTTCAACTGCGCGTACTGCGCGTCGAGGAAACGGCGCGTGTCGGCGCTGTTCATGTATTCGTTGCTTGCGTCGTAGTTGTCGAGCTCCTGCTTCCAGTCTTCGCTCGCGGCGAGCTTCGCGAACAGGCTTTCCCAGTAGGCGGTCTGCGCCTGCGTCATGCCCTTTGCGCCCAATATCAGGCGCCAGCTCCCGAAGACGACGTTCACTCCCTGCTCGGTGAGGGTGGGCACCGTGGCGAACGCCCCTGACGCAGGGCGCTTCGCGGCGGAGATCGCGAGCACGCGTGTCTTTTTGCCCATCAATTGCAGCTTGACCGTTTCCGAGGTGATGACGACCACGTCGACGTGGCCGCCGAGGCCCGCCGTCATCGCCTCCCCGGCGGAATTGAACACCACGAGCTTCATCTTCGTCGGATCGACGCCCGCGGCCTTGATCGCCATGGCGAAGGTGAGCGGCGCCGCTCCCGCACGGTTGCTCGAGCCGAGGGTGACCGAGGCGGGGTCATTCTTCATGCGGGCGACGAGATCCTTCCAGTCCTTGATCGGCGAATCGGGTTGCACAGCCACCGCGACGCTCTCGGTGAAGAGTTGCGCGAGGGGCGTGAAGTCGGTGTAGTTGTACTTGCTCCGGCCGGTGATGTTGTTCGTCAGCAGCGTGAGCGTCGCGAGCGCGATGTAGTGCGCGTTGCCGGCGTGCTGATCGAGGTAAGCCCAGCCCACCGAGCCGGCGCCGCCCGGCTTGTTCACGACGACGGCGTTCGCGAGAAGGTTTTTCTCCTGGAAGATGCGGTTGATCTTCCTCACGGTGCGGTCGGTGCCGCCGCCGGGGCTGAACCCGACGATGATCTCGACGGGCTGGGACGGCGCCCACTGTGCCTGGACCCAGGCCGCGGGCGCGAGCAAGAGCAGCGGGCCCGCCGCCTTGAGGAAACGCGATACACGCAGACGCGTTCTTTCGGTGATCCTCATAGGTTCTCCTCCTTCATTTTTCCGGTTGTCGGTGGGGCAGGGCTCAAGAAAAGCGCGTTTCTCCTTGATCGAAGTCATTTCGCGGTGAGACCGATGGTCTTGACGACCTTCGTCCACTTGGCGAGCTCGTCTCTTATGGTCCGCGCGAACTCCGCGGGGGTGCCGCCCACTGCTTCTGCTCCCTGGAAAGTGAGTTTCTCCCTCACGTCGGGCATCTGCACGATCTTCACGATTTCCCGGTGCAGTTGCGTGACGATGCGCGGGGGCGTTCCGGCCGGCGCGAGCAGCCCGTACCACGGCCCGGTCTCGAACCCCTTCACGCCGTCTTCCAGCAGCGTCGGCATGTCGGGCAGCAGCTGCGAGCGCTTTTCCCCGGTGATTGCGAGCGCCCGGATGCGTCCGGCGCGCACGTGGGGCAGCGAGGACGGCGTAGCCGCGAACAGGAGCTGGATCTCACCGCTCACCAGGGCGGCATACCCGGGCCCCACACCCTTGTAAGGGATGTGAACGAGATTCGTCCCCGTCACGAGCTTGAACAACTCTGTCGAGAGATGCGTCTGCGACCCGACGCCGCTTGAGCCATAGTTGAACCGCCCGGGCCTCGCCTTCGCCAGCTTCACAAACTCCCCGACGTTTCTCGCCGGCACCGATATGGAGGTGAGCAGCAGGTGCGGGGCGGAGGCGATCTGCGAAATCGGCGCGAAGTCCCTGATCGTGTCGTACGCCAGTTTCGGAGTGAGGCTCTGGCTCACGCCGTGAGAGCTGTTGTTGCCCATCACCAGCGTGTGGCCGTCCGGGGTCGCCCGCGCGGCGAGCTCCGCCCCTACTACTCCACCGGCGCCGCCCCGGTTGTCGATCACGACCGCCTGTCCGAGGCTGTCGGTGAGCTTCTGTCCCACCAGCCGCGCCATGAAGTCGACGCCGCCTCCCGGCGCAAAGGGAACGATGAGGCGTATCGGGCGTGACGGATACGATTGCGCTACCGCATTCGCGGCATACGCAGCGAACGCGGCGACGATCGGCATCAGACACGCCGCGTACCATGGTGTTTTCTTCATACTGGTTCCTCCTCCTCGAAATGCGTGAGCCGGCCAGACGCGCCGCGCCGCTTTGCTTCAGTCCGCGCGCGCCCCGGAAGCACGCACGACTTTCGCCCATTTCTCGATGTCGGCTCTGATATACGCGCCGAACTGCTCCGGCGTGTTGGTGGTCGCCTCCAGGCCCTGAGCGGGCAGGCGATCCCTCACGTCCGGCAGGCGCATCACGTTTGCTACTTCGGCGGCGATCCTGGTGATGATCTCCCCGGGCGTCGCGCCGGGCGCCAGCAGCCCGGACCATGAGTTCACTTCGTAACCCGCAAGGCCGGACTCCGCGATCGTCGGGATCGCGGACGCGCCGGACAGCCGCCGGCTCCCGGTCACGCCCAACGCCCTGAGCCTGCCCGACTGGACGTGCGGCAGCGCCGCAGGCGGCGCGCTGAACATCATCGCGATCTGTCCGCCCAGCAGGTCGGTGACCGCCGGCCCGCTGCTCTTGTAGGGGATGTGCACGATCCTGACCCCGGCCATGCTCGCGAATAGCTCCGTGGCGAGGCGCGAGGAGGCGCCGCCGCTCCCGTAGTTGAGCGCGCCGGGTTTCGATTTCGCCAGCGCGACCAGCTCCCGCACCGATCTCGCGGGTACCGAGGGGTGCGTAACCAGCACGAAAGGCGAGGAGGTGACCAGCGTAACGGCCGCGAAATCCTTTACCGGGTCGAAGGGGAGCTTGCGGTACAGGCTGGCATTGATCGTGAGGCTCGCCGAGGCCATGAGCAGCGTGTAGCCGTCCGGGGCGGCCTTGGCGGTCAACTCGGCCGCGATATTGCCCGCGGCGCCGGGGCGGTTTTCGACCACGATCTGCTGGCCGAGTCGTTCGCTCAGCTTCGGCGCGATGATGCGCGCGATGGTATCGGTGCTGCCTCCCGGCGCGAATCCGACCAGCACGCGCACCGGCTTGACGGGGTAGGTCTGCGCGAGACCGGCGGAAATCCCTCCGAGCGCCGCTGCCGTACAACAGGAAACGACAAAGCGGTTTGCGGTGCGCATCGACATCCTCCTCCCGGTTTCTGTGGCTCCCGGACGAGCGCCGCGCGCCGCGCGGTCCGACGCCGCGCGGCGTGCCCTCGTCCCTGGAAGCTACCTCAAAAATCCTAGAAGCAGACTTGGCCGCAGACGAACGCCGATAGACGCAGATGAAATCTCCTGTTAACCACGTCTTCGGCATTCATGCTGTCGGCGTCCATCGGCGTGCATCGACAGTTTCCAGCTGTTCTTGACACCGGTTCTCGTCAACTCTTGACCAGCAGCTTCGCGAGCCCGGACGCATCCTCGAGCTTTTCCAGCCCCAGCACGGCATCGCGTATGGCGTGCACCTGCGGCATCGGGAACACGTGCTTCACGAGCTTCTCGAACTTCTCGACCACTTCGGCCTCGGAGGCGAACCTGGTCTCGCTGCCGCGCTGGGCTTCCACCGTCTCCTCGAGGCGCGTGCCGTCCTGGAGGAAGATCTCGACGCGCACGAGGTAGCGCAGCCCGGTCTTGGTGATCTCGGGCTCGGCGATGAACTCGACCTTGCGCGAGAGTGCGATGCGCTCGCGGTCGGCGAGCTTGTCCTCGGTGACCTGGTCGACGAAAAAGTCGCCTTCGAGCAGGAGCGTGGCGACGATGTACGGCATGCAGAACTGCGCGTTGGTCATGCCGGAAGGCTCGTAGCGCCAGAACACGTGGTCCCTGGTGACCTGCGAGCCGTGCACCACGATGCGCTCGACCTCCTCCGGCGCGAAGGGGCGCCGCGCGCGCATGATGCGGATCGCGTCGAGCGTCGTGTGGTTGCTCGCCGCCGCCGAGTAGAACTTGAGCGAGTCGCGCATCGTCTCCCAGCGCTCGCCGAGATCGCGGGTGAGCTCTTCGAGCTTGAACCACTCCCTCGACCGCGAGAACGTGGTGCAGAAGCCGCCGTACTCGCTTTCGAACACGTTCTTGATTCCCGTGAACCCCGCGTTGGCGAGCAGCCCTCCGTAGAGCCCGCTCTGCGCGGAGCGGCCGTGGTTCATGCGCTTGACCATCGATCCGTACTGCGCCGCCATGAGCCCGGCGGCCTGCGTGCCGGCGACCCCCAGCGCGTCTATCGTTGCGTCCTCGGACAATCCGAGCGCGGCGGCGGCCGACGCCGCCCCCGCGAACACGCCGACGGTCGCGCCCGAGTGCCAGCCCTGGCCGAGGTGGTTGGGCCCCATGCAGATGCCGACCCGGGGGCCGATCTCGTAGCCGGCGACCGCCGCCGTCATGAAGCGCTTGCCCGACATCCCGGGGCGGATTTCCGCGATCGCCGTGATACCGGGCAGCGTGGTGGAGCCGACGTGCATCGCGCCCTGGCGGTGGATGTCGTCGAGCTCGAAGCTCTGGATCAGCGTCCCGTTCACCAGCGCGGCGTGGGGAGCGGTGACGCGCTTTTCCGTGCCCCAGATCCCGCAGTTGCCGTTGGCGTCCACGTCGCTGATGGCGTCGATCAGGATCCTGCTGTGCTCCTTGATCGAGCCGTAGATCCCGCAGCCCAGCGAATCGAGGATCAGCAGCTTGATGCGCTGGCGCACTTCGGACGGGATCTTCTCGTAAGTGAGGCCGGAGACGAACTGCGCGATCCTGCGCGTGTAGGGGTTGTCGGTGACCTGGGTCTGGTGGCCGTGCTCCTGCGTTCTGGCTGCTGCCTGCGCCGTCATTGTGTCTCCTTGTTGCGCGAACATTGAATCGTGCCGGGGCTGAACTTCCGGCCCCGCGGAATTCGGACGCCGGACCCGCTGCGGGAGCGTCACGGGACCGTGATCGGTCGCGGCGACGTATTCAAAGTTACTGTACGCCCAGGAGCGCCGGGGGTCAATTTTCTCGGATCAGGTTCCGACTGACGAAACTCGCGGAGGGCGCGCGCCGCCGCGCGATTTGCGCCATAATGTGTAGCAGCCTGTCGGGCTTAAGCGTCCGACAGGCTGCTAACAGCAAAACCGCCTGCGGATTTCGAATGAAACCGAGGATAA
>JACQGO010000087.1 GCA_016199485.1 Betaproteobacteria bacterium
GCTTCTCAGGCGCGCAGAACACGCCGGCGAGATCGTCGCCGCGCGCGAGAAACGCTTCGAGCACGGCCTTGCCGAAGTCTTGTTGTCCTATGATCGCTATTCGCATGGTCGTTCGCTCCGCTCACAACGCAAGGATGAACGGGTGAAAGGTCAAAAGCAATCCCGACACCGTCGGGCACCCTGCTTTTCGCCCTTCACCCTTCACCCCTAACCTTCACCTTTCACCGCGGTGATCATGCGCGCAGCGGGTGATATTCGGCGATCTTCGGCGGCTCCTTGCTGAACGCGCCCGCCTGCCGCATCGCCGCCACCTGCGCGTCGGTGTAACCGAGCACTTCGCGCAGGATCTCGTCGGTGTGCTCGCCGAGCAGGGGAGAACGCTCGATATCGGCCGCGGAATCCGAGAGCTTGATCGGGCAGCCTACGTTCAGCCACTTGCCGCGCTGCGGGTGATCGAGCTCGACGATCATTTCGCGCAGTCTCACGTGCTCGTCGTTTACCAGGTCCCTGGTGCTCATGATCGGACCACACGGCACGTTGAGGTCATTGAGCATCTTCATCAGTTCCTGCTTCGTGTAGTTCCCGGCGAAATCATTGATGAGCGCCCACATCTCGTCCTGGTGCCTGCGCCGCTCGCCGATCGTCGCGAACTTTGCGTTCTTGACAAGCGCCTCACCGGCGATGCGGTTGGCGAGCGCCTCCCACACGTGTTCCTGCACGACGATGTAGAGATAGTCGTTCGGCCCGCCCGGCTTGCACCTGATCGCGTTGCCGAGCTGGCCGCCGCCGGAATCGTTGCCGGCGCGCGGCGCGTAATCGAGCCCCTCGGTCGGCACCGAGTATTCGCCGAGCGGCCCGCGCTGGATGCGCTGATGGTCGCGGAATTTCACGCGGCACAGGTTCATCACCGAGTCCATCATCGCGACTTCCACGTACTGGCCCCTGCCGGTACGGTTACGGTGATGCAGCGCCGCGAGGATGCCGATCACGAAATGCAGCCCGGTGCCGGTATCCCCGATCTGCGCGCCGGTCACGAACGGCGGCCCGCCCGGCACGCCGGTGGTGCTCATCGCGCCGCCCATTGCCTGCGCGACGTTCTCGTATGCCTTGAAGTCGGCGTAGGGGCCGCTCGAGCCGAAGCCCTTGATCGAGGCCATCACGACGCGCGGGTTGATCCTGTGGACCTCTTCCCACGGAAAACCGAGCCGGTCGATCACGCCCGGACCGAAGTTTTCCATCACCACGTCGCACTTCTTCACCAGCTCGATGAACACCTCCTTGCCCGCGGCGTTTTTCATGTTCACCGTGATCGAGCGCTTGTTGCAATTGAGCATCGTGAAGTAAAGACTGTCGGCGTTGGGAACATCGCGCAGCTGTCCGCGCGTCACGTCGCCGGTCGGCGGTTCGAGCTTGATCACGTCGGCGCCGAGCCACGCCATGATCTGCGACGCCGTGGGTCCGGCCTGCACGTGCGTCATGTCGAGTATGCGGAATCCTTCGAGTGCCTTGCTCATCTTTGCCCCCTCCTACACCCCGGATCCCGGCTTGCGCCGGGATGACGCGGCGCGCGCCGCGTCATTTGTACATCGTCTGGTTCGTCGTGCCGCTCGAATACACCTCGCGGTCGATCACCACGTCGACCAGCGCGGGCCGGCCCGAGTTGCGTGCCTGCTCCAGCGCCGGGCGGATCTTGTCGGGCTCGGTCACCCGGATTCCGAAGCCGCCCAGCGCCTCGGCGAATTTGTCGAAGCGCACGTCGGCGAGCACGTTCGCCACGTCGCCGCGCTCCTTGCCGTACTTGCGCGCCTGCCCGTAGCGGATCTGATTCCACGAGGCGTTGTTGCCGATCACGCCGACGAAGGCGAGCTTGTTCCTCACCATGGTCTCGAAGTCGAAGCCGGTGAGCCCGAACGAGCCGTCGCCGAACAGCACTACGACGTCGCGCTGCGGCTGCGTGAGCCTCGAGGCGAGCGCGAACCCGGTGCCGACGCCGAGCGTGCCGAGCGGGCCCGGATCCATCCAGCCGCCGGGCCTGTGCGGCTTCACGATCGAGCCCGAGAAGGTCACGACGTCGCCGCCATCGCCGATATAGACCGTATCCTCGAGCAGAAATTCGTTGATCTCGTGGCACAGCCGCACGGGATGGATCGGCACGGCGTTCGCCTTGATGATCGCGTCGTTCTTGTTCCTGGTCTTCTCCTCCTCCGCCCGCAGCGCCTTGAGAAACGGATCGTGCCTGCGCGCGGCGTCGCCCTTGGACGCTTCGCACATCGCGTTCAGTATCGCCCGGACGTTGCCGACCAGCCCGATGTCGAAGTCGCGGTTGTAGCCGACGTTGCGGTAATCCATGTCGAGGATGATGATCGTCGCCTTGGGACTCAACCGGCGCCCGTAGCCCATGCGGAAGTCGAGCGGCGTGCCGGCGAGAAGGATCACGTCCGCCTGCTCGAACGCGGTGCGCCGCGACGGCATGAAGTTGTAGGGATGGTTGCGCGGCAGCGTGCCGCGCGCCGCGCCGTTCACGTAGATCGGGACGTTGAAGTGGCGCGCGAAGCGGTCGATCGCCTCGTGCGCGCGGCAGGTACGCGCCTGCGTGCCGAATAGCGCGACGGGGCGCTCGGCCCCGGCGATCGCCTCGCCGGCGCGCGCAAGCGCGTTCGGATCGCCGATGAACTCGCCCTTGACGCGGAAATTCTTCGGGATGCGCACCCTGGTCGTGTCCACCTTGCCGTCGAGCACGTCGTGCGGGATCTCGAGGTAGCCCGGCCCGGGCGCGCCGTTGTACATCTCGCGGATCGCCTGGCCCATCATCTCGGCGCAGCGCTCGGTGGTCATCACGGTGGACGCGAATCTCGTGATCGGCGCCATCATGGGCACGTGCGGCAGGTCCTGCAGCGCGCCCATCTTGTACTGCTTGAGCGGGCCGCCGCCGCCGATCAGCAGCATCGGGCTCTCCGCCCGGAATGCGTTGGCGACGCCGGTGACCGCGTCGGTCGTGCCGGGACCCGCAGTCACCACGGCGCAGCCGATGTTGCCGGTGATGCGCGCGTAAGCGTCCGCGGCGTGCGCCGCGACCTGCTCGTGACGTACGTCGATGATCTTGATGCCCTCGTCGAGGCACCCGTTGTAAATGTCGATGATGTGCCCGCCGGAGATCGTGAAGATATGCTTCACGCCCTCCTGCTTGAGCATCCTGGCCACGATCTGGCCGCCGGAAATCAGTTCTGCAGCCGTTGTGGAGGCGACTTGGTTTTCGCTGACAGTTGCCATAGGGTGTCTCCTGGGCGTATGCGGCTGGCTGTGTCACAGCCCCTGTTTTCCGAAAGCGCTTAAATTTATGCGGTTGCCCGCCGGACGGCCTTGACCGCGGTCAAGAATCATGACTTTTGAGTTATACTCAATCGTTATGCCGGCGATTGCTCCGGCGAGAAAACTTCGCCGCACCATGTCGTCCCTTGCGCACCATCCCGATGCCGGGGTGATTCGCGTCCAGCTCCGGCAGAACCTCGTCCTCAAGCACCTCACCGCGCCGCAATGGCAAGAGCTCGAATCGCTGATCGAGATCGTCGACTGTCAAAAAGGAGCGGCGCTCGAGCATCAGGGCGATCATTCGATGGAACAGTACTTCATCATCGAGGGCATACTCAAGCGCGTGGTGTCCAACGCCCAGGGCAAGGAGATGATCCTGCGGTTTGCGGCGGAAAGCGACATCGACACGAGCTACGCCGCGTGGCGCCTGAAAAAGCCGATTCCCTACTCGATCCGCGCGGTGACCAAGGTGCGGGCGGCGAAATTGTCGATGCAGCAATGGGTGCAGTTCCTCGAGCGCCACCCCGTGATCAAGAGCGAATTCGAGTTCGAGATCATGAAGCTGATGAGCGAAGTCATGGCTCATACCATCACCCTGCACCTGCTCGACGCGCCGGGCCGCGTGCGGCGCTTCATGCGCAAGCACCCCGAGCTCGTCGAGCGGCTCCCCAAGAAGGAACTCGCCTCGTACCTCAACCTGTCGCCGGAGACGCTGAGCCGCCTCAAACGGCGGGGCAAGATTTGAGAACCACGGCGGCGAAGCTGACCTCCGGTCGGAGCAACCGGTAGAGCAAATCGTCAGTTCTCAGCTTCTTTGCGGGCAGCGGCTGCCGCTCGGTTGCGAAGGCGAGGCCCCGCCCAGCCGACGCAGGGCTACGCTCGGGAGAACGGGATCACTCCCGGGATCAGCCACTTCTCCCACATCTCGTCCGTCTTCGCCTGAAAGTACGCGATATCTTCCTCGGTAAAGTGGGCGAAGCGCCCTTGCCTCAGCAGGTACTCGCGAACCGGCTTGCGCTTGGCCGCGCCGCTCGCGATGTGCTTGCTCTTGCCGTACATCCTGAGCTTGCCTTCTTCGACCTCGTAGAGCGGCCAGATGCCCGTTTCGACCGCGAGCTCACCCAGCTCGTGCGAGTACTTCGGATCGTAGTCCCAGCCTTTGGGACAAGGATCGAGCGAATGGATGAACGTCGGCCCGCCGATGGTCAATGCCCGGCGTACCCTGTTCAACGTGTCGACTGCGTTTCCGGAGCAAACGGTGGCGACGTACTTGCAGCCGGGATGGCCTGCCGCCAGCATCGCCGCGGTATTCTTTTTCCAGCGCCGGTGCATGATGCGATGCGCCTTGCCCGGCGGGCTGAAGGTGGTGTGCGCACCGTACGGCGATGAACCCGACACCTGGATGTCGGTGTTGGCGTATGACTCGTTGTCATACAGGAAGATCAACAGGTTGTACTGCGTGTGCTGCAGCGCCGCCGAAATGGCCGAAAGCCCCATGTCGGCGCCACCGCCGTCGCCGCAAAATGCGATGACGTTGATCGGCTCCTTCTCCATCTTGCCCTTGCGCATCAAGGCCCGCAGCGCAGCGGCGGTGCCGGTGGCCGCGGAACCCGCGGACCCGAGCTGCGTGTGCATCCACGGCACCATCCACGGGGTCGAGTAATACGTGGTGTTCGCCACATACATGCAGCCGGTGGCGCCGAGCACGATCGTGCGCGGCCCGGCCGCCTTGATCATGAGTCTCATGACCAGCGCCGACTCACACCCCTGACAGGTGCGGTGACCGGAGGTGAAATACTCCTCGCGGGCGACCTTCTTGATGCCTTTCCAAGGTTCGAGAACCTGCGGTGAAGTGAAATCACCGATATCCGTCTTCGGTTTCGCTTCTTCCATGGTGGCTACTCCCTCACGCCGATCCAGTAGGTATTCTGTTCATCGATGTCGGCGCCACTCGCAGCGTCGAATACCTTGCCGGCCACATCGATGACGTTATTGGTGCGCACCTCGCGTCCGCCCAGACCGGCGATGAAGGAGAGAATCTTGGGCCGGTTCTTGAGCGGGTAGAGAGCGGAGCGCAGGTCGTTGGCCAGCACGCCGCTGAAGAAGGTCGAGCCGAAACTGAAGTCGCGATCGATTACGCCCACTGCGCGCACCCCTGCGAGCGCGTTCTGCAGCTCGCGCGCGGGGAACGGGCGGAACCACCTGACCCGTACGAAGCCGACCTTCCTGCCATGCTGCCGCATCTTGCGCACGGCGACCTTCACCGGCATCGCCAGTGTTCCCATTCCGATCACCGCGACCTCGGCGTCCTCCATCATGTAGCGTTCGATGAAGGGCTCGCCGCCGCGTCCGAACCTGGCGTTGAAATCCTGGTAGGCCTCGATGATGACATCCCGCGCCCGGCGCGCCGCCATGTCGCTCTGGCGGCGGATCTCCATCAGCCAGTCCTCGTTCACCTGTGGGGCGATCGTGATCGGGTTGTCCGGATGCAACTGCTTGTCTCCCCGGCTATAGCGCGGCAGGAAGCTGTCGACCATCGCCTGGCTGGGGACCTTGACGATCGACTGTGAGTGGGTCAGGAACGCACCATCACAGCTAATTGCGCAGGGAAGGAAGACGCGCGGATCTTCGGCCACACGATAGGCGATCAGCGCCGTATCCAGCGCCTCTTGCGCGGTCGACACCCAGGCAAGCATCCAGCCGAGGTCCCGCACCGCGAGCGCATCGTTGTGCTCGACCCCGAAGGCACCGGGATCGTCCAGCGCCCGGTTGCCGACCATGGCGACCATCGGCAGGCGCAGCCCCGCGGTAACCGCCAACGCCTCGAAGGCGTAGAACCAGCCGACGCCACTGGAGCCGCAGAAAACCCGCGCCCCGACGGCGGACGCGTGCTTCACGATCTCGAATTGCGAGTGCTCGCTCTCGGCGACGATGTATTCGCAGTCGAAGTCGCCGTCGGCAATCATCTTCGATACGTACTGCATCACGGTGTCGTAGGGACGGATCGGATACGCCGTGATCACATCCACGTCGGCGAGCCGGACGGCATGCGCAACCGCTTCGCTGCCGCTGATCAACGCCTCGGTCTCGGCGCGCGGTGCGACCTCGTTGTCTGCCTGCTTCGTAGTAGCTGTGTCAGCGGGGCTCATTGGCGATCTCCTCGGCATATTGGCCGGGATGGTGGAACCCGTGGCTACGGGCGGGCTGATCGGCGGTTTTTTCAGACAACCACGCTGCATACGCTTGCTTGTCCTTGTGCCACATTTCCCACTGGCTCCGGTGATCCCTGAAGGCTTCCTCGTTGACCATGGTGATGCACTTGTCCACCGGGCACACGGCCTCGCATATGCCGCAACCGCAGCAGGCTTCCATATTCGCGTCGTAATAGCCATCAGGCGTGATATCGAAGCAGGTATCCGGACACTGCAGCCAGCAAATCGTGCACTTGGTACAGGTATCGAAGTTGATCACCGGCCGCATGGTGCGCGTCGTGAACTTCTTGAACGTGGGGTTGCGCGCGGGAACGTGACCGCCCTCCCAGCCGGGAACCTGCTGCCTGGCGCCGACGCCGCGAATCACCAGGCACTCTTCCATTTTCTTCCAGCCCGGCAATTCGAACTTGAAGGGGACCGCATCGTTGCCGTTATCAGGGCCAATCGCGGTCGACGCGATCTGATCATGGGCCTTCCTCGCCGAAGCCTCCTTCGCGGCATTCTTCTTCGGCTCGTTGATCGCCGCTACGATGGAGTCCAGGCTGATGATGTGCGGGGCAACCCTGGCCAGCGCCCCAAGCAGGCGCACGTCGGTGTGGTCGTCCTTGTACACCCATAACCCCGAGAAGCTGGCGCTCGACTTGACGGTGGCGAGATTGTAGGGCTCCTCCTTGCGGTGGATGTCGCCGATCAGGCTCTCCGTCGAACGGGTCGAGGTGACCAGAAGCGTGCCGCCCTCCTTGAGCAACTTGTTGATCGGTTGCAAGCCATACCAGGCCCAGGACTCGATGCCTTTGCAGAGCGTGTCGTCGGTGACTATGGTGACGTCGTTGTTGTCGGGCTCGTACCTCGACAGGTACTCCTCCAGCTCCTCTTCGGTATCAGCCACGACGGCGAACTGCTTGGCCGGGATGCCGTTGCGTTCAGGAGAATCACCGTAACGCCCGAAGGCGATACCGATCCTGCCTTCCTTTCTTGCGGCAAAGACAATCCCCCGGCAGATATTCTTGGCTAGGGTTTTCTGAAAAATGCCGCGGTACACGACCTCCACGGAACCGGTGCTCATGGCCCATACCTCCTGGTGGTCTGGACGGGAGACATTTAGCATACCAACCTGGGCTTCTGTCCGACAACTTTTCGTTAACCCCTTCTTGGCCCTGTGGGGCACAGCATAACTAGGTCAGGGGTCAGGCAGCTCCGCCCTTTCCGGCAGCGGTCTTTGCGGGCGAGGCGGGCCCGGTGGCGCGTAGAGTTTGTCGCATCATGGAGCCCCGGAACAACGTTCGGACCATCGACCACCACATTTCCTCGCCCGATCGCGCCGCGGCAAGATTTAGAGCCAGTAGGCTCGGACCTGCCCGCGCCGCCCGCTAATCTACCGCCCGCTGTCTTATCACTTCGCCACGCCCCGACGCACGCAGACGCGCCAGCAAGCGCGAGATCACGGGCCAGAACAGCAGCACCAGCGCAAGCGTCGTGAGGCTTCCCACCAGCCAGTTCGCCCAGAATACCGAAAGGCTTCCCTGCGATATCAGCATCGACTGCCGGAACGAGCTTTCGGCGGCGTCCCCCAGCACCAGCGCGAGCACCATGGGCGCGAGCGGGTACTCGAGCTTCTTGAAGGTGTAACCCACGACCCCGAACACTACCATCATCCACACGTCGAGCATGTTGTTCTTGACGGTGTAGGCGCCGATCGCGCAGATCACCACGATCACCGGCGCGATGATCGGGAACGGAACGCGCAGGATGGCGGCGAACAACGGCACGGTGGTGAGGACCACGATCAGTCCCGCGATATTGCCGAGGTACATGCTGGCGATCAGCCCCCACACGAAGTCCTTCTGCTCCACGAACAGCAGCGGGCCGGGCTGCAACCCCCAGATCATCAGGCCTCCGAGCAGCACGGCGGCCGTAGGCGAGCCCGGTATGCCGAGCGTAATCATCGGCAGCAGGGCGGAGGTACCGGCGGCATGCGCCGCGGTCTCCGGCGCAACCACGCCTTCGAGCTGTCCGGTGCCAAACCGGTCGCCGTCGCGCGACATCTTGCGCGCGACACCGTAGCTCATGAACGAGGCGGGGGTGGCGCCACCCGGAATGATCCCCATCCAGCAGCCGATGACGCAACTGCGGATCGAGGTCGCCCAGTAATGCGGCAGCCTCGCCCAGGTCTGGAACACGATCCTGGGGTTGATCCTGGCGCTGTGACCGGAGAACGACAGCCCCTCTTCCATGGAAAGCAGGATCTCGCCGATACCGAACAGACCGATTACCGCAACCAGGAAGTGGAATCCGGAGAGCAATTCGGTGAACCCGAACGTGAGCCGCAACTGGCCGGTTACGATGTCTATGCCGACCCCCGCCATCGCGAAACCCAGCATCATCGAGGCGATGATCTTGAACGGATTGCCCTTGCCGGTGCCGACGAAGCTGCAGAAAGTCAGCAGGTAGACCGAGAAAAACTCGGGCGGTCCGAACTGCAGCGCGAAATTGGCGATCAGCGGCGCGAGGAAAGTAAACACCAGTACAGCGACCAGGGCGCCGACGAACGACGAGGTGAATGCCCCGGTCAGCGCCTCGCCCGCCCGGCCCTGCTGCGCCATGGGGTAGCCGTCAAAGGTGGTCGCCACCGACCACGGCTCGCCCGGGATGTTGAACAGCACCGAGGTGATCGCGCCGCCGAACAGCGCCCCCCAGTAGATGCAGGAAAGCATGATGATGGCGGAGCTCGGCGGCATGGTGAACGTGAGCGGAAGCAGGATCGCCACCCCGTTCGCACCGCCCAGTCCCGGCAACACACCAATGATGACGCCGAGAATGATGCCGACGAACATGAGGCCCAGGTTGAACGGCGTCAGCGCAACCGTGAATCCGTGAAGCAGGGCGTTCAGTTCTTCCACTTCATCTCCCGGAATCCACTAGTAACCGATCAGGTGCTCGAACGGCCCCTTGGGCAGGGGGATCTTGAACCACACCTCGAACATCAGGAATGCGATCACGCTGACTGAGACACTGACTGCCGCGCTGCGCAACCAGCTGTACTTGCCGGCGATCTTCATGAACAGCCCGATGAACGCGGCTGACGGAACATAGATGCCGATCAGCTGGACGCCCAGCACATAGGCCGCGGAGGGCAGCAGGATCACCAGCACCTGCCTGAACTGATCTTGCCGGACGAAAACCTTCACATCGGACTTGAGCTTGAGCACGCCTTGCACGAACACCACCGCGCTCGAGATGCACACCAGCAATCCGGTGTAGAACGGGAAATACCCCGCCTGTGGACCGTTCTCGTCCCAGCTCGAACCGAGACGGTTGCTATCGTAGACCACCAGCGCGCCCAGCGCGAAGATCAGCGCCGCGACGATGACGTCCATGGTGATCACGCGCACCGCACGCTGCGCCGATTCGCTGTCGTTTTGCATCACAGGCACCGCTCCGGCAGACGCGGGGCACAAACCGGCGCCCCGCTCCGGAAAAGAAAAAGGAGGGCGGGCACGGCGCCCGTCCCCACAGGTAACGCTATTTCTTGGCGAGGAAGCCTGCTTCCTTCATCAAGTCGCGGTGGAGATTTTCCGCTTTCGCAACCCAGTCGACGTACTCCTTGCCGCTCATGAAGCTCTGGTTGAAAGCGCCGTCTTCCATGAGCTTCTTCCATTCCGGGGTGCCGCGCACCTTCTTGAAGAGCCCGATGTAGAAATCAACGACATCCTGGGACACGCCGGCGGGCATGAAGATGCCGCGGAGCATCAGGTAGTCCATGGGAATGCCCGCCTCCCTGCAGGTTGGAATGTCGTTCCACGACATGGTCTCGGTCACCTTGTTCTTGTACGGCATGCGCGCCTTCTCAAACACGCACAACGGGCGCAGCTTCCCGGAACGCCAGTGCGCCACCGCTTCGATCGGGTTGTTCACCGTGGAATCGACGTGCTTGCCGACGAGCTGCGTCGCCACCGCGCCACCCCCCTTGAAAGGAACATAGGTGAACTTCACGCCGGCGGCCTTCTCGATCGCAACCGTGATGATCTGGTCCTCCTGCTTGGCGCCGGTGCCGGCCATCTTGAACTTGTTGGGGCCCGCCTTCTTGACCGCGCCGAGGTAGTCCTTGGGCGTCTTGTACGGCGTCTCGGCGTTGACCCACAGCACGAAGTTGTCGAGCGCCAGCATCGCCACCGGGGTCAGGTCCCTCCAGTTGAACGGCACGCCGGTCGCAAGCGGCGTGGTGAACAGGTTCGAGAGCGTGATGATGATCTTGTGCGCGTCGCCCTTGGAACCCTTGACGTCGAGAAAGCCTTCGGCGCCCGCGCCGCCGGACTTGTTGATCGGCACGACCGACTGCTTCATCAGGCTGTGCTTCGCAGTTACCCCCTGCGTGAAGCGCGCCATCTGGTCGGCGCCGCCGCCTTGGCCAGCCGGTATCACGAATTCGACCGGCTTGGTGGGCTCCCACGCGCCGGCGGGGGCCGCCGCCAGCACGAGACCGGCGGCGAACGCGATCGGCTTGACCAATCATTCCGCGTGATTCAGGCTCTACGCAACCCCTCGGGCTCCAGGGGCTTCGACCCATGACCGCCGCCCGCTCCGCTCCCTCCCGCGAGACCGCTTCAGTCCACTGGCATTGCCTGAGCCCCGAAGATGTGTCGCTGCGCCTCGAGAGTTCCCGCGATCGCGGGCTCCCCGGCGCCGAAGCAGCCAGGCGCCTCGCACGTTGCGGCGCGAACGAGATCCGCGAAGCGGAGCGCCGCGGTCCGTGGCGCATGCTGCTCGACCAGTTTACCGATTTCATGATCATCGTGCTGATGGTCGCGGCGGTCATCTCGGGCGCCATCGGCGAGCCGCAGGACGCGATCGCCATCCTCGTGATCGTCCTGCTGAACGCGATGATCGGCTTCATCCAGGAGTACCGCGCCGAGCGCGCGATGGTGGCGCTGAAAAAGCTCGCCGCCGCGACTGCCAGGGTGCTGCGCGACGGCGCGGTTTCCGAAGTCCCCGCGGCCGCGCTGGTGCCGGGCGACGTGGTGCTGCTCGACGCGGGCGGCGTCGTGCCCGCCGACCTGCGCCTGCTCGAGGCTGTTGCGCTGCACACCGAGGAGGCGGCGCTGACCGGCGAGTCGACACCGGTCGAGAAGCAGGTCGCGGCGCTCTCCGACCCCGAGCTCCCGGTCGGCGACCGCAGGAACATGGCCTACAAGGGAACCGTCGCAACATACGGCCGGGGCCGCGGTGTGGTGGTCGCGACGGGCATGCAGACCGAGCTCGGCAAGATCGCGGCCCTGCTCGCGCAGGAGCCCGGGGTCAGGACCCCGCTGCAGAGAAGACTGGAGCAGTTCGGCCGCAGAGTGGCGATCGCCGCGCTCGCAATCTGCGCGTTCGTGTTCGCGTTCGGGGTGCTGCGCGGCGAGCCGCCGGTGCTCATGTTCCTCACCGCGGTGAGCCTCGCGGTGGCGGCCATTCCGGAGGCGCTGCCCGCGGTCGTCACCATCTCGCTCGCGCTCGGCGCCTACAAGATGGTGCGCAGGAACGCGCTGATCCGGCGGCTTCCGGCAGTCGAGACCCTGGGCTCGGTGACCTTCATCTGCTCGGACAAGACCGGAACGCTCACCCGCAACCGGATGCGGGTCGAGGAGATCCACGCCGACGGGCGCCCGTGGCGCGAGTGGGACGGCGGGAGCGCGCGCAGCGAGTCGTGGCGGCTGCTCCTTCAGGCGATGGCCCTCAACAACGACGCGAGCGTCCTCGAGGACGGCCGGGAGATCGGCGATCCCACCGAGGTGGCGCTGCTCGCGGTGCCTGCCGTGCACGGCCTGTCCAAGGCCGGGCTCGAGTCGCAGATGCCGCGCGTCGCCGAGCTGCCGTTCGACTCCGAGCGCAAGTGCATGACGACTCTGCACCGCCGCGACGGCGGCGTGATCGCGTTCACCAAGGGCGCGCCCGAGCGGCTGGTGGAGAAATGCGTCGCCGTGCTGAACGGAGCTGAGCAGATGCCGGTGCAGGCCGATGTGATCCTCGCACAGGCGGAGCGCATGGCGCACGACGGACTGCGCGTGATCGCCTTCGCCTTCCGCGTGTGGCCGGTCGTGCCCGCACCGCTCAAGCCGGAGCAGGTCGAGGCCGGGCTCGTCCTGCTCGGCCTGGTGGGCATGATCGATCCGCCGCGGCCGGAAGCCAGGGAAGCAGTGGCCGTGTGCAAGGCCGCGGGCATCACCCCGGTGATCGTGACCGGCGATCACCCGGCGACCGCGAAGGCGATCGCCGCACGTCTCGGCATCATGGAAGAAGGCACCCGGGTGATCACCGGCCGGGAGCTGGCGCGCCTCGGCGCCGAGGAGTTCGCCGCGCAGGTGCGCGACATCCGCGTCTACGCGCGCGTCGACCCGGCGCAGAAGATCAGGATCGTCGAGGCGCTCCAGTCGCGGGGCGAGTTCGTGGCGATGACCGGCGACGGGGTCAACGACGCGCCCGCGCTCAAGCGCGCCGAGATCGGCATCGCGATGGGCAGGATCGGTACCGACGTGGCGCGCGAGGCTTCGCACGTGGTGCTGCTCGACGACAATTTCGCCACCATCGTGACCGCCGTGCGCGAGGGCCGGCGCATTTACGACAACATCCGCAAGTTCGTGCGCTTCGTCATGGGAGGCAACACCGGCGAGATCGTGACCATCCTCGTCGCGCCGTTGCTCGGCCTGCCGCTGCCGCTGCTGCCGATTCAGATCCTCTGGGTCAATCTCGCCACCGACGGGCTGCCCGGCCTCGCGCTCGCGGTGGAGCGGGAGGAACCGGCCGTCATGCGGCGCGCACCGCGGCCACCGCACGAGAGCATCTTTGCCCACGGCATATGGCAGCACATCCTGTGGGTCGGCCTGCTGATGGGGGCGCTCTCGATTTACACGCAATGGTGGGCGATCGAGCGCGGCTCGCAGCACTGGCAGACTATGGTGTTTACCGTGCTCGCGCTGTCGCAGATGTACCACGTGCTCGCGATCCGCTCGGAACGCGAATCGACGTTCGCGATCGGCTGTTTCTCCAATCCGGCGTTGCTCGGCGCGGTGCTGCTCACTTTCGGCCTGCAGCTCGCGATCATCTACGTTCCGGCGCTGCAGCCGATCTTCAAGAGCGGCGCGTTGAGCGCCGAGGAGCTGGCCTTCTCGGTGCTGCTTCCGTCGCTCGTCTTCGTCGGCGTGGAAATCGAGAAATGGATGATCAGGAAGGGATGGATCTACCGGGCTCCGGGCCCGGCGATCCAGCGCGGCCGCGCCGCCCGTTGCGCTGCCGAGCCTCGTCGACATGATTGACGACGCCCGGCCCTCGCTTCCGCCTTCCTATTCGACGCGCAAACGGGTTATCACCATTTGCATGAGCCTCATCAAACGGCGGTGTCCCGGGCGGATGCGCCGCCGCGCACCCGATTCGCTCAGCGGCAGACGAGCACGGGAATTTTCGAGTGCGTGAGCACTTTCTGGGTCTCGCTGCCGAGCAGCACGCCCGCGAGCCCGCGCCGGCCGTGCGAGGCCATGAAGATGAGATCGCACTTGTTCTTCTTCGCCACCGCGAGGATCGCGTCGGCGGGAAAGTCGTTCGTGACATGCAGGCACTTGCAGCGCACGCCCGCGCGCTTGGCCGCCTCCGCGATGACACCGAGGTACTTGGCCGCGGTCCTCTCGATCAGTCGAGTGGTGCACGCACCCGTGCACCGCGGAAGTATAGGCC
>JACQGO010000069.1 GCA_016199485.1 Betaproteobacteria bacterium
CGGCAAGTCCCGTCAAGATGCCCGGCACGGAGGTCCAGAATGAGCGCTTGTCGTCGTCCATGGGAGTCTCCCCGGAGTTCGGCTTGAGTGGCTAATGGCGTTTATCCGCGGCCGACTGCTTTTCTTGGTTTTCTGGACGGGCTCCATTCACGGACCACGAGTCATTTCTAGCTCGGACTGACCTGCCCCATGAAGCGCAGCATCTCGTCGCGGCGCTTCACGAGAAACTGCGCGAACTCGGCGCTGCCCATGTACGTGTCCTCGAACATGTTGCTCAGGTTCTCGGTCGTGAACGGCACGTGCCCGCCGAGCACCTGGAGCGAGGCGTCGGCGCCGCTCTTGCTGCGCCGGCTGCCGCCAGCGCGACCACCATACCGGTGAGCGTGATGCCAAAACGATTGCGGAAATCAGGCGTGATCATGATCGCGTTCCTCCGCTTCAGCCCTTTTGTTTGAAGCCGCAACTGCCAAGGTGACGCGATTCAGGTTCACTCCGCGCGTTGCGGAACAAACGGCGTTCGAGCCTGTTTCCGCAACAGCTTCCGCCTATCCCGTCCTGCCGTCAAGCAACGTGATGACAGCGTCACGCGCTCTGGCGCCGGATCGACTGCCGAGCCTCTACCAGCTTGAATTTCCAGGAGCGATTCCGCTCATTACACCAGCGTAGAGCGTCCCCGTGGCTTCCGTTAGCAAGAATGCAAACGTAGCATGTCTTGTCCACCGCCGTATGGATTCCCGTTTGCACGGGAATGACACCCACGAAAAAATCCGAGCCTCCCATCAAGCTCCCCATTAAGGGAGCCGGCGGGACTTCGCCCATCGAGCCGCCGGTCGAGATCACCCGGTTCTGGCATCCGCCCGGCGCGCCGCGACGCCGCTCCTCGCCCAGGGAGGCGGATTGAACAGCGAGACCAGGAAATCGAGGAACACGCGAAGCTTCGGCGCGGTGCGCTGCTGCCGCGGAAAAACGGCGGAGATGTCGTATCCCACGGTCTTGTGGTTCGCCAGGATTTCCACGAGCTCCCCGCTTTCGAGGAAAGGCTGCGCGTAATACTCCGCGACCTGGATGATGCCCAGGCCCGCCCGCGCCGCCGCGACCAGCGCCTCGCCGCTGTTGAACGTCATGAATCCGTTCACGGCGACGTGCCGCATGGAAGAGCCGCTCCTGAACCGCCATTCCCTCAGGCGGCCGTTCCGCGGCCGGCGATACGTGAGGCAGACGTGACCCATCAGCTCGTCGGGGGTTCTCGGCGTGCCCCGTTCCGCGAGGTACCCGGGGGACGCGCACACGACGTAGCGGATCGAAGCGAGCCGCCGCACGGCGAGGCGGGAGTCGTGCAGCTCGCCGACCTGGATCGCCACGTCGAGCCCGTTCTCGATCGTGTACGGCACAAAGTCGGTGCAGACGATCTCCAGGGAGACCGAGGGGAAACTGCGTGCGAACTCCGGGAGGCGAGGAACGATCCACATCCGGCTCAGCCCCGAAGGCATGCCGGCGCGCAGCCTGCCGCTCGGCACGCGCCCCGCCCGCCCGACGATGAGCTCCGCCTCTTCGAGGTCGGCGGTGATCTGCTTGCACCTGGAATAGAACTCGGCGCCCTCGGCGGTGAGGCCGAGCCGGCGGGTCGTCCGGTCGAGCAGCCGCACCGTGAGCTTGCGCTCGAGCCGGGCCAGGGCGGCGCTCACCGCGGAGGTCGATACCCCGAGCGCGCGCGCCGCGCCGCTCAGCGTCCCTAGCTCGACGACGCGCTGGAAGACGAGGATGCCGTGCAGGCGATCGATATTTTGTATCATCGATTGTCAATTCCGGAGTTAAGAGTGATTCTAGGCGCTGCGGGCTGTTCGATCCAGAGGGTTCTCAATAGAATTTAGTGGGCAGTTGAGGGAGATACGACCGCCGGGAAACTTCCCGCATCTGCCGCCCACCCTCGCGGAGCACGGAAGACGATACCGGCGCCGTGCCGCGAGCCGCAATACCGGCACGGTCGCGAACCGCACACAGGAAAGAAAGGCAAAATGGCGCTTACTCTCAGGGGCGTAATGCAGAGCCCGGTCACTCCGCTCAAGGCGGATTTCAGCCCCGATCTGCCGACTTTCGAGAAGGTGCTGGATTTCCACGTCCGCACCAGCGGGACCGCGATTTCGTGGCCGCATCACAAGGGCGAGTCGCTCAATCTCACGATCGCGGAACGAAAGCGCTTCGCCGAGGCCGCGGTGAAAGTGGTGGCGGGGCGGGTGCCGGTGACGATCCACGTGAGCGCGCTCGCCTTGGAAGACACGATGGAGCTTGCGCGGCACGCGCAGAAGATCGGGGCGGACGGAATTCTCGCCATCACTCCCTACTTCTGGAATCCCTCGCTCGAGGCGATCTACGATTACTTCGTCCGGCTGGGCACCTCGATCGAGCTGCCGGTGATTTCCTACAACTCTCCCAGCTACCTCGCCGGCGTCGAGATCACGGGCGAGCTGATGGCGCGGCTCATCGAGCGGCTGCCGAACTTCGCGGGAGTGAAGGAGGCGAGCTTCAACGGCGAGAAGTTTCTCGAGCTCTCGCGCGCGGCGCTCAAGCGGCGGCCCACGTTCGCGATGCTCACGGGAGTGGAGTACCTGCTGCCTTCGGTGCCGCTCGGCGGCGTCGGATCGTATTCGGCGGCGGGCTCGATCTGCCCTAACCTCTGCAACCAGCTTTTCGACGCGTGCGTCGCCGGCGACTGGCCGCGCGCGCGGGAACTCCAGTACAAGGTGTCGCGGCTCTGGCTGCTGTTCCGCGATCAGTATCCTTCGTCGCTCAAGGGCGGAATGGTGATGATGGGACGCCCCGTCGGGCCCACGAGGCTGCCGCTGCCGACCGCTACCCCTGAGCGCCAGGCGTATATCCGCTCGCAGCTCGAGGAGCTCGGCATCCTGCAAACCGAGCCCCACGGCTGGTGATACTTTCGCAATTCGAGGTTACTTGAGATGCCAAGCTTTGTTCCGGGTCTGGTGCACACGCCGGTGACGCCTTTCACGCGCGACGCCCGCGTCGATTTCGATTTGTTCGGGAAGGTGATCGAATTTCATCTGCGCAGCGGTGCGGACTCGCTCGCGGCTCCCATGCATGCCGGCGAATCGGTGAGCCTCACCGATGAGGAGCGGCGGGCGGTTCTCGAATTTGCGATCAAGCAGGTCCGCGGGCGCATGCCGGTGATCGCGCACGTCAGCCATTCGGGAACCGGCATGGCCGTGTCGCTCGCGCGGCACGCGCAGGAAGCGGGGGCGGCAGCCATCGTGGCGACAACGCCCTACTACTGGACGCCTCCGCCGGCGATGGTGCTCGAACACTTCGCGCAAATCGGCTCGGCGGTGCGCATCCCGTTCTTCGTGTACAACGCGCCCGAAGAGATGGCGGGCACGAAAGTGAACGCGGAGCTGTGCCTCAAGCTCATGGACAAGCTCGACAACTTCGCCGGCGTGGCCGATTCGAGCCTCGACTGGCAGTTCATGATCGAGCTCGTGGACTTCGCGCGGGGCATGCGTCCCGGGTTCCTGTTGCTGCCGGCGGTGGAGTACATGGTCTCCGCCGGGGCGATCGGCGGCAGGGGCGCGTTTTCTCCGCTTGCCGCCATTGCCCCGACGCTGGTGCGCCGGCTCTACGATCTCTGTCGCAAGGAGCAGTACGTCGAGTCACGCGAGACCCAGGAGCAGGTCGCAGCGCTGCGCCAGGTCGTGAAGAAGGGCGGGGTGGCGAGCCTCAAGGCAGCCATGCGCGCGATGGGGCGCGATTGCGGAGAGCCTCGCCCGCCGGTCCGTGCGCTGGGCGAAGTCGAATACGGGCGGCTCGCGGAGGCGCTCGGCGCCATGGCTGCACTTCGCGCGGAGCCGCAGGGGTGGTAGGGTACCTGCCGCGCCGAAAAACTTAGCCGTGGATGATTTTCGAGGTGGCCCGCCCTCAAGGAACAAGTGCAACACTTTAGAGCGGCTAGCCAAATGAAGCGGACCCGCTTTTCTCCCCTCCTTTCCACGGAGGGGTGGCCCGCAGGGCCGGGGGGGTTGAGAGGAGAACGTGGCATCCCGACCACCCCGCCGCTTCGCGCCGCCCCTCCTCGACGAGGAGGGGAGATCATTTCGTCAGGCCCTCCTGACGTTGCACTTGATAGTTGGGACCAAGTGCCTTCTACGCAACCGGAGAAAGAATGCAGGAAGAGAAATCCGCGGGCCGTCGAACGGCGTTCGTGACCGGGGCCTCGCAAGGGATCGGCGCTGCGATTGCCCTGGGGCTCGCGCGGGACGGGTTCGACGTCGCGCTCTCGTCGACGCGCCCCGAGAAGCTCGCTGGCGTCGTGGCGGGCTTGACCGCGGCGGGCGCGCGCGCCGTGACGGTGGCGCTCGACGTGCGCTCGCAATCGAGCATCGAGCAGGCGATGGCGGAAGTCGTCCGCGCCTTCGGCCATCTCGACGTGCTCGTCAATAACGCCGCAGTCACCGTGCGCAGGCTGGCGCTGGAGGTCACCCCCGCGGAATGGGAAACGGTGATCGGGACCAACCTGACGGGGACTTTCTTCATGAGCCAGCAGATGGGCCGGCACCTGATCTCCAGCAAGCGGCCCGGATTGATCATCAATCTCGCCTCGACCCACGGGCTGGTGGGATTCGCGCAGCGCTCGACCTACGGCATCTCCAAGGCGGCGATCATCCACATGACGCGGATGCTCGCGTTCGAGTGGGCGGAGCACGGCATACGCGTGAACGCGATCGCGCCGGGC
>JACQGO010000065.1 GCA_016199485.1 Betaproteobacteria bacterium
CTCATACCTCGTTGGAAATACGTCCCCCCGTTCAGACTCATACCATATTGGAAAAGACTCTGCCTACCCCGTTTGGACGCCCGGGAGTAACATACAGCGAAGGGAGGGCCGGGTGGGGAACACCAACCTCGTAGGCGGCGCGGGGGCCACTTCATCCAGCAGAGCCCCGGAGCTTACCGTGGGCTGCTACCGCCTGAAGTTCGGTTCCGACGAGCCGCTTCGCTTTTCGAATTTCCCGGGTTCCGCCTGGCGCGGAGCGCTCGGCCATTCGCTTGCGCGGCTTGCCTGCGTGAGCGGAATGCGTGGTTGCCCGCCGTGCCGCCGCCCGCAGGCCTGCGCCTACGGATACCTGTTCGAGACCGCGCCGCCGCCGGGCGCCGCGAAAATGCGCAAGTACAACCAGGTGCCGCATCCGTTTGCGCTGCGCTTGGAGGCAACGGCGGAGCGTGCGTGCACGCTGCGGGTGCACCTGTTCGGGCGCGCGAACGGCTATCTGCCGATCGTCGTCGCGGCGCTGAGGCAGGCGGGGCAGTCCTGGGACGGCATCGCGCACAACCGGCTCGCGCTTGAAGCTGTGCTTCAGGAATCCGCACCCGGCAGCGGCGAGTGGCGCCGCATCGACGATCCAGCGGGGGCGCTGCTACCGCTGGCGCCGGCGGCGCCGGTAACGCCGGCATGTCCCGCGGGCGTGGAGGTTCGCCTGCTCACGCCCCTGCGTGCAAAAGGCGAAGGGCGCCCCAAAGCGAAAGCGGCGCTCGATTTCGGCGCTTTCTTTTCCGTGCTGCTGCGCCGAATTTCCATGCTGACCTATTTTCACGGTGAAGTTGCGCTTGAGGCCGATTTCAAGTCGCTGGTCGCGGCGGCAAGAGCAGTGCATGCGGAAATGTCGCTGCACTGGCGCGAGCAGCTGCGCTACTCGGCTCGGCAGAAAACCGAAATGAAGCTCGGCGGAGTCATCGGATCGATGCGCATCGAAGGACAGGATCTTACGCCCTTCTGGCCGTTTCTGTGGCTCGGGCAGTGGACCCATGCCGGGGCGGCGGCGAGCATGGGGAACGGGGCCTACGAACTCGCAAGCTTGCCGTCGCTGCACGCGGGCTGGGCGCGCGATACGCTTGCGACAACGCCCCCATAGCCGACACGCACATGCCCCAACCCGATCGTCCCGAAAGCTACCCGCGCCGTATTCTGCTCGCGGTGACGGGGCTTTCGCCGCAAATCGTTACCGAGACCCTCTATGCGCTTGCGATTGCGCACGAGCCTGCGTGGGTACCGACCGAGGTCCAGGTCCTGACGACCGCGCGCGGTGCCGACAATGCGCGCCTCAATCTGCTTTCGGAGGAGCCGGGGTGGTTTCATCGGCTGCGGCGCGATTACGGCCTGCCGGAAATCGCGTTCGGCCCTGAGAACATCCACATCATGCGCCGGCCGGACGGCTCAACGCTTGAGGACATCCTCGATAACGCCGACAACGTCGCGGTCGCCGACTTCATCACCGAGCATCTTCGCGCGCTCACTGCTGATGATAACGCCAGCTTGCACGTGTCGATCGCAGGCGGGCGCAAGACCATGGGTTTTTACGTCGGGTACGCGCTCTCGCTCTTCGGCCGCGCGCAGGACCGTCTGTCGCACGTTCTGGTTTCGCCACCCTTCGAATCGCTGCACGAGTTCTTCTACCCGACACCAAGCATGCGAGTAATCCGCGAGCGTCCCGGACAGGCGCTGGATGCGAAGAACGCGCGGGTGTGGCTCGGCGACATCCCGTTTGTGCGGCTGCGTGACGGACTGCCGAAGCAATTGCTCGAAGGCAGCGCCCGATTCTCCGAGGCGGTGGCCGAGGCGCAGAAAGCCCTGCCGCCGCTGTCGCTTATCCTCGATCCGGCCTCCCGCGCCGTGATCGCAGGGGGCGAGTCTTTCACCCTCAAGCCAGCGGAGTTTGCCTTTTACTTGATGCTGGCCGAGCGCGGGAGAAAGCACCAGGCAGGCGCGCACTGGAGCGATAAAGCACTCGAACACGAAATCAGACAGTGCTATGCGCGCGTGATTAAGCCGAACTCCGGTGATTTCGTTCGCTTCGAAGAACACGGCATGAGCAAAGACAACTTCAACGCGCGCAAGGCCCACATCAACAAGGCTTTGACACGAGCGCTCGGTGAGCGCCGCGCGGCGCCTTACCTCATCTCAGCCCTGGAGCCATTTTCTGACCCCCAAAAGCGGCGCTGCCGGCCCTATGGCCTATTGGTACCAGCGGAGGCGATCAGAATCGACGAAACGGCAAGCTTGCAGGCCCGGCAGCGCCAGGAGCATGCACGGTAGAGTGCCAATCATCGCGACAACTCACAGCGGCAAAACCACGGCCATGACGGAAACCCTGATCACCTGCCCCAACTGCGGCCATCCCATCCCGCTCACGGATGCGCTGACCACCCACATCCGCCACGACATCGAAGCGCGGCTCAAGCTGGACGAGGAAAAGCACATCAAGGCCGCTGTCGCGGCGGCCGAATCGCGGGTGCGCGATCAGACCGATCAGGATCTCAAACTGCTTCGCGAGCAACTCGCCGAGCAGCAGCGTAAAACCCGCGCCGCGCAGGATGCGGAACTTACCCTGCGCAAGGACAAAGCGGCACTGGAGGAGCGCCAGCGGGAGCTCGATCTCGAGGTCGCCCGCAAGCTCGATGCCGAGAAGCAGCGGCTGGAAGAATCGATCCGCAGGACTGTGGGCGAAGAGCAGTCCCTGAAGGTCAGGGAGAAGGACAAGCAGATCGACGACCTGAAAAAGCTCCTCGAAGAGGCCAAGCGCAAGAGCGAGCAGGGCTCACAGGAACTTCAGGGCGAGGTGCTGGAACTGGACATCCAGGCGATGTTGCAGCAGCACTTTCCCCACGACGTCATCAACCCGGTGCCCAAGGGCGTGCGCGGCGCAGACCTCATTCAGGAAGTGCGCGATGGCGCGCTCCGGCCGTGCGGGAGCATCGTGTGGGAAACGAAAAATACCAAGCACTGGCAGCCCGCGTGGCTCGACAAGCTCAAAGAGGATCAGCGCGCCGTCGGCGCCAATCTCGCCGTGCTGGTTTCTGTCGCGTTGCCCGCCGAGTTCAGTGAGTTTGGACAGATCGACGGCGTCTGGATCGCGAGTCTGCGCGCGTGGCCGGCGCTCGCGCTTGCGCTGCGCGAGCAGCTCATCCAGGTCGCCTTCGCCCATGCGGCCTCCGAAGGCAAGCATGAGAAGATGGAATTCCTCTACCGCTACCTCGCCGGGGACCAGTTCCGTCAACGCGTCCAGGGCATCGTCGAGGCATTCACGGAACTGCAGGGCCAGTTGAATCGCGAACGCCGCGCGATGGAGCGGCTCTGGAAGGAGCGCGAAAAGCAGATCGAGCGCGCGATCACGAATACGGTCGGGATGTACGGCGAGATGCGGGGAATTGTCGGCGCCACTATGCCGGAGATTCCGGCGCTGACCCTGGAGGGAGCAGCGGGACTACTGGAGGCCAGGGAATGAGCGCGGTGTGTTGTCTCTATCCCCCTCGACGGGGGGCGAGGCGGGAATTCGAGGTGCATGTCACCGAGCTGCTGAGCGCCCAGCCCGATGCAGCGGGATGGGCCGGGACCGTCGGGATGGGGGTGAACGGCCGCAAGCTTGTCGCGGTAGATACGCAATCGCTGCGAGCTGACAATCGCCGCCAGGAGAACGCACGATGAAGAAGCTCGAATACCAAGTCAGCTTCACCACTCCTGCTTTTCTCGGCAACGCCGAGCAGCAAGCGCAGTGGCGCACGCCGCCGTTCAAGGCACTCATCCGGCAGTGGTGGAGGGTGGTGCATGCGCCGAAGGTCGGTTATGACGTGAACGCGTTGCGGCGTGACGAGGGAGCACTGTTTGGTGTGGCGGCGGACGGTGGTGATTCGCGGCGGTCGCTTGTGCAGTTTCGGCTGGATCACTGGAATCATGGCAGCCTGACCCATCTAAAAAAAACGGGTGAGGTTTGCCATCCCGAGGTGCAGCAACAGCAGCTTCAATCTTGCCCGGATGGAAAGCCGGGACGGATGGTGGAAGCCAATCTTTATCTTGGGTATGGGCCAGTTGGCACGCAAGGATTGAGGTATCCGCCTGCCATCGCTCCGGTGCAGGAACAGGCGCTAGAGATAGCCCGACTTCGGATTGTGTGCCCCACGGAGCATGAGGCAGATGTACGTGCTGCGGCCCAACTTGCGGCGTGGTTCGGCACACTTGGCTCACGCGCTCGCAATGGCTGGGGCGCATTGAACATCAGCGGTGACGGTATCGCGGGTTTCACAGATATGACGGATGCTGCAATCCGGCCTTACGTCTTGCCGCTGGAACAATGCCTGTCGCGGGATTGGCCCCATGCCATCGGGCTCAATGAGCAAGAGCGGCCTCTGGTCTGGCGAGTGGCGGATATCCAGGACAAGGAGGGCAAGAGGGGCATCGCAGGTTTTTCGTCCTGGCACGAGGTCATGAGAGAGTTGGCTCGGATCAAGATCGCCTTTCGTACACATTTCAAGTTCGGCAGTGGTGGACCGCACCGCAGTGTCGAAAAACGCCACGTCCTCGCCTATCCCGTCACCAAGCACAACCTGGCGAAGATGGACGACAAGCGGCTCGCCAACCAGTTGCGTTTCAAGGTGGTGGAGCACGGAGGCAAGTATTTCGGCGTTATTGCCCATCTGCCTTGTGCCATGCCTACTAGCTTTTTCGATGGCAGTGGCGTTCAAGCGTTGAGTCGAAACGAGCAGATCGACGTGTGGAAGGAGGTTCATCACGTGCTGAACGCACAGTTTAAATCGATCATCGCCCCCATCAGAAAGGCCCAAGCATGACCGATTGGAAACTCAAACTCGCCGCCTGGCTGCATGACCCCGCCGAAAAGGCGCTGATCCTGATGCGCACACCGGAAGGGCATGAGTTCGGAACGGCCAGAATGCTGCGCGAAAAGCTCGGCATCGACTACGGCGCGTTCGACAAGCGCGCCGACTGGCTCGCGGCTGCTGCCGACCGGCCCCAGTGGCCACGCCCGGAGGATGAACGCTATGCCGCCTGGGCCAACGTGCGCTTCGCGCAGCGTCCGGAACTCATTCATCCGCTGTCCGGCGAGACCATCGATCTCAAGCCGCTCACCGCCGACATCGGCGCCGCCGAAATCAAGGCGGTAAGCGTGGATCACTTCGAGAAGCTCATCGTGCAAGACGACCCGCGTCTCACCTTGCTCGCCTTCTGGCGCTTCGGGCCGGAAGCGGGCCGTTGGGCGAGCGACCTCGGCGCGCTCTGGCAGATGCTGCCCGCCGACACCCGCGTGCCGGATCACAGTATCTGGGCGCACTTGGACACCGTCTCTGCCCTGCACACCGCGCTCGCCGGCGGCGACAAGCCCGCGCTGCTTGCCATGAGCTTCGGCCCGGTGCAGGGCTTCATCGCCCAGGCCCGTTCCACCTCCGACCTCTGGGCCGGCTCGCATTTGCTCTCTTCCATCGTCTGGGAGGCGATGAAGACCGTCGTCGCCGACATCGGCCCGGATGCCGTGCTGTTCCCCGCCCTGCGCGGTGTGCCGGCGGTGGACAGGTGGCTGATCGAGGAAGGCGGTGAAGAGTTGCGCGCAGTGTTCGAAAAAATCGGCGCGGAGTTTCTTTCCGACAAGACCGACACCAACCCGCTCTTCGCCGCCGCGCTGCCCAACAAGTTCGTTGCCGTCGTGCCTGCCCGGCGGGCGCGGGAACTGGGCGAAAAAGCCTGCGCCGCTGCCAGGAGGCGCGCGCTTGCCATTGCTCTTGATGGGGCGGAAAGGGTGTTCAAGGAAGCGGACGCGGAGATGACCGACACCACCCGCGCCCAGATCGGAGCGCAGATGGCCGAATTCCCGGAAGCCTTCTGGGCCAGTGCCACCTGGCCGATGACCGGCGACGTGAAGGACATCGCCGTCGCGGCCAGCCAGCTTGGGGCGGCGCTCTCCGCCATCCATCCCGATTTGGCCAGGCAAGGCGTCTTCCACGAAAACACCTGGCCCGTGCTGACAAAAGAACTCAAGCTGGACGGCTGGCAGTTCTGGCAACCCAATGCCGGCGTGCTCTACCCGGCCGTGTACGAGTTGGCTGACCGATCGCTTGCCGCCGCCAAGGCCGCGCGGCCCTTCGATCGATTGGTGCAGGAAGGCCACCGCTGCACCCAGTGCGGCGAGCGAGAATGGTTGACCGACAATCGCGAGCATCTTGGCAAGAACCGCGAAGAACGCAAGGCGGCCAGCGTCTGGGGCCGGCTTGCCGGCAAGCGCCGCGCCTGGGCCAAGGAGGGCGAGCACCTGTGCGCCGTTTGCACCGCCAAGCGGCTGTGGCCCACGCTGTTTGCCGCCGAGGTGGGCGAAGTGGTCGGCGCCAGGATCGACCGCTTCGTGGTGAGTACGCATGCCCTGGCGCTGTCCACCTCCATCGACCGACTGCTGGACAAATACGACGCAGGCGTCCTGGAAAGGCTCAACAAGCTCAGCCGCGACTTCGATCTGGCCCAGGACGCACCGGCCACGCTGCCCAAGTCGCTGCACGCCAAAATTCTCCGCGTGACGCGGGACGACAACGCTGTATTCGTCCTCAAACGATTGCCTTCCGCCCTCGACCGGTTGCGGGATGCCGACGACAAGAGCCCGATGGACCGCGCCCTCAAAGGTCTGTTTGGCGAGGACAACAAGCCGGAAACCTACTACGCGCTCATCCAGATGGACGGCGACCGCATGGGCGCGTGGCTGGCCGGAAACGAGGATCAATACAAGCAGCGCTACCGCGACACCTGGCATTCGCAGGTGCGCGCCGAAGTGGACAAATTCGCAGAGCACGACCCGGCGCTGAAGAAATATCTCAACACCTTCCGCCCGTCTTCTCCGGCGCGCCACGCCGCCATCTCGCGGGCGCTCAACGATTTCTCCATTCACCTCGCCCGCCACATCGTCGAGGACTGCGTGAAGGGCAAGCTGCTCTACGCCGGCGGCGACGACGTGCTGGCGCTGGTGGCGGTGGATGACCTCTTCGATGCCATGCTGCTGCTCCGCCTGGCCTACAGCGGCATCGCCCCGCACGAGAGCATGGGGTTGGGCGAGCGTCTCGGAGAACTGCGCCCTGGCAGCGGCGTGAAGCAGCGTGGCATGTTACTTAAGGAAGGGTTCGGTTTACTCAACGGCCGGCTCATGACGCTTATGGGCCAGAAGGCCACAGCCTCGATGGGTGCGGTCGTCGCGCACCACACTGCGCCGCTCGCGATGGTGCTGCGGCAGTTGCGTGAGGCGGAGAACCGCGCGAAGCATCACAGACGTCAGGATGCCTCAGGCAAAGAAATCGACCGTGATGCCTTCTGCATCCGCATCCTCAAGCGAGGCGGTGGCGAGGTCAGTGTGACCAGTCCTTGGTGGCCGGTCGCGGCTGAAAAACAGCCCGTAGTCGGCCGCAGTGCGCTCGCGCTGATGAAGAACTTGCGCGATGAGCTTGCCTTCACTGATTTCTCCCGCGGCGCCATCTACAGGGCACAACTATGGTTTGAGGGTCTGACCGACGATGCCAAGGACATCCAGGATAACCGATGGCGCGCGCAGATGGCCGGCTCGTTGGCCTGGCAGTTCGACCGGCAGAAGGGTACGCCCGAGGTAGCGCGGGACGTCGTGGATTTCGTCTGCGATGTTATGAAACCAGAGACGCCCAAGACCGCATTGGAAAATTTCCTCGCCACCGCTGAGTTCTTCGCTCGTGAATCCCGTATCGAGAGGAGGGACACGCAATGACCTCCTTCTACTTCGTGCGTCCCACCGACAGCCTGTTCGTGCGGGGCAACATTGCTTTCGGTGACGCGGGCGAACACGGCGCATCAGTAATGCCGCCACAGCCCTCGCTGTTCGCCGGGGCGTTCCGCTCCGCGATCCTCGGGCGGGATGCAAAGGCGCTGGCCGCTTTCACGCAACACGGACACACGGGCAGAGCCGAATGGGACGGGGTGCTCGGGAAACTCGACCATGCGACCGGCGAAGTCCTGGCCGCGGGCTCCTTTCGAATCACTTGGCTTTCACTTGCCGGCGATATTTCCCCGAGGATTGAGCAAAACGAAATCGAAGCCGTCTTGCCACTGCCCGCCGATCTCGTGAAGCTTGATTTGGGTTTTGCATCGCTCACCCCCGGTGAGCCGAATCCTCTGGTTGCCGACAATCGTTTCCTGCCGCGTGTGGCCATGCTGCGCACGGCCAAGCAGGAGAAGCCCCAGACCGGCGCATACCTGCGACAGTCAGGCTGGGTCAAGCATTTGGCGGGCAACACGCCCGACAAGCATGCGGACAGCATCAAGGCCGAACATGTCCACGCACGGGATCCACGCTTGGGCATTGGCCTGAATGCCGATAGTCGCACGGCGGAATCTGGTCTCATCTACACTACCGAGGGATTCGCCTTCAGCCCGAAGGATTCGCTCTTCGCCGCCACTGGCTTCCTGGTGGGGGTCGAAGGTGCGGATGGCCTGCTGCCGGAAACGGGTTTTCTGCGGCTGGGTGGCGATGGCCGTGGCGCTAAATATCGCCGCAACAAATTTCGCCCGGTTGATCCGCCGCTTCTGGACGTAATCGCCGACGTAAGGCGCTTTCGCCTCATCTTAATGACGCCCGGACTGTTCACCGGCGGCTGGCTGCCCGAGCACGTCGATCGAGACGGTGACGCCTATTTCTTGCGTGTGAACGGCTGCATCGCTCGCCTTGCCTGCGCCGCTGTTCCACGCCGTGAAGTCATCAGCGGCTGGGACCTGTTTCGGTGGAAGCCCAAGGACGCGCACCGCGTCGCGCCAGCAGGTAGCGTGTACTGGTTCGAAGAGTTGAAGGGCGATCCCGGCAAGCTTGCCGAATGGGTCGCTGGCGGGCTGTGGGGCGAGAATAGCGATCTGCAACGCCGCGCCGAGGGTTACAACTTGGCGAGTTTGGCTGCTTGGAAGGAATGACCAGCAAGTAACAGGGGAAATATCTATGTTCGAAGCTACCCGACTGACCTTCTACTACACCGTCACTCCCGTGCACATGGGGGCCGGTTCTGCCATTGGTGCGATAGACAATCCCATCCAGCGTGAAGTGCACACGCAATACCCGGTCTTCGCAGGGTCCGGCCTCAAAGGAGCGCTGCGGCACCACTTCAATCGCGTTTGGCCCGGCGAGAAAGAGAAGAAGAACGAGGGGCTCATCGGACGCATCTTTGGGCCGGAAACCAATGCGTCAGAGTTTGCGGGGGCGCTGTCTCTGTCCGATGCTCAGTTGGTTGCCCTTCCCGTGCGCTCGCTGAAGAGAGCGTTCGTCTACGCCACGTGCCCGCTCGCGTTAGCGCGCGTTAAAAGGTTGGCGGAACTCGCGAAAGTCCCTGTCAGTTGGGATGTGCCCGACGTTCCCACCGAGAGGGCGCTGGTGGTGCATGACGACGTACTCGCTCAGGGGCGGCTGATCTTGGAGGCCTTCGAATTCCAGAAGGCCGATGGTGATATCCAAGGCATCGCCACATGGCTGGCGGACAACGCGCTGCCGAACAACGAGGCGAACAAGCACTTCGGCGCGAAGCTCAAGACCGACCTGGTGGTCCTCGCTGACACCGAGTTCGCACACTTCGCACGGCACGCTATGGTGGTCGAACCCCATGTGCGCATCGACGACGACTCCGGCACCGCCGACGACGGCGGGCTTTACTACACTGAAAATCTTCCGCCGGAGACCCTCCTCGTGGGGCTGACACAGGCCAGCGTGGAACGGTTTAAGAAAGGCGAGAAGGACAAGGTACCAGACCGTTACGACGACGCCGACAAAGTGCTCGACGCGGTGTTCGACGGCCCGGGCAATGGGAAGAAGGGGATCAAGGACCGACTCCTGCAAATCGGCGGCGACGCCACTGTGGGGCGAGGATTGGTGCTTGTGCATCCGGTGAAAAAGGGGGGCTAATCCATGGCGCAGACACTCGACCAACAACGCGCGGCATTCGCGTGGGAATGCGTGACCATGCGTTCAGCCGGCAAACACTGGAAGGAGTACCGGAATCTCGCCAAGGGAGCGCCGGCGCTCATTATGAACAGCGGCCTAATGCCGACTTTGGCTTTCTACCAAGGGAAAGGCAAAGAAAGTGACCAGGCTCCATGGTTGTTGTTGGACGATGTTATGCGTGGTCTCTTCGCCCGGCTGGAGAACAAAAAACTCGATGCCGATAAGGGCCGCCCTCTGTTTGGGACGTTTATGAAGTCACTGCAGAGCGAAAATTCGCACGCCTACCGGCGCGCGACCGACGAGACGCTGGAAATCCTCAAGTGGATACGGCAGTTCGTGGATGCAGTGGACCAGCGGCCGGCGCCGAAGAAATGACCATGCCCCAAGCCGCTGTCATCAAGTCGGTTGCAGACGTGGCAAACGGCTTTCGCGATGCCGCGCCTGGCCATCGCTTCAACCTGTATTGCCCAATCTGGACTGAAGACTGGCAGGTAGCGAAGACCGCTAAGACGCAAGCGGTTCGCGATAGCACTGCGATTCCTCCTGAAGTCATTAACACGCTAGGTGCCCTGCGCGCGCGGCAGCAAACCCTGATCGGCGCGTATCCGGACGCCCTGACCGTGCCCGCGATCTCTACAGCCCCGTTCGCCACGGGGCTCGGAAACGAACATCCGGTCGAAAACGGATTCTCTTTCTTGACCCCTTACGGCCTGCCCTATCTTGCCGGCTCCAGCGTCAAGGGCGTGCTGCGCCGGGCTGCCGAGGAATTGGCGCTGTTTCCTGAGGAATATGACCTCCCCGAGAACGAGGGGTTGGCGATGCTCGACGTCTGGTGGTTGTTTGGATTTGAAGGGGCGGCAGGGGGGTGGTGGCCGCTCACGTGCAGAGAGGAACACGAATTGAGCGACGAGAAGAAAGGCCGGCGCGCGCGGTTTAAGCGCACGTTCGATGCGCACCTGCAAGGGCTTGCCGATCGCCCCGACCTGCCGGAGTTTATTTGCAAAGTGATGCCGCCGGGCGAAGAGCGAGTGGCGTTTCTGTCCAACTCGCTCGCGTTCCTGAGGGAACTCGGCGGTCGCCGGCAAAACATTCGCACCCGCGGCGCGCTCGAGTTCTGGGATGTCTTCCCGCAGCCGCCAGCATCCGGCCCGAACAAAAACGCGCTGGTGGTAGAGATCATGACGCCGCACTTCTCCAAGTATTATCAGGATGACCAGACGCCCCACGACGCCGGCCAGCCCAATCCGATTCCTTTCCTGGCTGTGCCCGCCGGCTCGTCGTTCGACTTTCATGTGGTTTGCCAGAGGGCTTTCCTGCCACAGCACTTGCGCAGGGAGTGGAAGCCAATGCTTGAATACATCTTCCGCCACGCTTTCGATTGGCTCGGGTTCGGAGCAAAAACGGCCGTGGGCTACGGTGCGATGAGCAGATCGACTCGCGCGGCAGACCCATCGGGCGTTCCGACGGGCTCTGAACAAACGCGTGTCCTTGCGGCCAGAGCACGGACAATAACTTGGGAAAACGCGAAGCTAACTTGGAATCCTGGTTCGCTAGAGCTGAAGGCTGTGGGTTCTGACGGAACCACGGCTCCAGTGAAAGGACGGGACGCGGCGCGCTCGCTGTTTACGGCGCCCGAGATGTTCGATAGGCTCCTTGGCAAGACAGAACTGAAAACGCAGCGCGTCGAAGTGGAGATCGAGGGCAACCGGATAACGTTGAGGAAAGTTCTCTCCAGTTGATGACAGTCTTTTTCGTCTCCCGCCATCCCGGTGCTGTCGAATGGGCCGAGCGGCAGGGGCTGCAAGTCGACCGTTGGGTTGCCCATCTCGACCCGGCGGATATATTGCCCGGCGACACCGTGGTCGGCAGTCTCCCAGTGCATCTCGTGGCGGATGTCTGCGGGCGCGGTGCGCGGTATCTTCACTTGGCGCTCTATGTTCCAGAGCACGCACGCGGGCGTGAGCTTACAGCCGATGAGCTTGAATGCTTCGGCGCCAGGTTGGAACCCTTCCTCGTGGAGCACGACATATACTCGAGCGGTGGCGGCCTGCGATAATGTTTACGGAAGCTTATGAGGACGCTTGCACAAATTTCCCTCGATGAGCGCGACCGCGCGGCGATCGCCGAGGCCATTCGCCTGCTGCGCAGCCGCTTTCCGGTTGAGCGGGTGATGCTTTACGGATCGAAAGCCCGCGGTACGGACGATGCCGAATCGGACATTGACCTCCTGGTGCTGACCTCGCGGGAACTTGAGTGGAAGGAGCGGGGCGCGATCACCGATGCGCTGTTCGACATTGAGATGGCCCATGGTGTTGTCATCAGCCCGCTGAAAGTTCCGGCTGCAGAGTGGGAGCGCGGCCGCTTTGCAGTGCTGTCCATTCATGATCTGATCGAGGAGTCCGCGGTGCTCGTATGACGGAGGAAGCAGCGCGGCGCGGGGCGGTCGGCTTTGGCAATGTCCCGGACGGCGAATCCGCTTGCGGTGTTGGAGCTTGAGGACCTGGAGCACGAGACAACGATGGTAACCACCGAAAAACTCGAAGCGGCGGTTCGGCTTCTCTCGGAAGCCGCCCACCCCGAACGCATTATCCTTTTCGGCTCATACGCCCGCGGCGACGCACGCGAGGATTCGGATCTCGATCTGCTGGTGATCGAGCCGCAGGTCGAAGACCGCGCGCGCGAGATGGTGCGCCTGCGGCGGCTGCTGCGTCCGTTGCGCATACCGGTGGACGTTCTCGTGTACTCCTCGGAAGAAGTTGCACGCTGGGGCGATCAGCCCGGATCGGCGCTGTACTGGGCTCTGCGCGAAGGGAGGGTTGTGCATGGTTGAAGCCAGTGTCGCCCGGCTGATGCTCGCGGCGGCGCGGCGCGACGAGCAGGCGTATCGCGCGCTTGCCACGCTGCCGGACATGAACGACGCGGTGATCGGCTTTCATGCTCACCAATGCGTCGAGAAGGCGTTGAAGGCAGTCCTCGCGCACAAGGGCGTTGTATTTCGGCGCACCCACGACGTCGCAGAGCTGCTCGATCTGTTGAGCGACGCCGGGGTCGTTTCCCCACCGCACGCGGACCGGCTGGATGAACTCAACCCGTTCGCGGTGGAGGCGCGCTACGGTCTCGCCGAACCCGGCCGGATCGATCGCGAGGCGACGACGGTCATGGTCGGCGCGGTCCTCGCCTGGACCGAGGATCAGCTCTCGAACCCTGCTACGCCGGGAGAACGGCAGTAACTGTCCGGATTCCTTGCTCGTGGAGCCTGAGCCGTGCTGATCCATGTTGTCCTCGTCTCGGAGCAAACCATCCCGAATCTGGTGCCGGCGCTGATGGATAAGCCCGCGAAGGTGTATCTCGTCGCGACCGAGACGATGAAGCGAAAAGGGCTGCCGCAGCGCTTGAAGGGCGTCTTGCAGAAGCGCGGGATCGCAGCGGAAATTCTTTCCGGCGCGCCCGACACTGGTCTGGAATCGATCATTGGATTCGCATCCATGAAAGTCGCCGACCGTCTGCAGAAGAACCATCCGTCCGCCAAAGTGGTGCTGAACGCCACCGGCGGGACGAAGCCGATGGTGCTCGGCTTCACCGAGGTTTTCCGCACCCGCGCGGCGCGGGTCATCTATACGGATACCGCGCACCGGCGAATCGAATCCCTTGCTGCCGCGGGCGGGGGTGCTGCCGGCTACACGGCGATGGAGAGCGTGCTCGACGTGGAGATTTATCTCGCGGCGCAGGGGTTCACGATCGAGCGGGCGCGCTCCGATGATCGGGCATGGCTTGATTTGGCCAAAGGACGCCGCGCGGCCTGCGAGTTTCTTGCTCAGAGAATTGAAGAAAGAGGCGTGCAGAATTTGATCGGAGCATTGAACGGGCTTGCGCATAAAGCGCTCGATGGGCAGCGCAAGCTGGTCGCACCGAAGCAGACGCTCGAATCCGATCCGGGTAGGCCGTGGCCGGAAGTGCTCGATCAATTGCAGGGCTTCGGTCTGATCCGCCGGAACGGGAGGAACATCGAATTCCGGGACCAGGGCAGTGCGTGCTTTCTTCACGGCGACTGGCTGGAGGAGTATGTCTGGCAGGTGCTCCGCGACGAGGGGATGCACGACGTGCGCTTGGGCGTCATCGGCCGTTGGGACCAGGCTGCCAAGGCGGAAAACGAGTTCGACGTGCTGGCGACGCACATGAACGAGCTGCTATTTGTCGAGTGCAAGACCCTGAAACACGGAGGAAAGAAGGCGAAGGATGCCGATTTGCTCTATAAGGTGGATAGTCTCGGGCAGGACGTGCGAGGGCTCTTCGGAACCACATGGCTGATTACGGCGCGCTCGCCGGAGCCTGAGATGATCGATCGCGCGCGCCAGCAAGGGGTGAAACTATTGGGGCCTTCCGAACTCCACGGCTTGTCTGGTCACGTTCACCACTGGAAGGCGGGCCGGGTGGACTCCGGCTGACCTGAGATCGCAGCCTGGCCCTGCCCCTCGGAATCATAGACTATTCAAATCACCAATCCGCATCCTGACTGGCGCCTGGGGCAGGCGGTTTGTCAAAAATGACAACAGCCGCGGCGCTGGCGGCCTTACGTGCGCCGCGCGAGCACAGTTACCACCTGCCGCAAGCTTGCCGCCGGCGACTTTCCTTCCCGCCGCTTCTATAGTGGCATCACTGCATCAGCCGGCGCGATGTTCGGCGACCGCGATGCGCTCGAACCGCAAAGGATACTGGCAAGACGATGGAAACCCGCTCGCTCTACCTCGCCGCTTACGACGTCGCCGCTCCGCGCCGGCTGCGCGCGGCGCTGGAGCTGGTGAAAGGCTATTCGACCGGCGGGCAGAAATCGGTGCACGAGTGCTTTCTCACCGAGGGCGAGAAGGCGCATCTGCTGCACGACATGGCGCTCGTGCTCGAAGAAGACGAGGACAGCTTTCTGCTGCTGCGGCTCGATCCCCGGGCGAAGGTGCTCACGCTCGGCAAGGCGCTGGAGCCCGTCGATGCGCCGTATTTTTATCTGGCCTGACCATGGCAACGCTCGTCATCGACCGCTCCAACATCGAAGTCAAGTCGGACGGCGCAGCCCTTGCGGTCTACGAAGCCGGCGAGCGCCGCGGCAGCGTGCCGCTAAAGCTTCTCGATCGCGTGGTGCTGCAGGGCACGATCCGGCTGGACACCGGCGTGCTCACGCGCCTGGCCGAAGCAGGCGTGCCGACGATGCTCCTTGGCGGGCGCAGCAGCCGGCGCATGGCGACGCTTCTCGGTCCCGCACACCGCGATGCTTCGGTACGCCTGGCGCAATGCCAGTGCGCGCTCGACGCGAGCTGGTGCGATACTTGGTCGCGGCGCCTCATCCTGGGCAAGACGCGCGGCCAGCTCAAGCTGCTCCGTGCGGCGCTTGCCGAGCGGCCCGATGCAAGAAAACCGCTTTTCGACGCGATCGGCTCGATCGAGGGAGCGCTTCGCTCGATCGCGAATGGGCCGGACCTTCCGGCGGCGAGCGTGAGAGGCGTGGAAGGCGCATGCGCCGCCGCATACTTTCGCGGCCTCGCGGCGCTTTTCGCCGACAGCCTCGGGTTTCATGGCCGCAACCGCCGCCCGCCGCGCGATCCGGTCAACGCGGCGCTCTCGCTTGCCTACACGCTGCTTCACTTTGATGCGGTGCGCGCGTGCCACGCGGCCGGCCTCGATCCCCTGATCGGCTTCTACCACCGCCCGGCCCACGGGCGCGAGTCGCTCGCCTGCGACCTGATCGAGCCGCTGCGGCCGCGCGCCGATGCATGGATCTGGTCGATGTTTCGGGACCGCACGCTGCGCGCGGAAAGTTTCTCGATGGACAAAGGCGCGTGCCTCCTTGGCAAGGCCGGCCGCGAGGCGTTTTATTCAAGCTACGAATCCTTCGCGATGCTGCCGCGGCGCTGGCTGCGCCGTCAGTGTGCTGCGCTTGCGGGCGCCCTGCGCGAGAAGGGCGAGCCGCTGCTCGATGAAGCGGAGACGGAAGAGGCGGAGAGCTGATGGAACCGTCTGTCTCTGTCGTTCCGCCCCAGCATCGGGTCTTTTGCACCGCGGCACCGCGCCCGCAACCCCTCGCAGCGGAGCTCGACGCGCAAAAGAGCCGCAGACCGCTTTATCTGGGAACGCGGGTGAAGGCGCGGGTGGACGTGGACGGGCCGGCGCTGCATGTCCGCGCAGCGGGCCGGGCCGAGGCGCGTTACCCTCTGTATCGGGTCTCACGAGTGATCGCGAGTGCCCGGGTCGACTGGAGCGCGAGGGCGCTGCACGCCTGCCTCGAGACGGGGATTCCCATCGTCATCCTCGGCGACGACGGCGCGCCGCTCGGCTCGTTCCATCCGGCACGCGTTCGATCGTCACCGCTCTCCGAAGATCTTGAGGAATTGCTCGACCGTCCCGATTGGCCGGAAATTTACGACGGCTGGCTGCGGGCGGCGCGCATGCGCGTGCTCGGCGAGCGGCGGCGGGCGAGGGAAGCCGCAGGGGAATCACTTGCTGCCGGCGAGTTCAAGGAACTGGTGAGAAGGTATGTGTACGGTTGCGCCGATGCGCTGTTGTTCGAGGAGGCCACAGGTCTGTGGCGCGCAGCGCTGTACGCGCTGGCGGCCCAGGCCGTTCGCCGCGCGGGTTTGCAGCCCGTGTATTGGGGGGCGGGCGGGATTGCACTCAACCTCCTCGACGACTTGGCGCGGCTGCTGGCGCTCAGGCTGCGGCTGGAGGTGAGCGGCGGCATGGAACATGGGTTGTCCGGAGAAGCGGTCGCGCTTCGGGTATTTCACGCACAATCGGAGCGGCTCGAGGAGCAGTGCGACCGGTTCTTCGCGTTGCTTGCCCGCCGCGTCAAACAGGTGCTTGCCGAATGGCGCTGAACCAGCCGCGGAACTGGCTAATCGCCTACGACATCGCCGATCCCCGGCGGCTGCGCCGCGTTCATCGCTTTCTTTCGGCGCGGGCGGTGCCTGTCCAATACTCAGTATTCGCGACCCGCTCGGCGCCGATGAAGGCAGGCCTCATCAGGACGGGTCTTGGCGAGATCATTGACGAAACCGAGGACGACGTCCGCATCTACCCCGTGCCCGAACCCGCCGATCTGACGGTTTTCGGGAGAAAGGCGCTCCCGGAGGGGCTGAGCGTCATTGAGGGCCGCTCGGCGCTGGCTCTGGTACCGTTCGCCTTGAAGGAACGGGACGCGACGGATATGATTGATTCGGACCGGGAGGGGAGGTAAACCGTGGTGGCGACATTGCGGTCAGAATTGCGAAAATTCCTGGCATCTCGCGCTTTAGCGCCTTGCTCTGCAATTGTTTTCCAGCGCGAACAGTTTTTTCGCGCGCCCTGATGAAGAAGGGATTAAGACCATTTCGCCCGTTACTTCCAGCACGGTAGCAATGTTTTTTCGCGCGCCCTGATGAAGAAGGGATTAAGACTGTTCGAACGCGATAATGCGGTCAGCTAGATGCAGTTTTTTCGCGCGCCCTGATGAAGAAGGGATTAAGACATGTAATCATCAAGCGTCTTACTAACCCATGCAGTTTTTTCGCGCGCCCTGATGAAGACGGGATTAAGACGCAAATCAATTGTCAAGACAGATACACCTGGTACGTTTTTTCGCGCTCCCTGATGAAGAAGGGATTAATACCCCACGCCCCAGAAACATGTCGCATGCGCGCCGGTATTATCGCGCGCCCTGAAGAAGAAGGGATTAAGAC
>JACQGO010000066.1 GCA_016199485.1 Betaproteobacteria bacterium
GAGATGGCCTTGCTTGGCAAAATAAATACGTAGCCATATTTATGAAAACTAGTACTTAGTTGTCATGGCACCCTGTCCCGTCCTGTTGAGAAGGAAGTAAAGCGCGCAGACGATCACTCACAGGTAACGCTCCTCCCAGGCACGATACCTGTCCCAACCGATAATCTGGTCCCGCTCGGGCATGGGGATCATGGGATATCCGTCCGTTGTCCCGGTTGCCTTCAGCTGCGCCAGGATGCCCTTCATCGCATGAATCGCCGCAAGCTGTGCGTCGGCGGGGAAAATCACGATCTTGTAGCCCAGCCTTTCGAGCTCCGGAGCCGACAGCAAAGGTGTCTTGCCGCCCCGCGGAACCCGGTTGACGAGACAGGGAGTTCCGGCAAGTCGCTTGGGAATTTCCGCCAACTCCGCATGAGACGTCGGAGCCTCAACAAAAAGTACATCGGCCCCGGCGTCCCGGTAGGCCGACGCCCGTTCCATCGCGCGCTCGAAGCCCTCTACCGCTATGGCATCCGTACGCGCAACGAGGACCAGATCCGGATCCTCGCGGACTTCTGTCGCGGCTTGAAGCTTCTTCACCATTTCTTCCCGTGGTATTACCTGTTTACCACTCCAGTGCCCCCCGCGTTTCGGAGTAACCTGATCTTCGAACTGAATCGCTGCGACCCCCAGGCGCTCGAACTCCTGCACGGTACGGATGGCGTTGACGGCGTTTCCGTAGCCGGTGTCGGCGTCGACGATGAGAGGTATGGAAATGCTGGCGACCATACGTCCCACCCGATCGAGCACCTCTGTCATCGTTACCAAGCCGATCTCCGGGAACCCGGACGACCGCGACAGGCCTCCACCGGTAAAGAAAGCCGCTTCAAAACCGGCTCTTTCGACGATGCACGCGGAGAGCGCATCGAAAGCACCGGGCGCGACGAGTATTCCGGGAGCCCGCAGGCGAGCCCGCAGTTTTTGCCGCCGTTCGCGATCGGCTTGCACCTTCCACCTCCGCTCAAGCGTTATCGGCTCTCACCCTTCAACCGCATGTCACAGGCAGGATACGATGTGATTTCCTGCTGTTCCGTGATGTAGTCTGCAGCCGAGTCGGCGCGTACAGGGTTGCAGTTGTGCTTTTGGATTCCGGAGGCAGCGCGGCTGCGCAGCCGCCCGCGGTCGATTTCGATTCTACCCCGAAACAGCAGCGCTTGCCTCGCATAAAAACATAATGCATTATATTTCTTATAAGACAACCCGACTGACTACAACGCCGATCCGGTTTGACTTGCCGAGTCGCGGCACGAGGGCAAGCCGCTCGACCCCATTGACATGGGTCGATATCCGGTGAAGGGCAAGAACCGCCGGCCGGTTTTCACGGTTTACCAGCGCGGCGTGGATACCATTTTCATCGAGGAGGAGAGCATGGTCGACCGGAAGATTCTCAGCGTTGTTCCGTTTCTCTGTGCCCTTGCCTGGGCGCCGTATGCTGCCGCGCAGGTGGAGTATCCGACCCGGCCTATCCGTTTGATCATGCCGGCGGCGCCTGGCGGCGGCGGGGATTTTACCGCGCGGCTTGTCGGCCAGAAGCTGGGCGAATCATTGGGGCAGGTCGTGATTGTCGATAACCGGCCCGGTGCCGATGGAATCATCGGTGCGAGAATAGTGGCCATGGCGACGCCGGATGGGCACACCCTGCTGATGTCCATCACGTCGTTTCCGATCAATCCCACTCTTCACCCGAAGATTCCGTTTGACACGGTCAAGGATTTCGCCCCCATCGTACTCCTGGCCTCCGCGCCGCTGCTGCTTGTGGTCAACCCCTCGCTCGAGGTGAAGTCCGTCAGTGACCTCATGGCCTTGGCGAAATCCAAGCCCGGGCAACTCAACTACGCCTCCGGTATAGGAAATACCGCTCATCTGGCGGCCGAGCTCTTCAAGAAAATGGCAGGAGTCAGCATCGTGGGCGTGCGGTACAAAGGCGGCGGGCCGGCCATCATCGATCTGATCGGCGGGCGCGTGCAGCTTTACTTTTCCACCATTCCCGCTTCGCTCGCGCACATTCAGGCCGGCAGGCTTCGCGGGATCGCGGTGACTACCACGAAGCGCGTCAGCCTGATGCCTCACGTCCCAACAGTCGCTGAATCCGGCTTGCCGGGGTTCGAGGTGATCGGCTGGTTCGCGCTGTATGCGCCCGCCGCGACACCCACGCCGATCATTGCTAAGCTCCACAAAGAGGTCAGCGCCGTGCTGCGCATGCCTGAAACGCAGCAGCGCTTCGCGACCCAGGGCCTCGTCCCGGGTGGCGGCGCGCCCGAGGAGCTCGACAGCCTTCTGCGCTCCGAAATAGTCAAATGGGGCACGCTCATCAAGGAATTGGGTATTACATCGAATTGATCCGAAGCAAACAGGATGAACACACCAAATGTTGCGAAAACACGGCCGGTGAGCTACGCGGTCGCGGATCGGCTGCCCCTCTACGGAGTGCGCATCGCCGATTTTTCCTGGGTGGGCACCGGCCCCTTTGGTTCCGAGCTCCTCGGTTTCCTCGGTGCGGAGGTAATCAAAGTCGAGTCGCGCCGCCGCCCCGACCAGATGCGCGACTACGCGCGTAGCCACGGCTGGGACGACGAAGCCTATGACCTCGACGCCAGTCCGTATTTCTGCGAGATGAATCTCGGCAAGCTCGGTGTTGGCCTGAACCTGAAGCATCCGCGCGCCGTGGAGCTCGCCCGGCAGCTCGCGGCGGTGAGCGACGTGGTGATCGAGAATATGACGCCAGGCACGTTTGCGCGCCTCGGGCTCGGCTACGAGACGCTCCGCGGCCTCAAGCCCAACATCATCCTCTGTTCGATCTCCGGCCGCGGTGCACAGGGTGGCGGCCCGGCCTACGCCGGGATCTTCGCCGCCATGGGCGGCCTCTCCTACCTCAGCGGCTACCCGGACGGGCTGCCGGGAAGCATGCGCATGCCGGTCGATCTCACCTGCGGGGCGTACGCCGCGACGAGCATCGTCGCTGCACTCTGGCACCGCGCGCAGACCGGCGAGGGGCAATTCATCGACCTCGCCTGCCAGGAGGTCACCACCTGCCTCGTCGGCGACGCGATCCTCCGCGCCGCCGCCGGGCTCGGCAACCAACCGCGCGCCGGCAACGAGCACCCGCGCTGGTCGCCCCACGACTGCTATCCCTGCCAGGGCGAGGATGAATGGATCAGCATCGCGATCCGCACCGGCGAGGAATGGCGCGCGCTCTGTCAGGCGATCGGGCGGCCCGACTTGATCGAGGCGCCGGAGACAGCCACCGCCGAGGCGCGCCGCGCCCATAAGCCGCTCGTCGATGCAGCGATCGGCGCCTGGACCGCCACGCTGCCGAAGTACGAGGCGATGCACCGCTTACAGGCGGCAGGCGTGCCCGCGGTGCCCTCTTTCCACCTGCGCGACTTGGAGCACGATCCTCACTTGCGGGAGCAGCGCTTCTTCCAGCCACTCGATCAGCCGGGAATCGGCCCGCTCTCGGTGCTCGGGCCGCCGTGGCGCTTCCGCCGCCACGCCCTCCGCCCCGTCGCCCCGTCGCCGCTCATCGCCCAGCACAACGACTACGTCTTGCGCGACTTGCTCGGCATTGCTCCGGCCGAGATCGACCGCCTCGTCGCCGAGGGGGTCGTCGAACCGCCGACCCCGCGTCCGGGCGGCGAGACGCTCTTCCAGATTCGCCCGGCGGTGGTCGCGCCGGCTGTCACCGCGCCCACGGCGGCGCCCCGTTCCGCGCGCCCTCGCGCGAATCCCCCCCCCCACTCCGGGCCTCTCGCCGGCGTCACCGTCGTTGAGGTGGCAAGCTCGTCCGCCGCCGGCTACTGCGGTCGGATCCTGCGCGACCTCGGAGCCCGCGTTTTGAAGGTGATGCCCCCCGCGCCGGTTGCCGAGCTCGCTCCGGGCGACGAGCTGAGCGTGGCCTACGAGAACGCCGGCAAGCTCAGCGTCACCCTCGACGTCGCCTCCGCGCAGGGCGAAGAGTTGCTTCGGCGCCTCGTCGCGCGGGCGGACATGGTGATCACGGACGAGCAGCCCGCCCCTGCCGGGACGGGTGCGCGTGCGCCCCTCCCCGAACGGCTGGCCGCAGCGCACCCGACCCTCGTCGTGCTCTCGATCACCCCGTTTGGCCTGGACGGACCGTACGCCGCCTTCCGCTGCGCCCCGCTGAACAGCTACCACGCCGGCGGCCAGGGCTACCTTTTCCCGCCTTCGCTCGAAGACCTCGACCGCCCACCGCTCAAGTCGGCGGGCAACGCCGGCGAGTACGAGGCGGCGACCGGGGCGGCGGTAGCCGGCATCGGTGCGCTCTACGGCCGCCATTTCACCGGCAAAGGCGAGATCGTCGACTGTTCGAAGCAGCAGTGGGGGATCAGCCTGAACCGGCCCTTTCACCCGCGCTACACCGTCGACGGGATCGTCGAAACGCGCGCCACGCAGGCCTATCCCTGGGGCGGCGTGTTTGCCTGCGCCGACGGCGACCTGCTCCTCCTCGCGATGCAAGACAACCAATGGGAAGGGCTGGTGCGGGCGATCGGTGATCCCACCCTGGCTGCCGACGAGCGGTTCACCACTCCGGGCAAGCGGCGCGCCAACGGGCGTGCTTTGCGCCAGATCATCGCCCGATGGATGAGCGTCCAGCCCCGCGCCGCCGTGCTCGCCACCCTCGCCCGCGAGGGCACGCCGGCCGGCGCGGTGCAAACGCCGGCGGAGATTCTGGAGTACCCCGACTACCGGGTGCGGGGCTTTCTCCAACCCCTGCCGCTGCCGGCAGCGCCGCAGGCGCGGGCGCCGGGGTTGCCCTTCAGGCTCAGCGCCAGCCCGACAGGCATCGGCGGCCCGCCGCCCTTGCCGGGCGAGCACAATCAGCTCGTCTACGGCGACCCGCTGGGCCTCACGGAGCAGGAGATCGCGGCGCTGCGGCATGCGGGGAATTGTCTAGCGCCCGCCAGTGAAGTAAAGTAGCGTGGCGCCATCCGACACGAAAGCGGGTTGCCCAAAATGTCTCAGCCAGTCACATCTCCAATTCGCTTGGCGTGCGCGATATGTCTGTTCGCGCTGTTAGGTGTCGAAGCCGCCGCTGCGCCTGCCGAAGACTATCCAACCCGGTCCGTGCGGCTCGTCGTCCCGTACCCGATCGGAACCGGCACCGATACGGTGGCGCGCATCATCGCGCAAAGCCTGAGCGAGCAGCTCGGCAGGAGTATCGTGGTGGACAACCGCCCGGGCGGCGGCACGGTCATCGGCATGGACCTGGTCGCGAAAGCACGTCCCGATGGGTATACGCTGCTTGCCGCAACGACCTCGCTCGTCATTACGCCGGGCCTGATGCCGCGTCTGCCGTTCGATCCGATAAAGGATTTCGCCCCTATCGTGTTGCTCGATACGGCGCCCCTGCTTCTCGTGGCGAACGGCGCGCGTAATGTGAAAAACGTGCGCGAGCTCGTCGCGATGGCTCGCGCGATGCCGGGGAAGTTGAACTACGCATCTTCAGGCAACGGCGGGGCCATACATCTCGGGATGGAATTGCTGAAGTTCATGACCGGGACCAACATCACGCATATCCCGTACAAGGGCAGTCCCGCAGCATTACAGGCCGTGCTGGCCGGCGCCGTGGACGTGGGCATCAACACCTTTTCGCCTTCTGTTATTTCCCACGTTACATCCGGCAAGCTGGTTGCGCTCGGCGTAACGGGTCTGTCGCGTTTGCCGGTGCTGCCGCAGGTTCCGACGATCGCAGAGTCGGGGATACCCGGTTACGAGGTAGTGTCGTGGCATGGCCTGCTGGCACCGGCAGGCACGCCGGCTGCGATCGTGAAGCGGATCGAAACCGATTCCGGCAAAGTGCTCCAGGACCCGAACGTGCGCGCAATGTTGAGCGCGCAGGGATTTCAGATCGAAAACCGAGGGGCGGCGCCCTTCGCTGCATTCATCAGCAGAGAAATCACAAAATGGACCCAGGTCGTGAAGGCTTCAGGCGCCAGCGTCGACTGATAAGCACGATTCACGCGTCACCGGCCTGTCACGGGTAAGTCTGCGGCAATTCCCCAGCGATCGCTGCAGCCGCGGCGGCACCTTCGCCCGCCGCGTGGATCAAGTCTCCGCGATATCCCGCACGCAGGGCGCCCGTGGCGTACACCCCGCGCATGCTCGTGCGCAAGCTCTCGTCCGTCATGACGCGGCCGCTCGCGTCGCGCTCGATCGTCTGTGGCAAATATTCGGTGTTCGGAGTGACGCCGACGAACGGAAACACGCCTGAGCACGCAACCTCGGAGCGCTCACCGGTCCGCAGGTTGAGCAGGCGGACACCCTCCACCGCCGACGCGCCCAGTATTTCCTCGACCGTCGAATCCCAGATGAAAGCCATATTGGGTGTTTTGGCGGCTTCATCTCTGTAGCTTCGCCTGGCCTTCAAACGCGAGCGCACCACAAGTGTGACGGATCGACAGGTGCGCGCGAGTATCAGCGCTTCCTGCGCTGCCGAGTCGCCGCCGCCGACGACGACCACGTCCTTTCCACGAAAGAAATAGCCGTCGCAGTCCGCGCATTGCGATACGCCGTTCCCCCGCAGGCGGTCCTCGCCGGGAACGCCCAGTGCGCGCAGCCTCGCGCCGCTCGCGACGAGCACGCGCTGCGCATGGAGAGGCGCTTGATCGGCCTCGACGCGCAATAACGCGCCGCGCTCATACGAGAGGCCGAGGGCGTTCTGATCGATGATGTAAACGCCCGCATTGCGCGCCTGGCGCGCAAGGGACGCAGCAAGCTCGACGCCGGACGTGCTGTCGACCGCCGGCCAATCATCCAGCTCGTTGACAGTGGCGACCTGGCCGCCGAAAGCGGGCTGCGGTTCGAGCAGCGCCGTCGTCATGCCCAGACGCGCCGCGTGATGCGCGGCCGTAAGACCTGCGATTCCACCGCCGATCACCACGAGATCCCATGTGTTGCGCCGCAGTCGTAGCGCCATAGGCCTAGCTCTCTTGCGCGGCGGCCAGCAGACGTTCCCAGTCGCGCGGAAGCTCAATCTTCTTCGCCGTGGGATAGCCGAGGAAGCCGTTGTGAGCAAACACGTACAGATTGTTGCGCAACGGATCACCCGTCACGGCGATCATGAAGTCCTCGGGTTCCCACACGATTGGCACCAGGCGGTTGGGATCGGACGACTCGAAGAAGACTTTCGGAATACGCCCGAACCGTACATCCTCTTCGAGGTTCCACGTGCCGCGTATGGTCCAGTCGCGCAGATAGCGCTCGAATTCGCAGGCGGGCAGACGTGCGTGCTCATAGAGATAGCGCTTGACATCGAGCTTCGACCAGCCGGCTTTCGCGATCGTCTTCACGATGATTGGTGTGAGCACGACGAGCGGGCGCAATGTCCCATTGCCGTGACTCACGGTGAAATGAAGCTGCCACGTGTGCAGCTTCAGAACCGAGTCGGCGACATAAGGCAGCATCTGTTCGGGTGTGCTCCCCGACACGGAAGAGTAGGAGCCGCCGCCCGTGTAGCGAGCGATCGTCACGGTGTTGTCACCCGCGTTGAAGCCCATGTCGACGCTGTTGGGCTCCCAGCCGATCTCGCGCAACACGTCCTCGTTCTCGGCAAGCACGACCCGCCACGTATTGCCGTACGTCGCCTTGTCGTTCTTGTGAGGCAGAAAACCGGTGACGTTGCGCAGATAAAGCCGCCAGAAGCGGCCGATCGACGTGTTCGGCATGAACCCGTCGCGCAGCGCACCCTGGGTGTAATTGAAACCGAGATCTTTGATGATCGGCCCGTTCAGGATGATCAGCGTGTCGGCACCCGGTGTATTCCCGCTGTGCTCGACGCCGTAATCGGGATCGCACATCGCCTCGACCAGCGCTACCAGGATCGGCATGTATTCTGGCCGGCAACCTGCCATTACGCCGTTGACCGCGATGCTCCAGATCGTCGCCGAGCGGCTGTCGGGCAGCAGCACGCCGAGAGATTCGTCGGCGTGACGCGGCGTGAAACGCAGAAATTCTTCGATCGCCTCGCGCGTCGGCGGGACGATCGGAAGCCCATCGGAAAGCTCGTTTTCGTAGAAGTAGCGATTGACGGCCTTGAACCCGCCTCGGACGACGATGTCGCGCGGCCCCGGCTCTATAGTCGTGCTAGCGCTTGCGGGTTCGCGCATGAGGCATTGCGCCACCTGCCGGGTCGTCACTTCGAGTATGTTGCGCCTCAGCTCGTCCTTAGTCTGTGTGCCGACGTGCCCCGGCACAAGCGCCACAGGAATCGTAGGCATGCCGAGCCCCACCGAGCTGGTAGCGGCCTGGCCCATAAAGCCTTCGCACACGAGCGACGCGCTCGGATAGCCCGCCTCTTCGCAGATTGCACTGGCCCGCAACACGGCGGGCGTGCAGCTTCCTCAACACCCCATCCCGGAGATGACGGCGTCGACACCGAGCGGCTTTAGCCGCTGCGGAAGCGCCGCGAGAATCTCCTTCTCGTCCCCGCTATGCGTGCTGCCGAATTCGCGGAAATTGATGAAGCGCACGCCGGGATACGCGGCCTTGAGCCCTTCCTCGAGCAACGCGAACACTTCGTCGCCTCGGAAGAGGTAATCCCAAAGCTGGGCGATTGTCTTACCTTCCAGCGATTCGAGCCTGCGCGCGAGCGGCTTGAGACCCGCTTGCCGGGCGCTGCGCGGCCAGTACGCTTCGTAGTAGCCGTCGTTCGTTTCTTCGTGCATGAAGCTCCTCCATTGTGTGCGTCCTTGCTCGTTTCATCCGCGCCTGGCGCACCGCCTTACTTCACCATTCCGAGTTCCGTAAGAACGCTCTTCAGAACGTCGTGCTCTGCTTTAAGATATTCTTTGGTTTCTTTACTATTTTTGTAATCGCTCACCCACCCGTTCCTGTCCACGGCTTGGCGCCATTCCTTGCTATGCGCCATTCTTCTAAAGATTTCATCCCAATATGCAACTTGGGCCGGCGACAGCCCTTTTGCTCCTAGCACGCCGCGCCAAAGGTTGAGTTGAATATCAAACCCTTGCTCTTTAAACGTCGGCACCGTCGCAAGGATGCCCTCCAACCTCTTCGACGATGACATCCCAACCATTCTTATCTTCTTGGCTTCCAGCAAGGACTTAAAATTCGCCGGCGTCACCAAAAACGTGTCTACGTGCCCCCCCATTACCTGCATCATGCCGTCGCCTGAGGAGGTATAGACGACAATCATCAGTTTGTTGGGGTCAATACTCGCTGTTCTTGCCAGCAGTGCAGCGGTGACATGAAAGGCGTTGCCCCGCGCCCCCGGGATCGCGATCGTCACCGCGCCTGGATCCTTCTTAAGGCGTGCAACCAGGTCCTTCGCGTCCTTGATCGGAGAATCTGGTGGAAGCACAAGCGCAACGGGCTCGTTGATCAGGTTTGCGATCGGTGTGAAATCGAAATAATTGAATTTGAGTTCCCCGGTGATGAAAGCAGCCAATGAACTAGAGGTCTGCACGAGCAGTCGGTGACCGTCGCCGGGGAAACGGTCGAAGTAGCCAAACGCCACAGCGTACGTGCCGCCGGGCTTGTTGAGCGCGATTATGGGCGAAGGCACGAGTTTAGCCTCTTGTAATAGAGCTTGTATCGTTCGCGCCGTATTATCCAAACCGCTTCCCGCCTTGGCCGAGATGATCATCTCCAGTTGGTCCGTCGGTTTCCATTCGGCGGCAAATGCTTCGTTATGCCGTAGACCGTAAGTAGCCAGAATGGCGAGCGCGCCCGCCGCAACCGCCATCAAGAAACGAAAGCTAGTCATTTAATGCCTCCTCCAGCTAAGTATTGGGAAAAAAGGCGCGCATCGTGACGGCCGGCGAATTAGTACACGACCTGCGCCTCGACCAGCGGCTCGAGTTCTTCCTTGCTCATCCCCAGGACCGTGCGCAACACATAGTCGTTGTCCTGGCCAAGGAGCGGGGCGTGACGGCGCACGCTCGGCGGGGTCGTGTTGAGCTTCCAGGGCGACGCCGGGACGTGCTCCGGCCCCAGCATTGGATGCTCTACTTCCGCGACGACGCCACGCTCCTGGAAATGGCGATCGGCAAAGATGTCCTCGACGGTGTACGCCGGAAAGGCGGGTACGCCGACAGCCTGCAGCCGCGTGGTCACCTCCTGTGCTGTCTGCTCGCGCGTCCACGCGGCGATGTGCCGGTCGAGCGCTGCCAGATTTTGCTGGCGTTGGTACGCGTCGGCAAAGCGCTCCTCAGCGGCCCACGGCGGATCGCCCAGCGCCCGCCGGAAAACTGCCCACTCCGTCTCGTTGCGCACGACGATGGAGACCCACTGGTCCTTTCCGACGCAAGGGTAGGTGTTGTGGGGGGCAAAGCGCGGGTGGTGATTGCCCTGCGGCCCGGCGATGCGGCCGTTCCACTGATAGTCGAAAAGCGCCTCTTCGATCCCCATCAGCGCGCACTGCCACTCCGAGACATCGATGCATTGCCCTTCGCCCGTCCGACTGCGGTGATAGAGCGCCGCCAAGAGCGCTCCGGCGGCGCGGATCGAGGCGTTCGCGTCGGCAAAGGCGGGATAGGTCACGCCGAGAGGCGCCTCGCCGTGGTAGCCGATGAGCTGGCCGAGGCCGCTCAGTGGCGCCAGCGTGTTGGCGTAGGCAAGCACGTCGCGCAGCGGCCCTGTCTGCCCGGCGCCAGAGAGGGAGAGCGCGATGATATCGGGCTTGATCTGGCGCAACTCGTCGTAGCCCAACCCGCGGCGCTCCATCACCCCGGCGGCGAAGTTGTCGGCGACAATGTCGGCGGCGCGCACGAGGCGGTGGATAAGGTCGAGGCCACGCGGATCGGCGATGTCGACGGTCAAGCTCAGCTTGTTGCGGTTCAGGCCGTGGTTCAGCGGTTGTAGCTCGGGTAGGAGATCCTTGTCGGTGGCGTCGACGCGGGCGCGGTCGCCGACGATTGATCGGCCAAGGCGCGTGCCGTCCAGCCGCTTCCGCGACTCAATCTTGATTACCTCGGCGCCGAGGTCGCCGAGTAGGAAGGTCATCAGCGGTCCGGCGTAGACCCAGCAGAAGTCCACCACTCGGATGCCTTCGAGCGGAAGTTCGGTATTCATGTTGTGCGTCATCAAATCACCCCCGTCTGGCGCAACCCGGCGAGCGCCGCCGCATCGTAGCCGAGCCGCTCGCCCAGCACGGCGGCATTGTGCTCGCCGAGCAACGGCGCCGGGCAACGGATGGCGGCCGGGGTCGCGGAGAGCTTGTACGGCGCCGCCGGATGCTCCACCGTCCCCGCCATCGGGTGCTCGACGGCCACGAAGGCGTCCCGCGCACGCAGGTGCTCGCTCTCCATGAGGTCTTTGGCGTTATTGCACGGGCTGAGCGGAATGTGCTTCTCCCGGCACATCGCGACGAGCTCGGCCTTGGTATGCTCCATCATCCAGGGCGCCATCAGGGCGTCGACCTCGTCGGCATACTCCTCGGCCATCTTCCGGCGGTCGCGATAGCGCGGCAGCTTTGTCCATTCCGGCATGCCCATGAGCTCGAGGAAGCGCAGCCATTGGGCAAGCTGGTTGCAGACCAGGCCGACGGCGCCGTCCTTGCACTGGAGGAGACAGTCCGGATAGAGGGCGCTGCCATGATTGCCTCGGCGGATGCCGGTGACGCCGCGGTAGGGGTAGGTGGTGACGGCGGTAATGTTGTACAGCGTTGCGAGCACATCCGCCTCGGCGATGTCCACGCACTGGCCGGCGCCGCTACGCTGGCGGGCAAGCAGCGCCGCCATGCTCGCCGTGAATCCGGCGGCGCCAGCTTGGTACCCACCCATGCAGAGCGGCATCTGGAGCGGTTCACGGTCGGGATGGCCAATGCCCATCGCCTGCGTGCCGGCGCAGCTCGCGTTAAGGTGGTCGCCTGCATACTCCGCGTAGGGGCCGCTCAGACCGAAGATCGTGTGGTAGGTCGCGATGAGACGCGGGTAGCGGGACGCGAGGTCCTCGTAGGTCAGGCGCAGCGCGCGCAGCCGCGCAAGCGGAAGGTTGGTCACAAAGACATCAGCCTCGCCGAGCAGCCGGAGTAGGATCTCCCCGCCGGTTGCCGTGGCGACGTCGAGCGTGATGCCGAGCTTGTTCACGTTCAGCGCCAGGAAAAGCCCGCTCGCCTCGGGATTCGGCCGGTCCCCGGGCCAAGGGCCGTGCCGGCGCGTCACGTCCCCCTCCGGCGGCTCGACCTTGATCACCTCCGCGCCGAAATCACCCAAGATCCTCGCGCAGTGCGCAGCCGGAATGCCCTCGCCCAGCTCGACGACCTTGAGACCATCCAGAATCGCCGCCATATTCAGACCTCCGGCTGAATCAAACAGGGCGGGGCGACGTGCACGTCGTGCGAGAGCAGCTCGACGGTCGCCGTGCCCGCGGCGGTAACGTCGCCGTCCTGATTCACGCAGCGCACGCTCAGGTCGACGAGCGGCCGCCCTTGCTCCCAGCGCTTCTCCGTCACCTCGCCGCGGCACCAGTTGGTGTCGCCGTGGATCACCGGCCGCACTAACCGCACGTCCAGCCGCCGGAGAAAGGCGAGATCGCCCATCCAGTTGGTGATCAGGCAGTCGAGCCACGCAACCCGCTGCAGGCCGGAGTCATGGGCGGCCGGGAAGCCGAATTCGCGGGCTGGTGTATCGCGCAGCAGCGAGCTGTCCCAGGAGTCCGGCATGCCCGTCTCCGGATCGCGGAAAACGGCAGCCGGGTGCCGGCGCCAATGGGCGAGGAACTCGCGGAAGAAGAGCGTGCCCCCCACCTCGCCCATGAAGAAGTTCATGTCCTCGGTGGTGAGAGGCCCCTTTACGATGGGGGGCAGCGCGTCACCCACCGTGACCTCTTCCCAGTAGCGCGGACGCTCGCCTCGCACCTCCTCGTCGATGTAGGCGCGCATGATAGCATCGATTTCTTCCGCCTTGTACTGATGGCGGCTGATGCCGGCGTACTTCCCGCGATCGCGCGCAGCGTCGCGGGGCGTGCGCAGGATGCGGGGGACGGCCCGCCCGACCACCCGCCCGTACTGGTTCGTGTACACGACCTCGCCGGTTTGGAGCACCATCGGTCCGCAAAAGGCGCCTTCCTTCTCTTCGACCGCTGCCAGCTTCGCCTCCGCGCTGATCGTGTCGCCCGCGCGCACCGGATAAGCCCATTTGAAGGTGACGCCGGCATAGATGGCGTGGATGCCCGCCAGCTTCGGGGCGACGAAAGTATCGTCGAAGCAGTATAGAGCGGTGGGATGGCCGATCAAGGCCGCCCAGGCTGTATTGAGCAGTCCATAGGAGGGATCCTTGTAGAGCGAATTGCGGCAGCCGATCGCCTTGGCGTAGCGCAGGAGCATTTCGCGGCTGGCGAGGGACGTGTAGACCCGGCGGCGCAGGGGCACCCCGATCAGCGCCCGCGCCGCGGCGATGCCCTCCGGTGTGAGTGTGGGATAGCTGGTCCGTTCAGTGGTCATCGCTTCGGTCATCGTCGTACTCCTTCTCCCCCACTCACTTCGGCACGAACGACCCGGGATGCTTGGAGGGCAACACGGCCCAGGCACCGCCCGGGGTGCTCACCTCGCCGCGCTGGTTGGTGCCGGCAATCTCCAGCTCCACCAGGTGCTGGCGGCCCTCGATCCACTTGCGCACCACCCGGCCGCGCACCCAAGTGGTGTCGCCTTCAACGTTGAAGCGGCGGAACTGGTTCCAGATCCGGCGCAGCCAGCCGTGGTCGCCCACCCAGTTGGTAACGAGGCTCGCCATCCAGGCGGTGCGCTGCACGGCGACGTCGTAGGCCCCCGGCACGCCGATGAAGCGGGCGAAATCGTCCTCCCAATGGCCACGGTGAGGATGGTCGGACACACCAGTGGCCGCGTCGCGCTCGGCGTAGCCGGCGCGACGCATATATTCCTCGAATTGGTAGTAGTGCGCGCCGGCGGTCAAACCGCCAGCGCCGGTGAGCCGGCCGCCCCCCGACCAGCCGCGGAAGGCGATCTCGACGATGCGCAGCGGCCCGCGCACGATGGGGGGCAGCTCCTCGCCAATCTTCACGTCTTCCCAATAGCGGGGCTTGTCGCCGTGAATCTCCTCGCCGTCGTAGGCTGCCCAGATCGCCTCCAGCGCCTCGGTGTCGTAGGGCTGCTTGCGCTGGGCGGCATACTTGCCGCGGTCGCGCGCCTGTTGACGGACGACGCGGAAGCCGGGGCCGTGCGCCCGCGCCACCACCTCGTCACGCTGGTTGCGGTAGATGATCTCCATGTCCAGGAGCACCATCCGACCGGCGAACTTCCCGTGCTTCTCCTCGACGCTGTAAGGCCGATAAGTGGGGCCGATCGTGTCGCCTGGACGCACGGAGCGGAAGAACGAGACATCGTTCCCGGAGTGGAAGACGTGCACGCCGGGCAAGCCGCCCAGCGCCGCCACCGTGTAGTGCAGGATCAGATCGACGTAGGTCGGGTGGGCGACCATGTGGCCGTAGCGCGTCGTCGGTCCGTAGGCGGGGTCGACGTAGAGCGGATTCCAGTCGCCGTTGTTCGTGGCGTGGTTGCGGATATCGTCGACCGTGACGTCGAGCCGGTATGGACCGCTGCGATAGTAGGCGCCAATGCGTGCCTTGAGGTCGGCGATGCCCTCGTCGGTGATCTGGCCAACCGTTTTCGCGTGTTTGGTCATTGCTCCTCCTCACCGCTGGTTCTCAAAAGCAGCATGCCCCCTGGGCACTTGGAACTCCACAGCCGGCGCCCGCCCGCATCGCGAAATACAATGCATTATATTTTGCGAAGGCAACGAAGGCAACTTATTTACCTTGAAATTGACAGCGCGCCAAACATAATGCATTGTATATTTTTTTATGTTGCTCACCGAACACGAAGGGAAACGCCTGCTCGCCGCCGCAGGCATTGCGGTCCCCGGGGGCTTCGTCGTGCGCTCCGCCGGCGCGCTCGCACGCCGCAACGTCGCTTATCCCGTCGCGGTGAAGACGCAGGTCGCTGCCGGCGGGCGCGGCAAGGCCGGCGGCGTGGTACGCGCGCGCAGCAGGCGCGAGGCGCAAAACGCCGTGTCGCGGTTGCTGCGCACCTCCTTCAACGGCGAGACGCCGCGCGCGGTGCTGATCGAGCCGTGGCTCGAGATCCAACGCGAACTCTACCTGTCGGTGACCGTCGATCCGGCCGCCGAAGGTTATGTGGTCCTCTACTCGCCGCGCGGCGGCGTCGAGATCGAGGCCGGGAAACCGCCGGCGCGCTACGATGTGGGGCCAGCGCGCGAATTCCGCGCCTACCGGCTGCGCGAGATCCTCGCCACGGTCGAGACCGACGCCGCGGTGCGCGAGAGGGTTATCGCTCTCGCCCGAAGGCTGGTGACGCTCGCGGCCACGCGCGATTGCACCACTGTCGAGATCAACCCGCTCGCGAAACTCGCCGATGGATCGCTCACCGCCGCGGACGCCAAGATCGTGCGCGATGAATACGCGGGATTCCGTGCGGCAGACATCGCTGCCGCGCTCGAGAAGGCGCGCCGCCCCGAACCGCGGCCGATCTCCCGCGCGCTTGCGGGCAACCTCATGCTGGTGTGGCTCGACGGCGAGGTGGGGCTCATTTCCGGCGGCGCCGGGATGACGATGGCGACGATGGACCTCATCGGGGACGCCGGCGGCAAGCCGGCATGCTTCCTCGACTGCAGCGCCAACCCGACGCCCACCGGCTACCGGCTCGCCTTCGAGCTGCTCGACGGCGAGCCGAAAGTCAAGGTGATCCTGGTTTCGATCTTCGGCGGCCTCACCCACATGGACCGCGTGGCGCGGACAATGAAAGAGATCATGGCGGGCCGCCGCTCGCGCAAGCCGGTGGTGTTCCGGCTGAACGGCACCAACGCGAAGCGCGTCGACGAAATCTTCGCCGAAGCAGGGCTACGCAACCATGCCGCGCTCGAAAACGCGGTCGCGGAAGCGGTCGCGCTCGCAAAGAAGAGGTACGGGCGATGAGCGTGCTCATAGACCAGACATCGCGCGTCATCATCCAGGGCCTCACCGGCAACGTCGGCCGCTTCTCCGCGCGCGATCTCATCGCCTACGGCACGCGTGTTGCCGGCGGCACCAGCACCAGTAAGGCCGATACCGAGGTCGAAGGCTTGCCGGTGTTTCCGAGCGTGCGCGCGGCGCGCGAGTCAACCGGCGCTGATGTGTCGCTGGTCTACGTTCCCGCGGCCACCGCGCTCGATCACGTGATCGAGGCATTCGAAGCCGGAGTGAGGCTCGTCGTCTATCCCGGCGACGGCCTGCCGGTGCAGGACGCGATCGAGATGCGCGCTGCGGCGAAGGCGAATGGCGGAGTGCTGATCGGCCCCAACACGCCCGGCATCATTTCGCCGGGCAAAGCGAAGGCCGGGTTCATGCCTTCTTTCTGCTATACGCAGGGCCCGCTCGGCGTGATCTCGCGCAGCGGCTCGCTCTCGTACGAAGCCTGTTTCCGCCTGACCGGCGCGGGACTCGGACAGACCACCGTGATCGGCATCGGCGGCGATGCAATCAAGGGGCTCACCGCTTCCGAGGCGCTCGCGCTGCTGCACGCCGATCCCGACACTCATGCCATCGTGTATCTCGGCGAAATCGGGGGTCAGGACGAGTACGAGGTTGCAGCGTACGCGGCGCGCTCCGGCGCGAAGCCGCTCGCCGCGCTCATCATCGGCCGCCAGGCCCCACCCGGAAAGAAGATGGGGCACGCCGGCGCGCTCATCGGCTCGCACGCCGATACCCATGCCGCCAAGATGAAAGCGCTGAATAAGGCCGGGGTGTACGCGACCGGCACGGTGACCGGGCTCGTGACAGCGGTCAACGCGGCGCTGGCGGGCGTGAAGCTCGCGCGGGCAAGAACCGCCTGACGGCGCGCCGCCATGACGTTCAAGACGAAAGAAGAGTACGTCGCGGAATACCTGCGCGAAGGCATACTCTCGGGCCGTTTCCCGCGCGGCTCGCGGCTCAAGCAGGCCGAGGTCGCGCAGCATTTGAACCTGAGCATCACCCCGGTGCGCGAGGCGTTCCGCATCCTGGAAGCCGAAGGCTACGTGCTCAACATCACCCATCGCGGGGTGGTGGTCGCGCCGTTCGACGCCGGCGCGACGCGCGAGATCACGGAGCTGCGGATACTGCTGGAGAGCCGGCTGGTGTCGGCCGCACTGCACAACATGTCACCCGGAGATATCGCGCAGCTAAAGCGGATCGAGCGCGATTTCGAGCGGGCCATCGCGAAAGCCGACCGCCCACAGGTGCGCGCGCTCAATTACCGCTTCCACAGTTTCCTCTACTCGCTCGCGCGCCAGCCGCAGACGCTGCACTTTGTGCAGGTATTGTGGGCGAAGTATCCTTTCGACGTGATCCACGCAATCCGCGGGCGACCCGGGCGGGCCGCGCGGGAGCACGCGCGGATCGTGAAAGCCATGGCTGCCGGCAACGAGAAGGCGGCGCTCGCCGCGCTGCGCAGCCACATTGCCGCCGGCTGGGAAGAGCTCGACGGCCACCTGAAACGCAAACCGAGAAAGAGTCCCTAACATAATGAAACACGCGCTGCGCCGGACGGGCGTTTGGGCGCTGGACACGAATCGGCAGTGTTGGCTACAATGCCAACATGCCGGCCGGGCTCGTCTACGAATTCAAGCAGGCATTTGACGATGGCGCTATCGTCGAGATGGTGATCTGGCGCTTGCCGAAGCCGCTGCCTGGCAGCCGCCATCC
>JACQGO010000084.1 GCA_016199485.1 Betaproteobacteria bacterium
GGCTTGTGTTCATTTCACAAAAAAGCGCGACTTCTCGTCGGCGCGCACCTGCGGGCGGTCGACATCTTCCACGTGAAAGACGACGGAATATGAACCGGGCTTCACATTGGCGGGATCGATGCGCAGCGCGACGGGGACGGCGAGCGTCGAGGCCGCGGGCACCTCGACAGGCTGTTTCACCATGACGCCTACCCCTTCCAGCCCCGAGGCCGAGACGCGGAACCGGTGCGGCTGCTCGTCGGTATTCATGAGCTGCAGGCGGTAGACGTTCTCCAGCAGGCCTTCCCCGGTCTCGCGCGCAAGCGCGGCCCGATCGCGGATCACATCCACCTTGAGCGGAACGCGCAGGTAGAGCGCGGCCGCCATTGCGGCCGCGATCGCCGTGAGCACCGCCCCGTAGACCAGCACGCGCGGCCGCGCGACGCGTGCAAGGATCTTCGCTTCCGCATACTTTCCTTCGATCGCGTTCTCGGTCGAATAGCGGATCAGCCCGCGCGGATAGCCCATCCTGTCCATCACCTGGTTGCAGCCGTCGATGCATGCGGCGCAGCCGATGCACTCGTACTGGAGCCCCCGGCGGATGTCGATCCCGGTCGGGCACACCTGCACGCAAATGGCGCATTCGACGCAATCGCCGAGACCCGCCGCGCGGCGGTCGGTGGAGCGGCTGCGCGAGCCGCGCGGCTCACCGCGCCGCGCGTCATACGTGATCACCAGCGTGTCGGGATCGAACATCACGCCCTGGAAGCGCGCGTAAGGGCACATGTATACGCACACCTGCTCGCGCATGAAGCCGGCGTTGCCCCAGGTCGTGAAGCCGTAAAACAGGATCCAGAAGGTCTCCCACGGACCGAGCATCATCGTCGTCACTTCGCGCGCGAGCGTGGTGATCGGCGTGAAATAGCCGACGAAGGTGAAACCCGTCCACGCCGCAGCCGTAATCCAGATGCCGTGCTTCACGCTCTTCAGCAACAGCTTGCGCGCGGTCCACGGCTCCTTGTCGAGCCGCACGCGCCGCAGCCGGTCGCCCTCGACGACGCGCTCGATCCACATGAAGATCTCGGTGTAGACCGTCTGTGGGCAGGCGTAGCCGCACCACAGCCGTCCCCCCACCGCGGTGAACAGGAACAGCGCGAGCGCGGAGACCACCAGCAGCGCCGCGAGAAAAATGAAGTCCTGCGGCCAGAACACCAGGCCGAATATGTAGAACTTGCGCGTCCCGAGATCGAACAGCACCGCCTGGCGCTCGTTCCAGGTCAGCCAGGGTGCGCCGTAAAAGATGATCTGCGTGAGCCAGACCAGCGCCCATCGCCACGCCGCGAACCGCCCGCGCACCGCGCGCGGGTGGATCTTCCTGCGCACCTCGTAGAGCGCGGTCTCGACTTCGTTGCTGACCGAAGCGAGCGGGATGCTGCGTGCCGGTGCCCTCATGATCAAGCTTCGTGCAGATGGGTGACAACCCATGTGCACCACGAATCTCCCCTCTCCTTTCCCTCATCCCCGCCCTTCTCCCGGAGGGAGAAGGGGGACTCGAGCTTCCTCTCTCCCTCCGGGAGAGAGGTCAGGAGTGAGGGATGGAGGGGCGCCGGAGCGTGGAGCAGGGTCCCCATGTCGTTTATGGGGATGCGACCGCGCAGGCGCACGTAAGCACGCGGATTGTCCGGCGCCGCATCCCGCTCCGGGGTCGCATCCATCGGCAAGCCGACGGAAGCCAGCTCCGCCCTCCGCGGGCGCGGGGGTGAACACCGACTTCGGCTTCTCGCCTCGCTCCTGACTTCAACCCGTCGCAAGAAAATTAAATGGACAAAGCGAAGAGAAACGTAGCCGTCCTTTCGGCGTGCCAGGCACTGCTGCTCACCAATAATTCCATCCTGATCGCGATCACCGGCTTGGCGGGTTATGCCCTGGCGAGCAACAAGGTGCTTGCAACGTTGCCGCTGACAAGCTATGTCGTCGGCGCGGCGCTGACGACATTGCCCATGTCGCTCATCATGAAACGCGTCGGGCGCCGCGCCGGGTTCACCCTGGGCGCGCTGATCGGCATCTTCGGCGCGGGACTGTGCGCTTACGCCGTGTACCTCGGCAGCTTCTGGCTGCTGTGCCTCGGCATGCTCGTCGTCGGCATTTACAATGCCGGCGGACAGTATTACCGGTTTGCCGCGGCGGACGTGGCGAGCGCGGAGTTCAAGAGCACGGCGATTTCGCTCGTGCTCGCGGGTGGTATCGCGGGGGGCGTGCTGGGGCCGGAATCGAGCAAGTTCACCATGAACCTGTTCGCGCAGTTCGCCTTCATGGGCCCCTACCTCTCGCTCACGGTGTTCTGCGTGATCGCGATCCTGCTGCTGCGGCTGGTCGACATCCCCCCGCTCTCCGAAGCGGAACGCAGGGAGCCGGGGCGGCCGCTGGCGGACATCGCGCGCCAGCCTGCGTTCGTCGTCGCGGTGGCTGCGGCGACGGTGTCCTACGGCGTGATGAACCTGCTGATGACCGCCACGCCGCTCGCGATGGTGGCGCACGAGCATCCGTTCCGTGACGCCGCGTTCGTGATCCAGTGGCACGTGATCGGGATGTTCGCCCCCTCGTTCTTTACGGGCTCGCTGATCAAGCGTTTCGGCGCGTTGACGGTGATGCTCGCCGGGGTGGTGCTCGAGCTCGCGTGTATCGCGATCGCGTTGACCGGCGTTCATGTCATCAGTTTCTGGCTCGCGATGGTGCTGCTCGGCGTGGGGTGGAATTTCATGTTCGTCGGCGCGACATCGCTGCTCACCGAGTGCCATACGCCGGCCGAACGTGCCAAGACGCAGGGCGTGAACGACTTCGCGATTTTCTTCACGATGGCGATCTCCTCGGCTTCCTCGGGTGCGCTGTTCACCTCCCAGGGCTGGCAGGTCATGAACATCGGCGCGGTGCCGTTCCTGCTCGCGGTCGGGGCGGCGATCGCGTGGCTTGCTGCGGTGCGGCGCGCGGGGCACACGGCGGTGTAGCGATTCGCATGCAGGTTGCGGGGGCGAACGTGCGGGTACGTCAGGTTTTCGGGTAAAATGGCGCCTTTTCAAAAAAAGACGGCGCCGCGCCGCCGGTTTGATTCTCGTTGCGAAAAAAGTGCCGAATATCGGGAGAAATAATTTATGAAGCAACCGGCTGCCGCAGCCCGCGTCGCCCAGCGACTCGATTGTCCGTCCTACGTGACCAACGCCAGGCTGAAGCAGTGGGTGGCGGAAGTCGCGCAGCTCACCAAGCCGGCCCGCGTCTACTGGTGCGACGGCTCGCAGGAGGAGTACGACCGGCTCTGCGGCGAAATGGTCGCTTCGGGCACGCTGATACGGCTCAACCCGGAGAGGCGGCCCAACAGCTTCCTGGCGCGCTCGGATCCCGACGATGTGGCGCGCATGGAGGACCGCACCTTCGTGTGCAGCCGCGCGAAGGGAGACGCGGGGCCCAACAACAACTGGGTCGCGCCCGACAAGATGAAGGCGACCTTGAAGAAGCTCTTCGACGGCTGCATGCGCGGCCGCACCATGTACGTGGTTCCGTACAGCATGGGGCCGCTCGGCTCGCACATCGCGCACATCGGGGTGGAGGTGACCGACTCGCCCTATGTCGTGGCCAGCATGCGCATCATGACGCGCATGGGGCGCAAGGTCTTCGACTACCTCGGCGCCAAGGACGATTTCGTGCCCGGCCTGCACTCGGTGGGCATGCCGCTCGCGCCGGGGCGAAAGGACGTGCCGTGGCCGTCGAACCGCGAGCACAAGTACATCGTGCATTTTCCCGAGGAGAAGTCGATCTGGTCGTTCGGCAGCGGCTACGGCGGCAACGCGTTGCTCGGCAAGAAATGTTTCGCGCTGCGTATCGCCTCGGTGATGGCGCGCGAACAGGGCTGGTTCGCGGAGCACAAGCTGATTCTCGGCATCGAATCGCCCGACGGCAGGAAGGATTACATCGCGGCGGCCTTCCCGAGCGCGTGCGGCAAGACCAACCTCGCGATGCTGGTGCCGCCCGCGGCGATGAACGGCTGGAAGATCACCACCGTCGGGGAAGACATCGCATGGATCAAGCCGGGCAATGACGGGCGGCTCTACGCGATCAACCCCGAGGCGGGCTATTTCGGAGTCGCGCCC
>JACQGO010000085.1 GCA_016199485.1 Betaproteobacteria bacterium
CGGCTTCCGGCTCGCGAGGACATTCTGACCTCTTGAATGCGCGCAACGCGCGTTCGGCCAAACGCGACAGGGACACCACCGGAAACCGGAACAATAATAACGGGTTCCGGCTCGCGAGCAGGCCCGCAACCGCCGGGGCCGGCGCGATCGCGATCGCGCCGGGCGAGCAATGCGGGCGTCCAGGAGCTGTCATGATGAGGGCGGCGGCGGTCGGTAGGTCCGGCTGGCCCCTGTCGGCGCGCCTGCCATGGCTCTCGATCCGGAAGGAGCGGCAGGCGCGCGGCGACTTGCCAATGCCGGACCGGGCTTGTAATATGCGTAATACACCGTATGCGCGGTGCCACACCATGACTCTTACAGTACGTCTTGATCCCGAGCTCGAACGCAGGCTGGAATCCGCCTGCAAGCGCCGCCGTACCACCAAGTCCGCGGTGGTGACGAGCCTGGTGGAGGAATTCATCGCGCGCGAACCGGAAGCGAGCGCGTACGAGGTTGCCACGCGCCTGGGCGTTATCGGCTGCGACGAAACCGGCCCTGTGGACGCGGCCGCCAACGCCAAGAAGTACCTGCGGCGCAGGATCGGTGCGAAGCATCGTCGTTGACACCGGACCGCTGGTCGCGCTGTTCAAGCGGCGTGACCGCGATCATGCTCGCGTGCGACAATTTCTGCGGGGGAACCCCTGCTGCCTGATCACGACCTGGCCGGTCATTACGGAAACCTGGCACATGCTCGGCGAGCCGGCGCGGCTACCCTTCGCGCGCTGGGTCGTCGCGGGCGGCGCCGCGGTGTTTGAGCTGAGAGCTGAGGACCAGACCACCATGCTCAACCTGTTGGAGAAATACCGTGATCGCCCAATGGACCTGGCTGACGCGTCGCTCGTGCTGCTCGCCGACCGGCTGGGCTTGAACGAGATTCTCACCGTCGATCGTGATGACTTCGATGTCTACCGGCTGAAGGGCGGTAAGCGGTTCGTTCAGGTACTGGGCGGCTTATAATGCGCCGCGACGCCGCCACGAACGACTGACAGGCGACAACTGATGGCTGAGAGCTGACGAATGTCCATCAAATCCGACCGCTGGATCCGCCGCATGGCGGAGCAACACCGCATGATCGAGCCGGGGCAGATCGAGGATCTGGGCGGCCACAAGCTCGTTTCCTACGGGACCTCGAGTTACGGCTACGATATTCGCTGCTCGAACGAGTTCAAGCTCTTCACCGACATCAATACCACGATCGTCGATCCCAAGAACTTCGACCCCAGGTGATCTTTCTCGAGTCCCAGCCGGACGACGTGTGCGAGACCTCCTACAGGGACCGCGGCGGGAAGTACCAGGGGCAGACCGGAGTCACGCTGCCCAAGATCTGAGCGGAGCAGGCCCCGAGCCTCGAGCCCAGCGGCGGGTTGCCGCCGGGGACTTCATGGGATGGGTTGCTTCGCGGCGCGTCCGTGAGGAAATGCCGCGGGCAGCGACCCGGTCATCCGTGCCGGGCGGCGAGGCGACGACCCGCGGATCCCGCCGGAGACGGACTTCCCGCACTGCGCCAGCCAGGTAAAAAAAATTTGCGAAAATCGGCCAAAACCCCTTGATTCCTGCGAAATTGATCCTATAATTCGCGCAAATCTCGGCCATTTTGTGATGCAACATCGGCTTGAAAAGGAGGTCATCATGACAGGCAGGAGGAACCACTGCGGTGCAGACGATCTGACCGCCAAGCATATTCCTGAAACGTAGGTCCGTTGAGGAGAACTTTGATGGCCGTGCGCTCTGTCGCCGTAAAAAAACAGCAGACCGCTCCCGAATTCGAACAGCTTCCCCTCTTCGATACCCATCCCGAAGTACGCCTGGACTTCAGTCACGTCCGGGAAGCCTTGAAGCAAGGCTATACGAAGCCCTTCCTGCTGGTCGACACCAGCATCGTTCGCACCAAGGTCCGCAGATTCAAAGCCGCCATGCCGCGCGTGCATCCGCATTATGCGGTCAAGGCGAACCCCGATCCGCGCGTGCTTGCGACGCTGATCGAGGAAGGGGCGGGCTTCGAGATCGCCTCTATCGCGGAGCTCGACCTGCTGCTCGGGCTGGGTGTCCCGGCGGCCGAGATCTACTACAGCAATCCGATGAAGTCGCGCGACTACCTCCAGTACGCGGCCAAGCGGGGCGTCGAGTGGTACGTGCTCGACAGCGTGGAGGAGTTGCGCAAGATCGCCAGCGTCAAGGCCGACGCCAGGCTCTACGTGCGGATCGAGGCGCCGAACATCGGCAGCGACTGGCCGCTCACCGGCAAATTCGGGGTGAAAAACGAGGAAGTCGACGGGATCGTCGCGGAAGCGGCGCGGCTCGGCGCAGACCTCGCCGGCGTCACCTTCCACGTGGGTTCCCAGTGCCGCAACCCCGAGAACTGGCGCGTCGGCATCCAGAGCGCGAAGCGCGTGTTCAAGAAAATGCGGCTGGCCGGCTTGAAGCCGCGGCTGCTCAACATCGGCGGCGGCTTTCCGGTGCGCCACGTGAAGCCCATTCCCTCGATCGAGAAGATCGCCGAGGTGGTGAACCACGCGATCCGCGATATGCCGCAGGGCGTGCGCATCATGGCGGAACCGGGCCGCTATCTCGTCTCTGACGCAGGCTACTTCGTGTGCCGCGTGGTCGGCACCGCGACGCGCTCCGGCAAGCGCTGGATGTGCTGGGACGCCGGGGTGTTCGGCGGCATGATCGAGACGACCGAGGGCCTGCGCTACGACGTCCTCACCGATCGCACCGGCAAGCCTGGTCCGTGGTGCATCGCGGGTCCCACCTGCGACTCGGTGGACGTGTGCATGCGCGACGAGACGTTCCCCGAGGACATGCAGGAGGGCGACTTCATCTACGTCGCGAACGCCGGCGCTTATACGACGGCGTATGCAAGCAGCTTCAACGGCTTTCCGTTGCCGGAAGTGCGCGTGATCTGACCGGCATCCTCGGGCGTCATCGGAGGATAATCCACAAAACGGGCTCGACGAGCCCGTTTTGTGGCATGGTGTTGCAAATTTGCAACAGTCCGCGCAAAAAATTACAAATAATCACCGGCTTGTTGAATTGTTTTAAGCAACTTTCGTATGATACGCAAACGGGGTGCGGCAGACGCAGAGTCATCGCGCGTCCGCGGATTATGCGAGAAGAGTGAACCACTGCACTACTTGAATCGATCGCCAGAACGTGATGAAAAACGGTGCCGTCCGCAATGACATCGAGAGCCGGTGGGTCGGCGTTCTCGTTCGGAGAGCCGTGCTTCTCTTGCTCCTGGTTCATATCGGGGGTGTCGCGGCAGCCGAGCTCGACTTCGGGCAGGCGGAGGCCTTGGTAAAGACGGGCAAGGCGGCAGAAGCCTTCGCGTTGCTCGAGCCGTTCGAAGATCAGTATGCGGGGAACGCCCGCTACGATTATCTGCTCGGCATCGCGGCGCTGGACAGCGGCAAGCCGGACCGGGCGACCCTCGCTTTCGAGCGCGTGCTCGCGGTGGATCCCAATTTTGCGGGCGCCCGCCTCGATATGGCGCGCGCGTACTTCCAGCTCGGAGACCTGGCGCGGGCCAAGTCGGAATTCGAAACGGTGCTCGCGCAGAATCCGCCGGAAGCCGCGCGCGTGACGATCGCGCGTTACCTGGACGCCATCGCACAGCGGGAAAAGGCAAAACAAACGGTGCTGCGCGGCTACCTCGAAGCGACGCTCGGGCACGACGACAACGTGAACAACTCGACCTCGCAGAGCCAGATTGCGGTGCCGGCGCTCGGCAACCTGATTTTCACGCTCGATCCCACGAACGTGAAGCGTGCGGACAGCTATGCGCTGTTCGGCGCGGGGGGTGACGTCAGCCACGAGATCAACCCCGCGTTCGCGGTGTTCGGGGGCGTCGACGTGCGCTACCGCAGCAATTTCAGCGAAGACCGTTTCGATTACAAGTCGGCGGACGCGCGCGTGGGTGCGGCGTTTCTCCGCGACCAGGACGTATTCCGCGTTTCCGTCGGCGGCGGGCGCTATTACCTCGATCACGCGTCGAACCGCGACACGACGAGCTTCATGGCGGACTGGCGCCATGTGCTCAATCCTTCCAACCATCTCAACCTGTTCGCCCAGCATAGCCGTTTCCGTTTCGCGGGAGCGGTGCTTTCGGTGAACGATTTCGACCAGACGATTCTTGGTGCGGGCTGGCTCCGCGTGCTGGCGGATGGAAAGAGCGCGTACTCGGCGGCGCTTTTCGGGGGCGAGGAGCGCGACACCAATAACCGTGCCGATGGAGGCAAGCGGCTGCTCGGCGTGCGTTTCGGCGGGCAGCTCGGCGTCAGGGACAACGTGGACCTGTTCGGCTCGATCGGCGCGCAGCGCGGCGATTACGACAGACAGAACGCGGCGTTCCAGACCACGCGCGACGACGAGCAGGTCGATGCGACGCTGGGCCTGACCTGGCGCCTGCCCAATTCATGGACGGTGCGACCGCAACTGATGTATGTCAGGAACCGCTCCAACATCCCGATCTATGCCTATGAGCGGACCGACGTCTCGATCACGCTGCGCCGCGATTTTCCGTGACGGATTTCATACACCGTCAGTGTATGGATCGAAGTAAAATCCCCCAGTAACCCCGATCTTGGACCGCCCGTGTCCGCGACGGGAAAGTGCTGCCGCATGCTCTAGCCAGGGACCCGATATGAGCACCTTTGCATCTTCATCCCTTGTTCGCCTCTGCCTTCTGCTGCTTCTCGCCGGGGGATACGCGAGCTTTGACGCGCTTGCCGCCGTGGGCAGGATCCAGTTCGTCTCGGGCGACGTGAAGATCAGGAACGCCGCGGGACAGGTAAGGGCCGCGCGGAAGGGTGATCCCGTCGACGAGGGGGATACGTTGTTGACCGGGGCGCTCGCCAGCGCCCAGGTGAAGATGATCGACGGGGGCGTGCTCGCCATACGCCCGGACACCGACCTCAAGATCGACAACTACGTCTACAAGGGGGTCGAGGACGGGAGCGAGCGCGCGCTGATGTCGCTACTCAAGGGGGGCTTTCGCACCATCACCGGCATCATCGGTCGCGCCAACAAGCAGAACTACACGGTGAACACCCCGACGAGCACCATCGGCATCCGGGGCACCGACCACGAGCCGGCCTTCATTCCGCCGGTTGCGCCCGGCCTCAAGCCGCCGCCCTCGCCACCGGGAACCTACGACAAGGTGAACTTGGGGATCGCGTTCATCCGGTCCCCGCTCGGCGAGGTCGACATCCGCCAGAACCAGGTGGGCTTCGCCGCGCCGGACAAGCCGCCCGTGCTCCTGCCGCGGGTGCCCGACTTCTTCAAGGCGACGCCGCCGATCCGCCAGGTGACGGAAAAGGAAAAGGAGGCGGAAAAGCAGAAGGCGGCGGAGGACAAGGGTACGCCCGCGCCCGAGAAAACCGCCGAGAAACCCGCGGCGACAGCTGCCGCAGAGCCGTCTGAGGTGCGCTCGACGACAGTGGTCGACAGCACCGCGCAGGCTGCGCCGCTGACGACTACCATCACCGCCCCCGAGCCGACGACGGTCATCACGACGAACGTCATACAACCGATCACGGGCACCACGGATGGCGCGACGCTCAACCTGACGACGCAAACGGTGACGACCAGCAGTGGCACAACCGCGCTCACGCCCGGGGTGACCCTGGAGACCGTACCGTCGTTCCCGAACAACGCCAACGTGCGCCATAACGTGCGCTACCTGGTGTCGGAGGCGGGCTCGCCGGATACGTTCAACCTCAACGCGAGAAACGCTTTCAACAACCTCACGAATAACCCGGCGCTTTCCGGACCGACGACGAATACCAATTACCTGTTCGACCTGGGTGGCAATCTGGTGCGGGTGCTCGACACGCCGTACGTGGTGTTCGACCACGCCACCGACCTCGCTCCGACTTCGACGCAGTTTGCGACGCCCACGCCGCTCGCCCACGCCCGGCTTTCCCTCGGGAGCGGCGCGACGGCCTCGGAATCCTACTTCGACCCGAACACGCAGATCCGGCTCGGGCGCTGGCAGGGCGGGGTCGTCAACGTGACCGACCTCGCGACCGGCGCGAGCTACGTCGATTCGCTGACTGCGCCGACCGGCGGCGCGCGCAGCGTGCTGTGGGAAGTGCACCAGGCGCCGGCGTCGCTCCCGGTGAGCGGCCAGTTCCATTACACGCGTATTCCGGATGTTTCGGGCAACCCGTCGTTCGCGACCGCGCCGGTCGACAGCTACGGCAACGTCGGCACGCTCGACGGCGCGAGGCTTACGGCGGATTTCACCCGGATGACGGTGAGCGCCGGCGTGCGCGTCACGATGCCGAGCGGGCCGGGTGGCTCGCTGGGAATCCAGAACCTCGCCTCGCGTTTCTCGGAGGCGCCGATCCAGAACCTCGGCTTCAACGTGAGCAGCAATCCGGCGAATAACCCGCCGGGCACCGACGAGCTGCACATCAACTGCTTCGGCCCCGGCTGCGCGCCGAGCCAGACCTACGGCGGGCGCATACGCGGCGCGTTCAGCAGTGCGACCGGGGGCGCCACGGCCGAGGGGGCGTTCTTCCGCTACACGTTCAACACCAACTACCCGGATGCCGCCACCGCTGCGTCGTTTGGGCGCGTGAACGACGACTACATCGACGGCCTGGTCGCTTTCCGGCAGGGTCCGGCGATCGTTCCGCCTTCAGCGGACATCAACACTGCGCCCAATCCTCCGGGCGACGCGGCGATCCTGTATGCCTACGCCTTTGGCAGTCCGTCACCGCAGACGCGCACCGTCAACTTGGACGCTACGGCTGGCGGATATACCGTTGACGCAAGCGGCAATCTGACCCAGGCGGCAGGAATGTTTTTCGATGAGGAGCAGGTGACCGTTTCGGGCGGCAGCGGCCCGACCAACACGACCGCGCCGAACGGCATTGCTCACGGTTTTGTCCAGACGCCCACGCTGTCCGGTGTGGACTTCAATGGACCGTTCGGCCCCCGCGCGGTGCTCGACTCCTTCCACTGGGTGCGCGGCCCGGAGATGTATCCGTGGTACGCTTCCTCCGCGATGGTGAGCCCCACCAACAACGTGGGCAGCTCTGTCACCGTGGGCTATGCGCAAATCGGCGCATTCGTCACCGACCAGAACAACGTCATGGGAAGCGCGGCCGCGACGCTGTCGGTCAATTTCAACCAGCAGTCCGTGAACGCCACGGTAAACGCTTTTGTTCCCGGCGGCACTTTCAGCGCCAATGCCAGCGGGCTTTCCATGGACGATGGCGGCGGCTTCTGGGCTTCGACCAACGGTCCGCCCCATCACAGTTTCACACTGGCGTTCAACAGCGTTCCCAGCTCTTCTTGGGGCAGTATGAATGGATCGCTGATGGGGCGGGGGCTGAACGGCGCGGGGCTCGTGTTCGACTTCAGCTCCGGTATATCCCCTGACCGCGCCACGGGGAGCGTGGTATTCGGCAACCCGACTTACAACAACGGGGTGACCACTGTTCCGTTCGAAGCGAATCCGCTGATGGACTACCGGCTCGGACTGGTGGCGAGCGGCATGAGTGCGCTTGGTGCCATTACGAAGGACGGCAGCCCTACGGGCCCGCTGGTGAGCGAGGAAGCCAACTACGCGGTGCAAGGCGGCGCGGTTTCGAGCCTCCGCACCCAGTTCGTGACGAGCGAAACGGTTGCGCCGGTGAACCCGCAGGGCGCGTTGATCAAGTTCGACGGTCCGTATCGTTTTGCTTTTAACTCCTGCTCGCCGAGCATTTGCAACAGCGAGACCCAGATCGCAGCGCGTTACGCGCTGGCGGACGCCACGGGCGGTGGCCCGACGATCACCAATCTCCCGGGTACGCCTCCCACGGCGCGATCGGTCGAGTTCGGTTTCGATCAGGATACCGGGGTTCGCTGGGGCCGTTGGGGCGGCGGTTTC
>JACQGO010000075.1 GCA_016199485.1 Betaproteobacteria bacterium
AAATGTCAAACTTCCGCTGTCCCCCGGCAGAGCCGGGGGATTTCCCATAACGGTTTAATGGCCCAGCGGCTAGGCTGCTGACATGGGTGACTATTGAGGTCCTCGCCGTTGAGATATGGAAAAAGGCATTCGCGGTTCCGCGGGTTCTGAGCTATTAGCGTCTGCGCCGAAACCGGATCGAGAACAAATCCCATGCCCAAAACGTAGGAACCGATAAAGGAGCTGTCTTGGTATTGTCGAAGCGGAATTGATTCGGATTCCGGGCCGGCGTCAAGTCGCGAGGAGATTTCCGGCACAGCTTGCCCGTCTAGGTTCGCTTTGATACTACTGGTGTTGCGTACGGCCACAAGGTTGACTTCGACAGTTGCCCGCCCCGGCCATTTCACGAAACGTTTCGTGAAAGTTATTGTCCCTCTGTTTCGCTTGATTTCCGCCAGACCAGCAATACGCGTATCACCTTGGCCAATCGTGTTGGTACCGATCAGCGCCATCGCACCACCGTTCGCTAAACTTGAGAAAGCGCGCCGAAAGAATGCGGCGCACAGATCGGCTGTGCTGGCGAACGGCGCGAACTGTTGCGTAAGGAATTCCCAATACTTGTCGCCAAAATTAGTGCTAATTTTCAACCCACCCATGAATGGCGGATTTCCCACGAAAACATCGAAACCGCCGGAAGCGAAGACTTCAGGAAACGCCAGCTGCCAGTGGAAGAATCGCTGCGCCAGGGCGGTTGCGTCTATAAACCCTCCCAGGCGCGCATCGGCAAGCGCACCTCGCGTAAGCGCCGACCGAACCGTCTCGGTCGTAACTGAACTGCCCGCCGGATTCGGGTACGACTGGAAGAACGCCGCCGTCCAAGCATCGCATGCAAGGCGCAGGCCTTCAAACTCTGTGCTGCGCTCGACCTTCGCGCAGGCCTCCGCCTTCGCCCGTACTTGCTCGATCGTATCTTCGGGTAGGTCGTCGAGCGCAGAAAGATTCTTTGCCATCGCTTGTAGTTGCGCTGCGAACTCGGCGTGGAACAGTGACGCCGAGCGCTCTTCGGCATTGCGCTTTTTCGCCTGCCGTGCCGCGGTCTTGTCGTCGGCTGCCACTGGTTTGTAGGCCTCGTCGGGCACGCCGCGTTCAAGCACCGAGAGGTCGAGTACTCCCACCAGCGAATCACCACAGCGGATGCGATGATCGAGGAAGGTGAGCGGTTTGCCCTCGGCGTGGCTCTCAAGCCAGAGCGCAACGCGGCAAAGTTCCACCGCGAGTGGATTTTTGTCTACCCCGTAGATGCAGTGTGCGATGACCTCACGCACTGCCTCGCGCACGCGCTCGGGCGCCGGCTCGTCCTCTCCCGTGCGAACGCGCGCGAGTTCCTTTCCGAGCCGGCGCGCGGCAGCTAGAAGAAAATGCCCCGAGCCGCACGCGAGATCGCAGACCTTCAGGCTGAGGATCGCGCGCTCCTTCTGCCCGCTCGTCGTCAAGCCGCGCAGGCGCTCGGCGAGGACGGGTTCGAGCGCATGCTGGATGAGAGGCGCGACAAGTTCCGGCGGCGTGTAATGCGAGCCAGTCGAGCGCCGCTCGCGGCCTTCCAGCAGCAGCGCGAAGCGGACTGCATTCCCATCCCGCTCAACATGCGGATGAAATTCGAGCAGGCTCTCGTATACCGAGCCCAGTTCCTCGACGTCGAGCGCGGCGTAGTTCACCCGCCGCGGCGGACTCGCCGGACGATCTTGATACCACGCGAGACGCCAGAAAGCCTGGAGCAGATCACGGTTGGACAACGTGAAATCATCGACAGCTTGCCGCTCGAACAACTCACCGTTCAATGGCGAGAGTCGCAGAAACGACGCGAGCTTTTCGTTGCTCAGGACCTTCCACAGCACGCGCAAGCTTTGCCAGAGGTCATCGTCCTCGGTGTAGGCGGCGCGCTGATCGAGCAACCTGCGCAACCGCGCGATCCCATAGTGCTCGCGATAGACGGGGTCCGGGCTGAGCAGTCCCCGATCCTCCGACACCAGCAGGAAGAGGAGCCGGTAGACCAACCGGAGCAGTTGGCGGTAGAGGTCATCCGCAGCAATTGGGTCGTTACCGGTACAGTCTGGCGCCGCGCGCCGCCGAAGCTCGTCGTTGTCCCGGTGCCGGAGAAACCCGTTCGCCAGCCGCTGGATGCACTCTTCCACGCCATCGCGCAAATGCTCGCGCACCCGGCCGCCCTGCTCAATCGACCGCGCGTAGTACTGCTCGAGCAAGCATTGGCTCGCATCGGTGAGTCCGCGCGGCAGTCGTGTGCGGTGCAGCAGCCGGTAGAGCACCGCGAAGTCCTGAAAGCGCTGCTCGTCAAAAATCGCCTGAAGGTCGAACTCGACGTAAGCCTGGCGGCGCACCAAAGTCGAATTGCGGAGCAATCGGAACGTAAGGCCGTTCGTTACCAAACCCCACAGGTGCTCGGTACGGTTGAGGTATTCCTGAACGAGCGAATGCGGCGCGAGCCGCGGTCGCCCGGACGCCGGCACCCTACCGAGTTCCTGCCGCGCTCCCACGACGTGTACGGGCGATGTGTCCTCGGACTCGCCCGCCCGGTGCGAGATGGCAAAACTCAATCCGTCAACCTCGTACGCACGCGCATTGAAGCGCGGCTCATAGCCGAGCAAGCCGAAAAAGGGAATCACCCACGCGTCCCGGGTGGCGGTGGTCGCAAGGTCGGTTTCCGGGAGCCGCTGCAAGCGATGCTGGAACACACCCCACAGGGCGCGCGCATCGGCGAACGCCGCGGCGATCTCGTCGGTGAGATTGCGCCGCGGCTCGAGGCCAAAATCCGCCGGCTTCTGGCCCGGAAGCTCGGCGGCGAGGAGCTGATCGAGTACGTCAGGCCCGAGGAGGCCGCCTTCGATACGAGTCGCGGGGAAAGCTGCCATTTCAGACCAAGGGCTGAAGGATGAGCACGCCGAGCAGATCGGCAGGCAATTGCGGCTTCACGGCGAGCTTACGCACGCGCAGCGCGACGGCCTGCCGCACGCGCTTGTGGCTTTTCTCAAGCGCGTCGGCCCGCACGGCGATGCGCGCTGCAACGTCCGCATCAAGCGCAGGCCACGCCTCAAGCGCGGTTGAAACAAGCTGGCGCTTTTCGGGCATCGGGATATTCGCGTCCGGTCTTGCCTCGGCAAGAAGCCGCAACGCATCATCCTCGTCCAGCCATCTTTGCGTGCCTCCGGGACCCCCCGTGTACCCCATAACCAACACTTCCTCGGAGAGCAGTGGTGCGCGCTGAGGCTGCTCGATGAGGTACCTCACCCGCAAGAGAAGTACAGTCGTCAATCGGGAGACAGCACGGGTTCGGATCACTCCGCAGCGCGTGGCGGTCGCGGTACTGTGTTTAGTAAGCGCCTCTTCTATCAGGAACCGCGCCAGCTCAACGACAAAGCGGTGGTTACGTCCGAGGTACTCCGCGCCTTCCGGCGTCGGCGAGGTAAAGCTCACCGGCCATTGTCCAGTTTTCCGCGCCGGAAGCGCAAAGCGGATTGCATCCGGTACCGCAGCGAGCGCCGCCGGTGCTACCGCCACGCGGAAAACATCGGCGCGTTTGTCCGGGGCGATTTGAAGATTCAGGCGCTGGGCGGCGCTCAGCACGAATTCGCGCACGGCGTTGGGATCGCCAAGCACCGCATTGGTCGCTTCCAGTTCCCTGCGAACCTCTTCCGGCTTGAGTGCCCGCTGGGCAAAGCGCGTGCGGGTGATGCGCTCGCGCTCGGCGTCATGGAGCCAGCGTGTGTGCAATGCCTGGACCTGCTGCGGCACTTCGAGGCCGAGATCGAGCTGAAGCTGGCCGCTGTGATTACGTTTGCTTCGAAGGAAGAGCGCATTGAGCACGGCCTCGGTGACGGTTTCGCTTTCCTCCGGCACGGGAACGTGCGTGCCGAGCGTGCGGTGAATCTCGCGGGCTTTGTTGAGCAGAACCTCCAGCACCACACCATCCACCGCACTGTCAGGGCTGAAATAGCGAATCGTCTTCACGACTTTTTTCAGTTGCCCGTACCGGTCGACGCGGCCTTCGCGCTGCTCGAGCCGGTTGGGGTTCCACGGCAGGTCGTAGTGCAAAGCACCGTCGAACTTCTCCTGCAGGTTGACCCCCTCGGACAGGCAATCGGTCGCTACTAAGACACGCGGAAGCTGCGCATCGATCTCATCGATCTTTGCACGGCGTTCTTCGTCGCCGAGCCGCCCCGTCACCGCGACGACGCGCGCTTGCGGATGCGTGCGCGCAAGCGTCTTGGCGAGCGCCTCGGCCACATATTCGGCGGTGGCGATGTAGCGGCACCACACGATTGGATTGCGCCCCTTTTCGAGCAAGCCGGATACAAGCTTTGCGCAACCCGCAAGCTTGCTGTCGCCGTCGGTTCCGTGCAGCGCCTTGGCGAGCCGTCCGAGTTCACGGAGCTTGCGCTTATCCGCGTCATCGAGGGTGGCGTCCGCGGACTCCACGGCAGGCGTCGGCTGTTCGTCGTCTGTGAAATCTTCGGCCGATTCGAACACGAACGCCCGGAAATCGACTTCGTCGTCGGTTTCTGGCAACTTATCGTGGCGCGTCTCCAGCGCGGCGAGCGCGGCAGCAGGGCTCGACATTACACAGCGCAGAAGCGCAAGCGCGCCCCAGTACCTCACGCGCTGCCGGCGCTTGTCGAGCGACTGGCCGGTGCGGACCATCTCCGCGCAGAAGTCATACGTGCGGTGGAACAGATTCTTGTAAGCCGGCGACAGCGCATAGGTTTCATCGGACGGATCACGATCCGGGAAACAGTGCTCCCCTTCCCAGTCGTGCTTGATGTCATTCCGCGTGCGCTGCACGAAATGACGGGCGAGCTCGATCCTCTGCGGCTCGGTCAGTTCCGCCGGATCCCATGTTCCGAACTCCGTGCGCACGAGCGAAAGCAGGGAACGAAACGCGGCCTCGATGCCGCTGTGCGGTGTCGCTGTGAGAAAGATCAGATGGCGTCCGGCGTCAGCAGCGATCTCGCGCACCAGTCGATGGCGCTGCTGCTGGCTCGTGTTCGTTTCCGTCGCAGCCGCCGCGCCATGCGCCTCGTCGACGATCACAAGCTCCGGGCAATTGAGCAGGAACTGATGGCGGTTGCGGTCGGACTTGACGAAATCGATGCTCGCCACCTGGATGGGATAGTACTGATAGACGCTGTCCGTGCCCGCTTTGCGCCGTTCAAGCTGCCCGATCGTCCCCGAGCGGATCACAACCGCGTCCAGGTTGAACTTTTCGGAAAGCTCCTTCTGCCACTGCTCACACAGATATGGCGGGCAGAGCACGCACATTCGCCGGATCTCACCGCGGTCGAGCATCTCGCGTGCAATCAATAACGCCTCTATGGTCTTCCCTACCCCCACGTCGTCGGCGATCAGCATGCGCACGGGATCGAACCTCAGAGCCATGAGCAGCGGGACGAACTGATAGACGCGCGGGCGGATCGAGACCCGCCCGAGCGAGCGGAAGGGTGTCGCTCCCTCGCGGAGGGTCAGGCGTGCCGCCTGCCACAGGAGATGCGCGCTCGCGGCATCTGCGAGATCGTCCGCTGAAGGTGGCTGAAACCTCGACGGCCGAACTCTCTCCTCGGGCAGGTCGTAGCCGACGAGGTTCGTAAGTTGCTGGTGTATCGCAACGACCTCGTCGAGCGCCCCTGCGAGAGGGCGGAGCAGATGGACGTCATCCCGGTCGCTGGGAAGCAGAACCCAGTCGCGGTTACGGCAGCGGACAATGGAGCCTGGGTTCATCACTTTCTTAAAACCTACGCGGTCTCAAACAACAAGCGCAGCACTAATGTTGGTTAATGACAGGAGTATGGCCATGGATCAATGCTACAGCCGCGTCGGTATTTTAGAGCTTGAGGAGATCAGCCGCGGATCGGCGCTGGGCCGCAGCGTGCAGGGGATTGGCCGCCGGCTCGCCAGCCTTCTTGACCTACCGGCGCATGAATCGCTGGTATTGCTTCTGCTTCGCTGAACAACGGCTACCCCTCCCCATCGCGGCATCAAGTTCTGCTTCTATTTATATGATAACTCGTAAGAACCGCGTAACAGCAATTAGATTCGGAAGCGCCTGCGGATTTGTCACGCAGCAAACGGCGTGCAGAGCTCTGTCGCGCCTATTCGCCTACGCGTCGTCTATTCGCGCCTGCTTATTCCCATCCTGAGCTTGACATGACGCCGATCCTATTTTTCGACCAATTTTTTGCCCTTGCATTTGAGGGCGAACGGCTCTCCAAACCGTTCGTTAGCTGCACTACGCCATATCGTTTCCCGCGGTTTAGCCCATCAAGTATTGGGATCTATCTGCTTTATCCTTTTTCGTTGGTGGGACCCCGACTCTAGTATGCCAGTAAGGCGAGCTCTCTTCGACGAGCGGGCGCTTTTAGATTTACAGACCGCCCTCCCCCAAGAACGAGCCCAACAAATACGTACCGCGTCGTTAACCGCGCTTACGAGTCAGGGAAACAAACGAGAGGGCTTGCCTTGCACGGGGCACCCGCCCCGCAACGAACCCCGGCGGGCGAACAGAGCTTGCGCCACTGCCCAGGTTAAGACCTGGGTCTCACACAAACAACGCCAGCAGGATCAACAGGAAAGCCGCTGCCTGGAAGGTGACGCGCGCGACCATCCACTGAGCACTGTTCCGGTGGGCCACTTCGCCGTCGTGGGCCATCGAGGTAATCCCCAACGTGAGTGAAGCGATTGTGGCCAACACGGCGAGCAGGACCAGCAAAGTAAGGATGCTCATGACCGTCTCCTTGCGGCTTTGGTATGAATATCCTCGCCCCTATCCCGCCGGCAGTTCTTGACGCAGATCAAAGAATGGTCCGTTGACGGCAGGGGACGACCGCCGCCGCGGCGCGCATCTTCCTACCCGTGTCGATCCGCCCCGCGGAATCCGCGATTGCCCGCGCGGTCCAGCCGTCGCGGTGCCGGTGCAGCGCTGCGATATCCCGCGCCCTCCGCCCGTCGCGGCGCTGTGCCCGGCTCGAAGCCCGCCACGACACGCCGTTCCACGGCCCGCTTCATGAGCCGCTCGATACCCGCAAGCAGATCTTCCTCGTCCGCGCAGACCAGCGATACAGCCTCGCCCGCGAGCCCCGCCCGGCCGGTGCGCCCGATCCGGTGCACATAGTCCTCCGGCACGTGCGGCAAGTCGAAGTTCACGACGTGCGGCAGCTCGACGATGTCCAGTCCGCGCGACGCGATATCGGTCGCGACCAGCACGCGCAATCCCCCCTTCCGAAAGTTTGCGAGCGTGCGCGTGCGATGGGATTGGCTCTTGTTGCCGTGGATCGCATCGGCAGCGATGCCGTCGCGGTTGAGCTGCTGGGCAAGCCGGCTGGCGCCGTGCTTGGTGCGGGTGAACACCAGCACCTGCCGCCAGCCTCCGCCTGCAATCAGGTGCGCGAGCAGTTCCCGCTTGCGCGTCGCCTCCACCGGGTGCGCGAACTGCTTCACCAGATCGGGCGCCGCACCGTGATGCGCGACCTCCACTACCGCGGGCCTCGCCAGGAACGATCCGGCCAGCGCACGAATCTCGGGCGAGAAGGTGGCGGAAAAGAGCAGGTTCTGGCGCTTCGCCGGAAGCAGCGCGAGGATGCGCCGGATGTCGCGGATGAAGCCCATGTCGAGCATGCGGTCGGCCTCGTCCAGCACCATGATCTCCACGCGCGCGAGATTCACCGTCCGCTGCTGCAGATGATCGAGCAGGCGGCCCGGGGTGGCCACCACGATGTCCACGCCGCGCTCGAGTGCCTGCACCTGGGGCCGGAATCCCACGCCCCCAAAAATCACCGTTGACCTCAGCGGCAAGAATCTGCCGTAGGTGCGCACGCTGTGCTCGACTTGCGCCGCGAGCTCGCGCGTCGGAGTCAGTACCAAGGCACGCGGTACGCCTCGTGCGGACGGGCCGGCGCTCCCGGCGTGGGCCGCCAGCCGCTGCAGCAGCGGCAGCGTGAAGCCGGCGGTCTTGCCGGTACCGGTTTGCGCGCCGGCGAGCAGGTCGCGCCCCGCGAGCACCTCGGGAATGGCTTTGAGCTGGATCGGGGTGGGTTGAAGGTATCCCTGCTCCGCAACCGCGCGCAGCAGCTCGGCCGACAGGCCGAGATTTGAAAATGGCGAATCGATGATCGTCTCCTGAATCGGCCCGCAGCGGGTACTCGCCCGCAGCACCGGTTCAGGCAGATTTGATTTACGGGTTAATGAGTTCGGGGGAGTCCAGGAACAACCACGAAGAGGCTCACGACGCGGACCGGATGACGCGACATAAAATCCTTGCCGCGCACTATACACGGTTTACCGATGAAAGTCCCGCGCCGTCTTGCGGCCGAGTCCGCCGCGCGCCGCAACCTGCGCTGCGCCGGGACCGGGCGACTCTGCAGTCGCGCAGACTTACTTCTTGAGCAAATGCCGATATTTCTTGAGGATCTCGAAATTCGCGTTGATCACCGCGGTGGTCCTTTCGGGACCGACCCAGTCGCCGTCGATCTTGTTTGCCGCGAGCCAGCCCTGCAATTCCCTGTTCTCCAGCGCACGCTTGTGCGCCGCAGCCAGCCTCTCGAAGGCCTGCGGCTGCTTCTTCCTGAAGCCCGCGGCGGTCGCGAGCACGCGGATCGAGCCGCTGAGAACGGGCACGCTGACACCCGACCACTTCAGCGCCTCGTTGATCGGCGGCGCATCCCACTCTTTCGCCCGTTGTTCGCGGAACACCGCCAGCGGCCTTACGAAGTCGCGGATCGTCTCGCTGCCTTCGGCCTGCACCACCGAGAAATCGAGGTGCCCGCCGGCGAGCGCGGTGCGCAGCGGCCCGCCGCCGTCGTAGGTGACGATCCTGACGGCGTTCGCCGGAATGCCCAGCGCTTCGAGCAGGATCATGGTGCTGATCTGGCCTGCCGAACCGAAGGTGACACCAGTGCTCAACTTGCCCGGATTGGCCTTGATCGCCTCGATCAGATCTCTCGCGGTCTTGTAAGGCTTGTCCTTGTGCACCGCGAGCATCGTATAGTCGCTCCACTGCGCGTTGATGAACGCGAAGTCCTCGAGCGTGTACTTCGCGCCGGTGACGAGAATGTTGGTCGGCAGGTACGGGATCGCGGCGGTCACCAGCAGGTTGTAGCCGTCGTCGGGCTGTTGCAGAAACCAACTGGTGCCGACCTGGCCGCCGGCGCCCGGCCGGTTCACCACCGTGACCGGCTGGCCGAGCTCCTTCGAGAGGTACGGCGCCAGCCCGCGCGCCATGCGGTCGAGGCTGCCCCCGGCGCTGAACGGAACGACCAGGGTGACCGGTCGCGCGGGCCACTCGGCCGCGCGCGCCTCCTTCAGCCCCGGTGCGGCCGCTACTCCGGCCGCGACAGCAATTGCCACCAGCAACACGCGTTGCAGTCGTGCGTATGTCATCGTCGTCTCCTCCAAGAAAGTCCCTTCATCCGCGCGCGGGCTCCGCGCCTCCCGGAGTCTTGGCGTCCGAGCGCTCACTCCTCGCGACCGCCTTCGACCGCGAACCGCTGCCACGCCTTGAAACGCCGTGCTACGAGCGGCCAGACAAGCGAGGCGACGAGCAGGGCGAGCAGCACGAGCGCGATCGGGCGCTCGAGCAGGAAAGCCGGATCGCCACCGCTCATCTGGTAGGTGCGCAGCGCCTCCCCCTCGACCAGCGGCGCCAGCAGCAGCCCGATCACCGTCGCGGCCACCGGATAATCGTAGCGCTGCATCTGCCAGCCGACCAGGGTGAACACGAAAAACGTCGCCGGTCCCGCGATGTTGCCGGTGATCGCGTAGCCGCCGAATACCGATACCGCGAAGATCGCCGGCACCAGCACCCGCACCGGGGTCTTGACGATCGCCCCCGCAGCATAGATGAAGGCGAGGCCGACGGCCATCAGCACCACCGTCTGCACGAAATTCGAGAAGATGATGGCGTAGACGAGCGGCTTGTTCTCGGCGATGAAGCGCGGGCCTCCGGTGATGTTGTGCATCGCGAATGCGCCGAGCATCACCGCGGTCGCTCCGCCGCCGGGGATACCGAGCGCGAGCAGCGTCGCCATCGATCCTCCTTCCGAGCTGCTGTTCGCCGACTCGGCCGCGATCACGCCGCGCGGATCACCCCTGCCGAAGCCGTTCTTGTCGGGCGCGGTCCGCAGCGCTTCCGAGTATGCGAGCAGGTTGGCGACCGCGGAGCCCACGCCCGGCACCGCGCCGATGATGACGCCGACCAGGCTGCCGCGTATCAGGATGCGCGGATAGCGGAAGGTCAGCCGCACTCCGGCCATGATCCGCCGCAAGCTTACCTGCCGCTGCTCTGCTTTTTCCACGATGTAGTCGGTGCGCATCAGCTTGAACAGCTCCGCCGCGCAGAACAGGCCCATCAGCGCGGGTATCTCGGGTATGCCGTCCAGCAGATAGTCTATGCCCATCGTGCCGCGGATGTCGCCGCGCGCGCTGAAGCCTATGGTGCCGAGCAGCAGCCCGAACACCCCGGCGAGGAGCCCCCTCGCGAAGTTGCGCCCGCGCAGCGCGGCGATCAGCGTCAGGCCCCACAGTCCGACGATCAGCATCTCCGGCGAGGAGAGCTTGAGCACGAAATCTGAGATCGGCACGACGAGCAGCATCAGGATCACGTAGCTCAGCGCTTCCGCGAAGGTGGAAGCCGCAAGTCCCAGTCCCAGTGCCTCGTTGTGCTCGCCGCGCTGCGCCATCGGATAACCGTCGAAAGTGGTCGCCACCGCCGCCGGCATGCCGGGTATGTTCACGAGGATCGCCGGGATCGCGCAACCGAACCCCCCGCCGGTGAAGACCGAGGTGAGGAAGATCATCGCCGACAGGAAGTCCATGTAGAGCGTGAGCGGCAGGAAGATCACCATCGCCATGCCGGTGGTGAGGCCCGGCACGGCGCCGAACACCAGCCCGATGACCAGGCCCGGAACCATGACCAGCCACGGCGACCAGGAGCCGAACAGCAGGCGGAGCGCGTCCGCCATCGCGGAAACGTCGAGCATCGCGCCCTCAGAAGAAAATCGTCGGGACCGGCACCGAGAGCATGTTCTTGAAGCTGTAGCTCAGCGCGGCCGCGAAGAGCGCGGCGAAGCCGACCAGGACCAGCGGCCGCCGCTCGCCGAGCAGAAACATTCCGGCGGCAAGGAAAACGAAGGTCGCGAGATCGAAGCCGGCGAACAGCACCGCGGCGACGTACGCGCCGAGCAGCGCGGCGAAGAGCACGCCGCGCAGTGCGCCGGAGTGCCGCAGCGCTTCCCACGGCGCCGCTGCGCCCGCGCTCTCCTCGCCGGATTTCGCTTCGTCGGCAACGCGCTCGACGTTGACGAGGCGCGTCGCGATCACGGCGCACAGGAACAGGGCCAGAAGCGCGGCCGGCTGGATCAGCAGCAGGTTCTGCGTGCTGGTCGAGGCCGCGCGGGCATCGAGCCAGTACCACGCGCAGAACGCGGCGATCGCTAGGACAAAAGCGAGGTGCCCCCACTCGACCCGCAGCCGAGAAGATCCAATACGCATCCACTCCTCCCCACACGGGCAGCGAAGCGCGTTGTTGCCTGCCTCAGCCGGCGCGCCGGGAAGACCGGCGCACGCTTACCCGAAAAAAAGATGTCCCCGATCGTGGTCGTTATCATATTAGAGTCCCCAACATAATGAAACGCGCGTGTTCCATTATGTTAGGGACTCTTAGATTCCGATTGCGCCGGCAACGCAAACGGTCCGAGCGCGCACGAGACTGGTGACGAGCCCGTCGCGCGCGACGCCTCACGCGAGTCCACGGTGCAGTCACGGAGCGAACACGCGCGCATCGTCGACGGCATGTTGCGTGTGCCGCACCGTTGCGCGCTTCAGCAGCTCCTGCCAGATCGTCGCCGGGTCCTTGCTGAAGATCGATTCCACGTCGGCTTTCAGCACATACCAGCCGCCGCGCGCAATTTCGACCTGGAGCTGGCCGATGCCCCAGCCGGAGTACCCGGCGTAGACGCGCAGCCCCCGGGTCGGCTCCGGGCGCTTGAGCAGCGCTTCGAGCGCCTCCTGGTCGGCGCTGAGATAGACATCCTCGAGCACGTGCATCGCGCGTTCCGGCGCGCTCCGGGTGCGCACCAGGAACAGGAGCAGGTTGCGCGCCACCGGGCCGCCGAAATACACCACGTCGCGGCTGCGTTGCAGCGCATCGTGCTCCGGAAAGATCTCGCCGAGCCGCCGCGGAAGCGGCCGGTTGATGATGACGCCCAGGGGACCCGTGCCGGGCGGTTGGGTCACGAGCACCACCGTCTCGCGGAAGTTGGGATCCTTGAGCTCGGGTCGCGCCACCAGGAAAATGCCGTTGGGGAGCGCGTCGGCGGCGTGCGCCGCGACAGCCGAGAACGCGATTGCCGCGACGAGGCTGAGGCAGCAGCGACGGCAGACGGTCACGGGTTCCATGGGCCCCATGTATACAGAAAAGATCACCGGCGCCGGGCGCGAAATCCGGCGCCGTCCGGCGGCGCACAAGCGGAAAAGCGCGCCGGCCCTACTTGCAGGCGAGCGGGTCCGCGGCCGCGGAAGCGGCGGCGCCCGCCTTCGCCATCACGTTTTCGAGCGTCACGCCGCGCCGCACCGCGGTCATTTCGGCGAGGATCGACACCGCGATCTCCGGCGGAGTGCGGCTGCCGATAGGCAGTCCGACCGGACCGCGCAGCCGCGCGATCTCCTCCGCGGACAGGTCGAACTGGGCGAGCCGGCGGCGGCGCTTGTCGTTGTTCGCTCTGGAGCCGATCGCCCCCACGTAGAATGCCGGCGATTTCAGCGCTTCCAGCAGCGCCATGTCGTCGAGCTTGGGATCGTGGGTCACCGCCACGACCGCGGTGTGCGCGTCCATGTTCATCGCGAGCACCACGTCATCCGGCATGCCGCGGTTCAGTTCCACGCCGGGCAGATCCCAGCCCTCCGCGTACTCCTCGCGGGGATCGCACACCGTCACCTGGTAATCGAGCGCCTGCGCCATCTGCCCGAGGTAACGCGAGAGCTGCCCCGCGCCGATGATGAGCAGCCGCCAGCGCGGGCCATGCACCGTCCTCAGCCGCTCGCCGTCGAATTCGAGCACGTCCGACCACCTGGCGGGAGCAAGCGCGCTCTTCCCGGTGTCGAGGTCGAGCGTGCGCGCGATGAGCTCGTGGCGCTCCACGGCGGCGAACAGTTCCGCGAGTCCCGAGCGCCCGGACAGCGGCTCGAGCACGATCTGCAGCGTCCCCCCGCAAGGCAGTCCGAAGCGCTCCGCCTGTTCCTTGGTCACCCCGTAGGTCGCCACTTCCGGCTTGCCGGAGGCGAATTCGCGCCTGCGCACGCGGTCGATCAGGTCGTCCTCGATGCAGCCGCCGGACACCGATCCCGCAACGAGCCCGTCATCGCGGATGACGAGCATCGCCCCTATCGGACGCGGTGCCGAACCCCAGGTCTTCACTACCGTCGCGAGTATCGGCTTGCGCCCCGCGGCGAGCCAAGAGACCGCGGTACGCAGAACTTCGGTATCAACGCTGTCCAAGCTACACCCCCAACGTTGCGGCGCCGCAACGCACACTTGAGAGACGGTTAGGTTAGAGCATCGCCGCGCGCAGGGTCAAGCGGCTTGCGGCGGCTCCGGGCATCGGCTAGCATGGATTTTATCAAGCAATCGCGGTAACCGATGCGCGTGCCGCGCGCGATCCGCGGCGCCGCCGTGCGGGCGAAGCATGCTCGCACCGCCGCTGCCACCGTGGATACCCCCTCTTCCGCGCGTTGCAAGCTGCGACAAGCACGGCACAGACCGACACAGGAGGACGTTTATGGGTGTCACGGTATCGATGACCGTCAACGGAAGAACGGCGACCGCAGAGGTCGATCCCCGCACGCTGCTGGTCCAGTTCATACGCGAGCAACTGCGGCTCACCGGCACGCACGTCGGTTGCGACACCGGGCAATGCGGCGCCTGCACCGTGCACCTGAACGGGCGCGCGGTGAAATCGTGCAACGTGCTCGCCGCGCAGGCGCAAGGCGCGGAAGTGGTCACCATCGAGGGCGTTGCCGCCCCGGACGGCGGGCTGCATCCGATGCAGGCGGCGTTCAAGGAACACCACGGATTGCAGTGCGGGTTCTGCACCCCGGGCATGGTGATGAACGCGCTCGAGCTGGTCCGGCTGCACCCGAACCCGTCGGAAGAACTGATCCGCGCCGAGCTCGACGGCAACCTGTGCCGCTGCACGGGCTACCACAACATCGTCAAGGCGGTGCAGGCTGGCGCCGCGAACACGGAGAGGTGAAGCCATGAGCGCGCCGTTCATCGGATCTCCGGTCAAGCGCACGGAGGACTACCGGTTTCTTACCGGCGGCGGCACGTTCACCGACGACGTGAGCCTGCCGGGGCAGGCGTACGCGTATTTCCTGCGCTCGCCGCACGCCCATGCGCGGATCAAGTCCGTCAGCAGGCAGAAGGCGCTCGCGGCACCGGGAGTGGTCGCTGTGTTCACCGGTGAGGACATCGCCGCGGCGAAGATCGGGGGGCTGCCGTGCGGCTGGCTCATCACCGACGTGAACGGCCGGCCGATGAAGGAGCCGCCGCATCCGGTGCTGGCGCAGGGCAAGGTGCGTTACGCCGGAGACCACGTCGCGCTGGTGATCGCGGAAACGCTCAACCAGGCGAAGGACGCCGCAGAACTGATCGAGATCGATTACGAGCTGCTGCCGGCGGTGGCGAAGGCGTCGGATGCACGTAAGCCGGGTGCGCCGGCGGTGCACGACATCGCCCCCGACAACACCTGCTATGTGTGGGCGCTTGGCGACAAGGCCGCGGTGGACAAGGCGTTCGCCTCCGCGCACCACGTGACCCGGCTCGAGTTCACCAACAACCGGCTCATTCCCAACGCCATCGAGCCGCGCGCGGCGCTCGCGCAGTATTCCCGGGCGGACGGCTCCTACACGCTGCATGTCGCGAGCCAGAACCCGCACGTCGAGCGGTTGTTGCTGAGCGCGTTCGTGCTGGGGCTGCCCGAGCACAAGGTACGGGTGATCGCGCCCGACGTCGGCGGCGGATTCGGCTCGAAGATTTTTCTCTACGCCGAGGAAGCCGCGATCACCTGGGCGGCGAGGCAGGTCAACCGGCCGGTCAAGTGGACTGCGGAGCGCTCGGAATCGTTCGTCTCCGACGCGCACGGGCGCGATCATGTCACGCATGCCGAGCTTGCGCTCGACAGGAACGGCAAGTTCCTCGCGCTGCGCGTGCAGACCACGGCAAATCTCGGCGCGTATCTGTCGACTTTCTCTTCGTGCATCCCGACGATACTGTACGCGACGCTGCTCGCCGGGCAGTACACGACCCCGGCGATCCACTGCGAAGTCGCGGCGGTGTTCACCAACACCGCGCCGGTCGACGCCTACCGCGGCGCGGGCCGCCCCGAGGCGACCTACGTCGTCGAGCGGCTGGTCTCGACCGCAGCGCGCGAAATGGGCATCGATCAGGCCGAGATCCGGCGCCGCAATTTCATCCGCGAGTTTCCGTACCAGACGCCGGTCGCGCTCCTCTACGACACCGGAGACTACGAGGCGACGCTCGGCGAAGCGATGCGGGTCGCCGACGTCGCGGGTTTCGAGGCGCGGCGCAAGGAGGCGCGGTCGCGCGGCAAGCTGCGGGGCCTCGGCCACTCCACGTACATCGAGGCGTGCGGGCTCGCGCCGTCGAACGTCGCGGGGTCGCTCGGCGCGCGTGCCGGGCTGTTTGAGGCGGGCGAGATCCGCGTGCACCCGACCGGGACGGTGACGGTGTTTACCGGCTCGCACTCGCACGGGCAGGGCCACGAGACGACTTTCGCGCAAGTGGTCGCCGACCGGCTGGGAATCCCGATCGAGAACGTGGAGATCGTGCATGGGGACACCGGCAAGATCCCCTTCGGCATGGGCACCTACGGGTCGCGCTCGATCGCGGTCGGCGGCACCGCGATCGTGAAGGCGCTCGACAAGGTGATCACCAAGGGGAAAAAGATCGCCGCGCACCTGCTCGAGGCCTCCGAGGCCGATATCGAGTTCTGGGACGGCGCCTTTCACGTGGCCCGCTCCGACCGCAACAAGACTTTCGCGGAAGTCGCGCTGGCGGCCTACGTGCCGCACAACTATCCGCTGGACAGGCTCGAGCCCGGGCTCGACGAAACGGCGTTCTACGACCCGACCAACTTCACCTTCCCCGCCGGCAGCCATCTCTGCGAGGTCGAGATCGATCCCGAGACCGGCGCCACGCGGATCGTGAACTTCACCGCGGTCGACGACTTCGGCAAGGTGATCAACCCGATGATCGTCGAGGGGCAGGTCCACGGCGGGCTCGCGCAGGGCATCGGGCAGGCGCTGCTCGAGGGCTGCGTCTACGATCCCGAGAGCGGGCAGCTCGTGACCGGCACCTACATGGACTACTGCCTGCCGCGCGCCGACGACCTGCCGTCGTTCCGCGTGGCGACGAAAGAAACGCCCTGCACCCACAATCCGCTCGGCGTCAAGGGCTGCGGCGAAGCGGGCGCGATCGGCGCACCGGCGGCGGTGATCAACGCCATCGTCGACGCGCTCGCCCCGCTCGGCGTGCGCGACATCGAAATGCCCGCGACGTCCGAGCGCGTGTGGCGCGCCATCCGGCAAGCGAACCAGGGAAAAACCGCCTGAGGAGGCACCGGCATGCATGCGTTCGACTATCACCGCCCGGCCACCCTCAAGCAAGCCGCATCGCTCCTGCGCAAGACCGAAGGCGCGAAACTGCTCGCCGGCGGCCAGACCTTGATCCCGGTGTTGAAGCTGCGCCTCGCCAGGCCCGCGGCGCTGATCGACCTTTCGGGAATCGACGAGCTGCGCGCGATCAGGCTCGAAGCGGCGACGCTCACGATAGGCGCGATGGCGCGCCACGCGGAGGTCGCGGCGTCGAAAGACGTCATGCTCGGCATCCCCGCGCTCGCGCGGCTCGCCGCGATGATCGGCGACCGCCAGGTGCGCAACCTCGGCACGCTCGGCGGCTCGATCGCGAACAACGATCCCGCGGCCGACTACCCTGCCGCGGTGCTGGGGCTGGGCGCCACCGTCAACACCAGCAAGCGCGCGATCGCCGCGGACCGGTTCTTCACCGGCATGTACGAGACGGCGTTGAAGCCGGGGGAGATCATCACCTCGGTCTCCTTTCCGCTGCCCAAGCGCGCCGCGTACGTCAAGTTCAGGAACCCCGCATCGCGCTTCGCCATCGTCGGCGTGCTGGCGAGCGAAGGCGGGAGCGAGGTGCGCGTCGCGGTCACCGGCGCGGCGAGCTGCGTTTTCCGCGCGAGCGAAATGGAAAAGAAGCTCGCGGAGAAGTTCTCGCCGGACGCGATCCGCGGCGTCCGCGTGCCCCCCGAGGGCCTCAACTCGGACATCCACGCGAGCGCCGAGTACCGATCGCATCTGGTCACCGTGATCGCGCAGCGCGCGGTGCAAGCCGCCCTCGCCGGAAAGT
>JACQGO010000076.1 GCA_016199485.1 Betaproteobacteria bacterium
CAGCTTCCCCTGCGTCGCAAAGCCGACCTGGCCGGCGACCACCGAGGGACCGGTGGGATTGGCATACGCAAGTTCAGCGGCAAAACACGACACCACCGCGAGGCTGATGATTTTGCGCTTGAGATTTCTTGCGCGCTGACGCGTTTTCGTTTTCATTGGACACCCTCGTCGCGCGGGCCCTCATGCGCTGCCGAACCCACGCAATGCCGACCATCGAGTCGCTCCACCGAGCGACTACCCACTACCCGCGGATCCTCCCTTGCTGGCGAGGCGCTGCAAACTCAAGCAGGGTGCATCCGCTGCGAACGCCGATGACCGCCGCGGCGTTTTCGCGGATGCTCCCTCCAGCCCCTCGTCACGCGTCGTGTTTTAACGACACACGTCGCGTTCGAACTATGTAACCTAGGACAAAAACGGCATCACCGCAACTGTCATCGCGCGCGGTTTCACGCCATTCTATACAAGGGTAATCGACAGACCGTGATAAAAGTCACGATCTTGATTTGGTTAACTGTAAAAGGTTCTGTACGTGTCCACCTGCAACCGCTTTCGTTGTCTCATGTTGCGTTGCACAACGCACTCAAAACAGCCAGGCAAACGAGAAATGCCCGCGCGTCGCGCCTCTTTCCTTGCTTCCGCCGCCGTCGAGCACCTGCGCGACGTCCAGTCGCAGGATGAGATTGGGCCCGCGGTTCAGACGCAGGCCGATGCCTGCGCTCGCGACCGATTGACCCGGCGACTCGCCAAACAGAATGTTGTTACGGGTGACCGAGCCGAAATCATAAAACGCCAGGAGCCGGAAGCGCGTGTCGGCCCAACTGAACGTCGGCGCAAGGTCCGGCGTGTAGACTTCGAACTGCCCCCGGTGACCCCGGTCGTTCGCGATCTCGCGCTCAAAGAAGGCGCGCACGTTGTCCGCGCCTCCCAGACCAAACTGCTCGCCCGAGACCAGCGAGTCCCGCGTCTTCTGGCCGGTAAAAACGATGCGCATCTGCACGTCGTTCTGGAATGCTTTCACATACGTAACGCCGTAACGGTAAATGCGGTATGCCGCATTCGCTCCCAGGCGCGAGGTGTCGAAATCGATTTGCGCGGCGTCGTTCCCGTGAGGAAACACGTTCTGCGCCACGCTCAGGAAATAACTGAGTTCCGAGGTGGGCGCGCGCCACGCTCCATTGTAGGTAAGGCTTACCGGATGCACCGTGATGTCGGGCACCAGCGAGACCGCGCCCGGCCCGAGAGTAAAGACCTTGTTGCGGTAGGTGCGCCAGTCAAAGCCGAAGATGAGCTTGTGTTCGTAGATGTCCCCGAGCTTGGGCAGCAGTTGGCTGTAACGGGCGCCGTACACCGTGCCGCTGCCGCTCACCGTGAACAGGTCCTGCACCGTGCCCGAATCGACGTCCGAATCACCTACGACGAGGTCCAGCGCCCCCCTTTGCGCATAGAACGGAACGCGGTAACCGACGCCTAAAATCGTCACCTTGTTCGGGTTTTCCGGCGAGGTGAGATACTGCATCGTGATCATGTGGTCGCGGTTGAACAGGTTCGAGTTCTGATACGCGGCACCCACCCGGTACCTGCCCGTCTGCGTGGTGCCGGTGTTGTCGAACGTGAGGCTCGCCCGCCACGGCTTGTCGTCCGCGACCCGTATCGTCGCATCGAGCTCACCCTCCTTCTCCGCGGCGCGCAGCACGACGGTCGCCTGCTTGGCAGGATGCTCATTCACCAGACGGAGATTGTCGGCGATCGTCAGGGCGTTCGGGGTGATGCCTTCGCGAACCGTGGGCATGCTCGCACGGATATTGGCTTCATCGAAGTACTTGTTGCCCTGCACCGCCACTTTGCCGAGCCGCGGCTCGACCACAACGAACCTGACTTCGCCGCGTTCCAGTTCTTGTTCCGGCAGCGTGATTTGCACCGAGCCGTAGCCGAGCTCGATGTAGACAGCCTGCAATGCTTCGAGCGCGCGTTGCACGTCGCCAAAGTCCTTGTCCCTGCCGGTATGCGGCTCGACCGCCCGCACGATCGCTTCGGGCTTGAGCAGAGTGTTGCCCTCCACGACGTAACGCGTAATCTCGAACTTCGGCGCGGAAGGTGCGGCGGCTTGCACCGGGGCAGCGGGCGTGGGTGGCTGCGCCGCCGCCGGTGCGGGCTTGGCCGCCGGCTTGGGCTCGGGCGCCGGTTTCGACGGCGTTGCGGCTTCAACCGCGGGTTGGGGAGCCGGTTTGGCTTCAGGCTGCGATACCTGCGCGACCTGCGAGGGCGCGGTTGCGCGCTCAGGCTCGCGCGCTGGTCGAGCAGGCGTTGGACTTGCGGGCGGAACGGCTTCCGGGACAGGTTTGACCGCCGGCGGCGCTTCCGCTGCGCGTGTTGCGGATGGCGCATCCGGGACCGTCGGCACTGCTGGCGGAGGAGTCACCTCGGGCGCCTTGGGACGCGCGGCCTTTTCCGGAGACGGCGGAACAGGTTTCGGCGCTTCGGCGACGGGTTTGTCCGCCGGCGATGGCTCGGCGCGTGCAATCACCGGTGGAACCGCCTTGGGCGCCGCCGGGGCAGCGGGTTCACGCGTCACGGGGGCAACTTCAACCGGCTTTGCCGCAACAACAGGAGCAGGTTCGGGTTCGCGTACCGTTTCACGCGGTTCCGCACGAGGCGCGGGTTGTGCGGGCGCAGTCACACGCGGAGCCTCCTCCCGCGCCACCGGAGGAGCGGGCGCGCGTTCAGCCGGCGCGGTTACCGCCGCGACCGCCGCCGGTGCGGGTTTGGGCTTGGGTTCGGCCTCGCGTTCGGGACCCGCACCCGGGGGCACGGTGACGAGCGCGCTCGTCGTCTCGCCAGCGCCCTCGACATAGGGCTTCGCCGTCACGTCACCGGAGGCGACCTCGCGCGGGCTAACTTCCTGCGTCGCGGGCTTCGCAGTCACATCCGGGCTGGCCGCTTGCGCAGGCGGCTGCGCAACTCCCGGCTTCAGCGGATGATCGACGAGTTGCCGCGGCTGGCGCTGCGGCGCGCGCGCTCGCGCCGGCTCTGCGGCCGCTGTCGCCTGCCGAGCTGCAAGTTGCTCTGCGCCGGCGGGCGGCGGAATCTTTCCACTCGGATCGGCATACGGGGCGACAGCCACTCCACCTGCGTCTGCCGGGGGGCGCGGCGCCTGCTGACCCTCGTCAAGCGCTATCGTGGGCAGGCACTCGCGGGTGAGCGGCTGAGGGTGCCGCACCAGCTTGAACACAACCACGCCGTCGACCGGCTCCGCCTTGGGCACCGTTACCTCGATATTGCAGTGGCCGAGGTCCAGGTACGCCTGTTGCAGCGCCTGGCGCGCCCGCCCGATGTCGTCGGGCCTTTTCTGGCGCCCGATGTACGGAGAAATGATGCGTGTGAAATCTTCGGCTTTGAGCAGCGGCCCGCCTTCCACCGCGTAGCCGTGAATGTCATAGCGCGCAGCCTCGGCCGCGCTTGCACCTCGCTCAGGAACTGCAACGGACATCAGGGCAAAAATGCCCAGTGCCGAGAGTAATCTCGGCAAACGATGCCCCATCTCACCCCCGTTTGGTTCTTGTTGTCTTGCCCCAATCCATCCCGCGGGCGCTCACCGCGCAAATGCGGTTTTTGCATTATATCCCAGTCAATTAAAAAACGACATTAAAGCAATAGTGCAACTCGACAGCCCCACGCGGGAACTGATACATTGTGCGTTTTTTGCAACACTTTCTTTGAGTTAACCCTGCAATGACCCAGTCCTCGAAACATTGCCTGCTCCTGATCCTCGGCTCCGGGCCCGCGGGCTACACCGCCGCCGTCTACGCCGCCCGGGCCAATCTCAAACCCGTTCTCGTCACCGGCCTCGCCCAAGGCGGTCAACTGATGACGACGACCGACGTCGACAACTGGCCGGCGGACGCGACGGGCGTGCAAGGGCCCGAGCTGATGGAGCGCTTCCACAAGCACGCCGAGCGTTTCGGCACCGAGATCATCTTCGATCACATTCACACCGCCAGCCTCAAGGAGAAACCGTTCCATCTGGTCGGCGACCAGGGCACTTACACCTGCGACGCGCTCATCATCGCGACCGGCGCCTCGGCGCTCTACCTAGGGCTGCCTTCCGAGCAGAAGTTCATGGGGCGCGGGGTCTCGGGCTGCGCGACGTGCGACGGTTTTTTCTACAAGGATCAGCCGGTCGCGGTGGTCGGCGGGGGCAACACCGCCGTGGAGGAGGCGCTCTACCTCTCGAATATCGCGAGCCACGTGACCGTGCTTCACCGGCGCGACAAGTTCCGGGCCGAAGCGATACTGGCGGACAAGCTCAAGGAGCGCGCCACGAGCGGGAAAATCTCGGTCATGTGGAACCACATGCTCGACGAAGTGCTGGGCGACGATACCGGGGTCACCGGAATGCGCGCGAAGCACGTCAAGACCGGAGAACTGACCGAAAAAAAAGTGCAGGGCGTTTTCATCGCGATCGGTCATCGCCCGAACACCGAGCTGTTCCAGGGACAGCTCGACATGGTGAACGGGTACATCGTCACCAAGACCGGCGCCGAAGGCAACGCGACGGCGACGAGTGTTGCCGGCGTGTTCGCGGCGGGCGACGTGCAGGATCACGTCTACCGCCAGGCGGTCACCAGCGCCGGCAGCGGCTGCATGGCGGCGCTCGACGCGCAGAAATACCTGGAAAACGCAGGGCTGGTCTGAAGACACCGCGCCCCCGCGGAGGGGCTCCACTTGCGCGCTCGGGACTTCGGAGGTGCATCGGGACGGGTTCTACAGATTTTTTCGCAAGTGTCATTCCCGCAGAAGCGGGAATCCATAGGGCGCATATTTTTTAACGGGTCCATCACAAAGAGTCTGCCGAACCGAATCCCAGTGACGTTCACTGCGGGCAATGCAAACGTAATACGCCTTGTTCAACGCTGTATGGATTCCCGTTGGCACGGGAATGACAGCCCCCACTGAGATTACCGGCTTGATGCTGATAGGCAAGCCCAACAGAAATGATACCCACGGAAAACCCGGAAGAACCTCGGGATGAAAAAGCGGACCGGTAAGCCGCCCGTCCGGGACATCGAGCTGTTCCAGGAAGCCATGGTCGGTGTCACGCCGCTTGCCGCACACGACCGCGTGGTGCCGGCTCGCGTGCGCCCTGCGCCCGTGCCGCATCAGCGCATGCGCGATGAGCAGGAGGTGCTGAGAGAAAGCCTCGGCCCGCGTTCCGCGTGGGAAGCAGGCCTCGAGACCGGCGAGGAGCTGCTCTACCTTCGCCCCGGGCTCGCGACGCAAACGCTGCGCGAGCTGCGGCGTGGCCACTGGGTGATCCAGGAAGTCCTGGACCTGCACGGGCTGACGGTCATCCAGGCGCGGTCACTGCTCGTCGAGTTCCTCAACGAATGCGTGCGCCGGCGCTTGCGCTGCGTGCGCGTCGTCCACGGCAAGGGTTTGCGTTCGAAGAACCGCGAACCGGTGCTCAAGAACAAGGTTGCGCAATGGCTGATGCGGCGCGACGAGGTGCTCGCGTTCTGTGAGGCGCCGCGCACCGAGGGCGGTGCCGGCGCGGTGGTGGTGCTGTTAAAGGCAGGATCGAGGATCGAGGATCGAGGATAGAGGATTGAGCAGAAACCGCGACGACAATGCCCTAAATTCTCAGTGCTGATTCCTCGATCCTCAATCCTCGATCCTCAATCCTAAATGGCCGCTTCGTCGGTCTCGCCGGTGCGGATGCGGATCACCTGGTCGACGCCGGTGACGAAGATCTTGCCGTCGCCGATCTTTCCGGTGCGCGCCGTCTTGATGATGGCCTCGATTGCGCTCTCCAGCAGCCCGTCGGGCACGACCACTTCGACTTTGACCTTGGGCAGGAAGTCGACCACGTACTCTGCGCCGCGGTAGAGCTCGGTGTGTCCCTTCTGGCGCCCGAAGCCCTTCACCTCGGTCACGGTGAGCCCGCTCACGCCGATTTCCGAGAGCGCCTCGCGCACCTCGTCGAGCTTGAACGGCTTGAAAATCGCCTCGATTTTTTTCATCGGTTCCCTCCCGGCGTCACCCGGACTTCCGCCCCGCTGTCAGACCCCATCCCGAAAAATGCAACCGCCGATGAACGATAGTTTCTAGGAGTTTGTCGGACTTGGGTC
>JACQGO010000013.1 GCA_016199485.1 Betaproteobacteria bacterium
CGCGGGCGTGGAGTACACCGGCCTGTGGCTCAACGAGAAGGGCCTGCAGCGGGCGATCGCCACCGGCAAGCTGCATTTCGAGGGCAAGGTCAACATGTACCCCTCCGCGGCGTTCCTCAAGCGCAACCAGAATTGCACGCCCGAGGAGTACCTCGCCGAGGCGGAACGCATGATCGAAATGTACAAGCGTTACGGAATTCCGATGGAGCGCGGCTCGATCTCGTCGGCTTTCGGCTGCAACTTCGAAGGCGACATCCCCGTGGCGAGGGTCGTCGAACTGGTCGGGCGGTTGCTCGACCTCGGGCGTAGCCACGGTCTGCAGATCAAGGTCGTCACGCTCGCCGATACGATGGCGTGGGCGACGCCGCTCTCGATAAAACACGTGGTGAGCGCGGTGCGTGAGAGGCATTCCGATATCCGGATCAGCCTCCACCTGCATGACACGCGCGGGATGGGCGTTGCGAACGCCTACGCGGGCCTCGAGATGGGAGTGGACATGTTCGACGCGTCGGTCGCCGGTCTCGGCGGTTGCCCGTTCGCGCAGCACAAGGGCGCCGCGGGCAACGTCTGCACCGAGGACCTCGTCTTCATGTGCGAGGAGATGGGAATCGAAACCGGGGTCGATCTGGATGCTCTGATCGAAGCCGCCCGTCTCGCCGAAGAGATCGTGGGGCATCCTCTGCTAGGATCAGTCATGAAAGGCGGAAGCCTGAACGCCTTGAGGGCGAAAGTCGCTGACCGTCTCGCGGCGCAGGCGTGAGGTGAGCATGAAAATCACGAAAATCGAAGCCATTCCCTTCCGCATTCCACTGCGCAAGGTTTCGCGCTGGGGCGCGCACGGCGTCCGCGACTCGGCGGAACACGTGCTGGTCCGGGTCCACGGCGACAACGGGTTGACGGGAATCGCGGAGGCAATCCCGCGCCCGGTGATCTACGGCGAGACGCAGCGCTCGATCGCCCACATCATCGACGCGTATTTTGCGCCCGCGCTGCTCGAGCAGGATCCGTTTCACCGCCAGGCGATCCACGAACGCCTCAACGTCATCCAGTGGAACCCGACCGCCAAGGGCGCGATCGACATCGCCTTGCACGACCTCATGGGCCAGGCGTGCGGCGTAAGCGTGGCCGAGTTTCTCGGCGGCGAGCTTTCCCCCCTGCCCGTGAGCTACATGCTGAGCCTGGGCGACGTCGATTCGATGCTGAAGGAAGCGCTCGAGGCGCGCGATCGATGGGGCATCACCGCCTACAAGATCAAGGCGGGCGCGAATCCGGCGCTCGACATCGAGCGCGTGAGGCGGCTGCGCGAAGCGCTCGGCGCGTCGGCGTTCATCTTCATCGACGCCAATCAGCAGTATTCGGCGGACGTGGCGATACGCACGATCGGGCGCATGGCGGAGTTCGACCTCGTGATGGCCGAGGAACCCGTTCCGATCGGGCTCGGGCGGCTCAGGAAAAAGGTCGCCGACGCGATCCCGGTGCCCATCCTCAGCGACGACAGCGTGTGCACCCTGGTGGAGGTGCGGCGCGAGATCGAACTCGGCGCGATCGGCGTCGTCGGGCTCAAGACGCCGCGCACCGGCGTGTGGGAATCGATGAAGATCATCCATCTCGCTGAGGCGCACGGCATGCCCTGCTGGATGGGTTCACAAGGGGTATCCGGCATCGGGACACTGGCGAGCGCGCATGTCGCGCTCGGCGCCTCGCGTGCCTTCCCTTACCCGGCCGACCTCGGGAACTTCGTCAAACAAGAAGATGACCTGCTGCGGAGCCCGATCGAGCTGCGCGAGGGAGCGATCCACCTGCCCCAAAGACCGGGGCTGGGTGCGAGCGTCGACGAGGAGAAGCTCGCGCGCTACCGGCTCGACGGCTGAGCCGGCGAGGCGAAATACCATACATGCGGCTGGAACCGGCGGCGCTGAGCCGCGGGCCGACCGGAGATTCACGCGAAGGGAAAGACAATGCACTCCACCATCATCTTGACGGGGGACGTCAACCTGCTCGGGGTCGATGATCCCGATATTCCTTTCGGGCGCGTCGCCGAGGTCCTTCGCGCGGCGGACGTCGTGTTCGCAAACCTGGAGTGCTGCCTGTACGAGCCGCCCGAGCAGCGCACGATGATGGCCGACCACGTCTCGGGTTACGAGGGCTTCTACGCGCCGCCGGCAGCCGGCCGCGCCCTGAAACTCGGCGGGTTTCACGCGGTGGGCAACGCCAACAACCAGAATTACGGGGCGGAGGCGATCATGGCCTCGAATCGATGCCTCGACGAGCTCGGCATCGCGCACGCCGGCACCGGGATAAACCGTGACGCGGCGCGCGCCCCGATCGTTGTGGAACGCAAAGGCGTGCGGGTCGGCTTCCTGCAGCGCACTTCCCAGTACTGGCCGAACAACCACGAAGCAGGCGAACGTTTCCCGGGAGTCGCCGCGTTGAAGGCGTACACCGCCTATCAGCCGCCGTACTACAAGGACGTAAAGATCCCGCCGAATCGTCCCGGCGCGCCGGCGAGGATCATCACCTGGGCCGACACCGAGTATCTCGCCCAGCTCAGGCAGGACATCGCCTCGCTGAAACAGCAGGCCGACATCGTGGTTTCCTCGCACCACTGGGGCTATGGCGAGGAGATCCTGCAGTACCAGACCGAATTCGCCCACGCCGCGATCGATGCAGGCGCCGACGTCGTGATGGGGCACGGGCCGCATTACCCGCTCGCGATAGAAGTCTACAAGGGCAAGCCGGTTTTCTACGGGCTCGGCAGTTTCTGCTTCATCCGCAGCAACAGGAAACAGCACAGAGGCTGGATCGGCATGATCGCGCGCGTTACCATCGACAGCAAGAAAGTGGCAGGCGTCGCGTTCTCGCTCGTGCGGCAGAACGAGAAGACCGAAGTCGTGCTGCGTTCGGCGCAGGACGAGCCTGGCGAAGTCGCCCGCGTCGCGGGTTTGTCCGGGAAGTTCGGTACCCGGCTGCAGCCGTCCGGAGACGAGGTAACGGTTATCTGCGGGGAAGTCTAGGCAGAAGATGACATGACCCGGTCTCAAAAACCCGAAAGGAAGGGATCATGACCCCAGTACTACGGGTATTTGCGGCATGCTGCGCGGTCATCGCCTGGGGAGCTTCCCACGGCGCATCCACTCAGTCGGCCGGCGCGCAGTATCCATCAAGGCCGATACGATTCGTCGTTGGTTTCCCGCCTGGCGGTGGTAACGACACGATGGCGCGGATGATCGGACAGAAGCTTGCCGACCGCGTCGGGCAATCGGTAGTCATCGATAACCGTCCAGGCGCGGGCGGCAACATCGCCGCGGATCTCGTCGCAAAGGCGACTCCCGACGGCTACACCATCCTCATGATCGCGAGCAGCCATCCGATCCAGGGACTGCTGAAGAAGAACCTCCCGTACGACCCGATCAGGGATTTCTCCGGCGTGGCGCAGCTCGTGAAGTACCGCTCGGTTCTGGTCATTCATCCGTCGGTCGCGGCGGGCTCGGTGCGCGAGCTGCTCACGCTCGCCAAATCGCGGCCCGGGCAACTCAATTTCGTGTCCGCCGGCCCCGGCACCGGTTCCCACCTCGCGGGCGAGCTGTTCAAGCTCATGGCGAACGTCAACATCGTTCACGTCCCCTACAAGGGCACCGCGCAGGCGATGACCGATCTGATGGGCGGCCGCGTGCAGCTCATGTTCCCGCCCATGGTTCCGGTGCTGCCTCACCTGCAGTCCGGCCGCCTGCGGGCGCTCGCAGTGACCAGCAAGAACCGCTCGCGCATCATGCCGGAGCTGCCCTCCGTCGCCGAGGCCGGGATTCCGGATTACGAGTTCTCGGCGTGGTACGGCATCGTCGCGCCGCCGCGCCTGGCAAGGGGGATCGTCGGCAAACTCCACGCCGAGATCGCGCGCGTGGTGCAGACCGCCGAAGTGAAGGAACGGCTGTCCGCGCAAGACATGGACGTCGCCGACGCAACGCCGGAGCAGTTCGATGAAGCGCGGAAGGCGGAGGTCGCGAAGTGGGCGAAGATCGTCAAGCAGATCGGGCTGCAACTCGACTGAGGTCGCCGGTCCCGACCGCCGAAGCCGGAGATTCCCGCAGATGTCGCTGCCCCTGAAAGGAGTTCGAGTTCTCGACCTCACCAACGTTGTTGCCGGCCCGCTGTGCTCGTATCAGCTCGCGATGATGGGCGCCGAAGTCGTCAAGATCGAATCGCCCGGCACCGGCGATCTCTCGCGCAAGATGGGCGCCGACCCGGAGCTCGCCGGGCGGCTCATGGGCGTGTCGTTCTGCTCGGCGAACGCCGGGAAAAAATCGATCACCCTCAACCTCAAGCACGACGAGGGCAGGAAGATCTTCCTGCGACTCGTGAAGAGCGCCGACGTCGTGCTCGAGAACTTCCGGCCGGGAGTGATGAAACGGTTGGGACTGGACTACGAGCGCCTGCAGACCGTCAACCCGGGAATCATCTACTGCGCGGTGTCAGGCTTCGGCCAAGAGGGGCCGCTCGCGCAGCGCCCGGCATACGACCAGATCGTCCAGGGCTTCTCCGGGCTGATGAGCCTTACCGGGGATCAACGCACCGCTCCCATCCGCGCCGGCTATCTCGCGTGCGATGCGATGGGCGCGATGACTGCGGCGTTTGCCGTCGCCGCGGCGCTGCTCCGCAAACACAAGACGGGCGAAGGCGAGATGATCGACGTCGCCATGCTCGACTCGACGCTGGCGACGATGGCGTGCTGGATCGTAACCAACTATCTCAATGCGGGCCACGTACCGGTGCCGATGGGCAACGAAAACCACTCCGCCGCGCCGTCCGGAACGTTCCGGACCGGCAAGGGGTTGCTCAACATCGTGAACAACGAGCAGCACCAGTTCGAGAAGCTGTGCGAAATCATCGGGCGTCCCGCGCTGAAGCGCGACCCGCGTTTCTCCGCACGCGATGCGCGCGTGAAGAACCGGGAAGCGTTGCGCGAGATCCTCGAGCAGGCGCTCGCGACAAAGACTGCCGCGGAATGGGAAGCGTTGTTCACCGAGGCCGGCGTGCCCGTGGGACCGGTGCTCACGGTGCCGGAGATACTCGCCCACCCCCAGGTGGCGGACCGGGCGCTCATCAAGACTTTCGACAACGCCCCGGGGACCGGCAGAAACGTATCGGTCCCGCGGGTGGGATTTCGCCTGGCGCGCGAGCAACCTGACGTTGCAACTCCCCCGCCGCAGCTCGGCCAGGATACCGCCGCAATCCTCGAGGAACTGGGTTACGGCGCGGGCGACGTGGAAAAATTGAGACGTGAGGGCGTGACCTGAGTACCTCGCGCCAAAGGGCATTGGGCCCGTGCGCCGGCGAACGCGGGCCAGTCACAGTTCCCGTGAGCGCCGTGAAAATACCTGACTCCGCTCACCCCTCACCCCCGCCCCTCTCCCGGCGGGAGAGGGAAGATTCGTGGTGCAAACGGGTTGCCACCCCTTTGCACGAAGCTTGATAGGAGCAACGATCCATGCTGTTTTACGAGCCCCCCGAAGTCATCGAAACAGAAGTCTTCACCGCCGTGCCGGAGAAATTCCGCAAGAAACCCGGCGAGCGGTCCGACACCGGCGGCGGCAAGAAGCCCGAGAAGCGCGACTGCTTTCTCGAAGGCCCGTCGTTCGATCGCGAAGGGAATCTCTACTGCGTAGATATTCCCTTTGGAAGGATTTTCCGTATATCCCCACGGGGACAATGGGATCTTGTCGTCGAGTACGACGGAGAGCCGAACGGTCTCAAGATCCATCGCGACGGGCGCGTGTTCGTGGCCGACCGCAAGCACGGCATCATGGTGCTGGAGACGGACGGCGGCACGATCCGTCCGTTGATCGAGGGACCGGCGAAGGAGAAGTTCAAGGGCGTGAACGACCTGGTGTTCGCGAGGAACAGCGATCTCTACTTCACCGACCAGGGACAGACCGGCCTGCATGACCCGAGCGGCAGGGTTTACCGCTACACGAGCGAGGGCAGGCTCGAATGCCTGGTCGACACCGTACCGAGCCCCAACGGGATCGTCCTGAGCCCGAGAGAAAACGCGCTTTACGTTGCGGTCACCCGGGCGAACGCCGTGTGGGTCATGCCGTTCGACGACGACGGCGACGTCACCAGGGCAGGAATCTTCGTGCAGCTTCCCTCGCCCGGTCCCGACGGGCTGGCGATCGACGAAGAAGGGAATCTGATCGTGGCCCATCCGGGGACGGGCCTCGCATGGGTGTACGACCGCCGTGGCGTTCCGATCTACCAGATAAAATCCTGCCGTGGCAGCATGGTGACCAACGTCGCCTTCGGCGGGGAGGATCGCAAGACGCTGTTCCTCGTCGAATCGAGGACCGGATCGATCCTGACGGCGAGCATGCCCACGCCCGGGAAGCTCATGTATTCGCACACGTAGCGCGCGAGCTTCGCGCCGCAACGCGCGAGAGGATGACGGGCCACGGCACGCCGCCGCTCACCGCGATGCCGGCGAGCGGTGCGTGCGCGCTCCGGCCGGAATCCGCAAGCGAGTGCGTGGTCGTGCTCGACATGACGCGATTCCCACTGCGTCGACATTGGTATTCGTGTTTACCCGTGCCGCGAGCAGTTCTTTTCCATCGCGCAGAAGTTCATGCAGCTCGTCCGCGATGAGGCAATGCGCATCGCGTCGTAGTTCGAGCGGGCGCGGTACCGGTGCGTATCGAGTACCTCTATTGGCGCATAAGAATATTCAATTTCCCGACGCGCGCGTAACATCCTGATCAGTCTGGTGCCCCCGGTGGGAACCCGGTATCATCTCCACTCCTTGAAAAGACCGTACTGAGGAGGCTTGATGACGCAAGCAGTCGCGACCAACCAGACGATACTGGTTGTCGGTGGCGGCATCAGCGGCGTGACCGCCGCCCTGGAGGCGGCGGAGTGCGGCAAGGACGTCGTCCTGGTGGAAAAGAACCCCGCGCTCGGCGGCCGCACCACCATGCTCTATCGCTATTTCCCCAAGCTGTGCCATCCGACCTGCGGCCTTGAGATCAACCTGCGCCGCATCAAGGCGAATCCCAGGGTGCGCGTGCTCACGATGGCGGAAGTCACCGGGATCGCCGGCACGCGCGGCGACTACACCGCCACGATCAGGATCGCGCCGCGCTACGTGAACGGAAACTGCACCGCGTGCGGCGCCTGCGCCGAGGCGGTCGAGACCATGGTCGACGATCCGTTCAACTACAGCCTCAACAGGACAAAGGCGGCATATCTACCGCACGCGATGGCCTATCCGCTGCGCTACGTGCTGCACCCTTCGATCATCGGCACCCCAGACGCCGAACGCGCAAAAGCCGCTTGCAAGTACAGCGCGATCGATCTCGACATGAAGGAGGAAACGATCAAGCTCAAGGCGGGCGCGGTGATCTGGGCGACGGGCTGGCAGCCGTACGACGCGGCGAAAATCCAGCCCTACGGCTACGACCGCTTCGCGAACGTCATCACCAGCGTCGAGTTCGAGCGGCTTGCCGATCCGCGCGGCCCCACCGGGGGGGCGATCCTGCGCCCCTCCGACGGCAAGCAAGCGAAGAACGTCGCGTTCATCCAGTGCGCGGGATCGCGCGACGAGAATCATCTGCGCCACTGCTCGAGGATCTGCTGCATGGCCTCGCTCAAGCAGACGAATTACGTGCGAGAGAGCTACGGCGAGGAAGCGAAGAGCACGATCTATTACATCGACATCCGCGCGATCGACCGTTTCGAGGAATTTTACGCGAAGGTCAAGAGCGACCCCCGCGTAAAATTCATAAAGTCAAAAGTCGCCAGGATTGCGGAGGATGCGAAGACCAAGGATGTCGTTCTTCATGGCGTTGACACTGAAGGCTATCATCGTTACGCCAATACGCACGACTTGTGCGTATTGGCGATCGGCATGGAGCCGTCGGTGCCCGCGGAGCGGATTCCCGCGGAAGTGATCGCGGACTCCAGCGGCTTCATCGAGGCCACGCCGGAGGGGAGCGCGATCTTCGGCGCGGGCTGCGCGACCAATGCGCTCGATGTCAACCGCTCGGTGCAGAGCGCCACCGCCGCGGCGCTGCGCGCCATCCAGGTCATCAACCAGGTCGCCCGCGCCGAGGCCTAGAAGCAACGTCAAGTACTTGTTCGTGACCGCAGATGAACGCAGATGAACGCAGATAATTCGAATCCGAATCCGGAATTAGCAGGAAATTTCGTCCGCGTTTATCTGCGTTTATCTGCGGTTAATTTCCGCTCTTGTTTCTCGAATAAGGGCTCCTGCAAATGGCTGACATGAAAACTGCGGCGTACATCTGCCGCGGATGCGGGATCGGCGAGCGCGTCGATGCCGCGCAGATGGCGAAGATCGCGGAAAAAGAGGGCAAGATGAATCTCGTGCGCAGCCACGAGTTCCTGTGCAGCGCGAGCGGCGTGCAGATGATCCGCGACGACATCGAGAAGGAAAGCGTAACCCACGCCGTGATCGCCGCGTGCTCGCGACGCGCGAAGACCGAAGCGTTTCATTTCCCGGCGATCGCTCTCTCGCGCGCCAGCATCCGCGAGGGGGTGATCTGGAGCCAGCCTGACACACCCGAGGCACGTGAGACGACCCAGGAGATGGCCGACGACCTGGTGCGCATGGCGTGCGCCGAAGTGAAGAAGATGAAGGTGCCGGCGGGCAACCCCGACGTCGGGCGCAACAAGAGGATACTCGTCGTGGGCGGCGGGGTCTCCGGCATGACCGCCGCGGTCGAGGCGGCGAAGGCGGGCTACGAGGTGGTGCTCGTCGAAAAGGAAGCGCGCCTCGGCGGCTGGGCGGCGAAGCTGTGGAAGCGCGTGCCGTACCGCGAGCCGTACCGCGACCCGGCCGACACCGGCATCGACAAGCTCGCGGCGCAGGTGCAATCGGACAAACGCATCAAGGTCCATCTCAACTCGACGATCGCCAGGACGGGCGGCGCACCCGGGCGTTTCACCGTGGAGGTCGCCACCGAGTCGGGAGCAGTGGCTGCCGAAGAGGTCGGCGCAATCATCCAGGCCTCGGGTTTCACGCTCTACGACGCGACTCGGCTCACCGAGTTCGGCTACGGCAGGAGCCCCAACATCGTCGACCAGGCGGGACTGGAAAAGCTCGCGCGCGAGGCTGCGGCGAAAGGCGAGCCGATCCGCCGGCCGTCGGACGGCGGCGAAGTGAAGACGGTTGCCTTCGTGCAATGCGCCGGCCAGCGGGACGCGACCGGCAGGCACCTTCCTTACTGCTCGGGCTTCTGCTGCAACACGAGCATCAAGCAGGCGCTGTACTTCAAGGACGCGAATCCCGCCGTCGATACTGTCGTCATCTACACCGATCTCAGGACGCCGGGCAACGGCGAAGACTTCTACCGCAGCGCGCAGGCGAAGGGCGTGGTCTTCACCAAGGGCAAGGTTTTGTCGGTGGAGCCCACCGACAAAACCTTAACGGTAAGGTTTCAAGATTTGATCCTCAATGAGGACACGGCAATCGAGAACGTCGATCTTGTTGTGCTCGCGACCGGGCAGGTGCCGAACTCGGGAGTGAACATCGATCTTCCGCCGGAGGAACAGGAAAAGCTCGAGGTGAAGCCGGTCTCCATCCTCAACCTCGCCTACCGCCAAGGCAAGGACCTGCCGCAGCTCAAGTGGGGATTCGCCGACTCGCACTTCATCTGCTTCCCCTACGAGACGCGCCGTACCGGCATCTACGCCGCGGGGCCGGTGCGCCGGCCGATGGACATCGCGCAGGCGATCGAGGACGCGACCGGCGCGGCGTTGAAGGCGATCCAGGCGGTGGAGAACGCGGAACTCGGGCGCGCCGCGCATCCGCGCTCGGGCGATCTCTCGTTCCCGATCGTGAGGCTCGAGGGCTGCACCCAGTGCAAACGCTGTACCGTGGAGTGTCCTTTCGGCGCCATCGACGAGGACGAGAAGCGCTACCCGGTGTTCAACGAGTCGCGCTGCCGGCGCTGCGGCACCTGCATGGGGGCGTGCCCGGTGCGGGTGATTTCGTTCGAGAACTACTCGGTGGACACCGTGGGCAGCCAGATCAAGGCGGTCGACGTTCCCGACGAGTTCTCGGAAAAGCCGCGCATCCTCGTGCTGGCGTGCGAGAACGACGCCTACCCGGCGCTCGACATGGCGGGCATGCGGCGGCTCACCTACAGCCCGTTCGTGCGCGTGATCCCGGTGCGCTGCCTCGGCTCGGTCAACACGATCTGGATCACCGACGCGCTCAACTCTGGCTACGACGGGGTGATGCTGATGGGCTGCAGGCACGGCGAGGACTACCAGTGCCACTTCGTGAAGGGCTCGGAGCTCGCCAGCTACCGCATGGGCAACATCGACGACACGCTGAAACAGCTCGCGCTCGAGACCGAGCGCGTCGCGACTTATGAAGTCGCGATCACCGATATCGAGCGCGTGCCGCAGCTCATCAACGACTACGCCGCGAAGATCAAGGAAATCGGTTTGTCGCCGCTGAAAGGGTTTGGCTGATCCGGGTGAAGGGTGAATGCGTGAAGGGTGAAGGGCAGGAAATGCACCCTCTCCCCGTCACCGGGGAGAGGGCCGGGGTGAGGGGCTCACCTTTCACCCTTTACCCTTCACTCGCGGAGCGAATGAAATGAGCGAAGCATTGAACGAACAGGCCCTGGCGCGCTACCGCAACGACTTCCTCAAGGAAGTCGAGGAGCGCGTCGAGGAAGGCGAATGGGTCAAGATGTGCATGCAGTGCGGCGTGTGCGCGGGCTCGTGCCCGTTCGGGCCCCACTGGCAGCACTCGCCGCAGAAGATCTTCATGATGATCCGCGCGGGAAAACGCGAGGAGGTGCTGACTTCCGACTCGATGTGGATGTGCACCTCGTGCTACAACTGCGTGGTGCGCTGTCCCCGCCAGCTCCCGATCACCCAGATCATCCACGGGCTCGCGACCTACGCGCACCGGCTCGGGCTCGCGCCCAGGGACCAGCCCACCCGCCACTTCTCGCGGCTGTTCTGGAAAAACTGCACCCGGGCCGGGCGTGTCAACGAGCTCAAGTTGACGCTCGGACTCTACTTCAAGGACGGCCTGGTATCGGGCATCAAGAAGGCGTGGGCGCTGCGCAACATCGGTCTGGGCATGCTGCTCGCGAAGCGCCTCAATCCCTTCGAGCTCATCAGGGGCCACGAATGCAGCGACAAGGCCGGCATCCAGAAAATGCTCAAGAAGGCGCACGAGCTTGAAAACCGCCGCCGCGGTTTTCAAGAATGAGTGATATCACCTTTCACTTATCACCCAGCGAACGACGAGGCGGGTCCACTCGCTGAGGAGCAAGTTGAGGGCAAGGAGGGCATCGAGCATGGCGAAGAAGGAATACGCGTTCTACCCGGGCTGCTCGTCGCAGCTCAGGGGCTCGGCGTCGAACTATCTCACCTCGGTCAACTCGATGTGCAGGACGCTCGACGTCAAGCTGACCGAGATCCCCGACTGGAACTGCTGCGGCGCCTCGATCGGCTACGCCGAGTCGGGAGAGCTACCGCGCCACGTGATGAACGCGCGCAACTTCGCGCTCGCCGAGAAGCATCTTCCCGGCCGGGACGTGGTCGCGACCTGCGCCGCGTGCTGGCTCGGCGCAAAGGAAACAAAAGAGAAGCTCGCCGCGAACAAGACGCTCAAGGGGGACGCCAACGAGTGCCTGAAGGAGGCCGGCCTCGAATACCAGGGCAAGACCGAAGTGCGCCACATGGTGGAGGTGCTGATCGAGGACCTGGGCTACGAGGAGCTCGGCAAGCACGTGGTGAAGCCGCTCGAGGACATCAAGTTCGCCGGCTACGTCGGCTGCCAGACCAACCGCCCGTTCGGGATCAACGGCGAATCGTTCGAGAATCCCGTCTACCTCGACAAGCTGGTGGAGACGGCGGGCGGGGAGGCGGTGACCGACTACGACCAGAAGGTGACCTGCTGCGGCGGCGCGCTCGCGTTCTCCGAGCCCGAAAAGAGCCAGCGCCAGATCAAGGACATCGTGGAATCGGCCTACGACCACGGCGCGGAGATGATCGTCACCCCGTGCCCGCTGTGCCAGGCGAACGTCGAGATCTACCAGGGCGAGATCAACAAGAAATACGGCACCAAGTTCGCGATGCCGGTGCTCTACTACAGCCAGTTGATGACCGTCGCCTACGGCGGCAGCGCAAAGCAGGCCGGCCTCGACGGCCAGGTGATCCGCGCGAAGAAGCTCGAGGAAATCGCCGTCAAGGTCGTCCCGGTGAAGAAGTGAGCTGACAGCGATCAGCTATCGGCTGCCAGCTATCAGCTGTCAGCCAAGTGGCGGCGGAGGGCGTTATGTGGGCTTATGCAGGACTTCCGGGGCTTACGAGTCTGGCGCAAGGCGCACGAATTCGTGCTGTCCGCGTACAGGGTCACGGCCGCGTTTCCGAGAGAAGAGCAGTTTGCGTTAACTTCGCAAATTCGGCGCGCCGCAACGTCGATCCCGGCAAACATCGCCGAGGGTTGCGGTCGAGGAAGTGATGCGGATTTTGGGCGGTTCTTGCAGATGGCCATCGGTTCAGCAAATGAGCTCGAATATCATCTGTTACTCGCCTGCGATCTTGATTTCATCTCGAGATCGGAGCATCAAAGCTTGGCGAAGAAATTGATAGAAATAAGAAAAATGCTGACCAGCTTGACACAGAAGCTGAGGCCCGTGGGTCCTCCCGGCTGACCGCTCGCAACTGGTCCTGATCGCTGACGTCTGGTCGCTGACCGCTGGCGGCTGGCAGCTGACCGCTGTCAGCTGATAGCTGATCGCTGGCAACTGGTAGCTGGCAGCTGGTAGCTGGCAGCTGATTGCCGGCTGCGCGAGCCGCCAACACCCCGCATTGCGGGGCTATGCGTTTTCCGGCGCGCCTGTGGAAGGACGGCCCGTCAGGACGACGCCACCTTGTACACGACGTCGTGCTCGCGGGCGTGCTCCTTGACCTTCAGGCCGAACGACTGGCCTGCCAGCACTTCGGGCACCCGCATGTGGTTGACCTCCATGGAGCCCACGGGCTGGTAGAAATCCGACGTGTGTCCCTTGATGTGCACTGTATCGCCCTCGCGTAGGCTCCCCGATTCCATCTGCACAATTGCGACAGACAGATGCGTATAGTAGTGGATCACGGCCCCGACCCGCGCTTCACCGGGCGGGACGGCAGGCACCGGCGGTGCGGCTGGCGCTCCAGCGGGAGCCTTGACCGCGGCAGGCTTGGTCGGGACGGCAGCTTTCTTTGGAACGGCAGCTTTCTTCGGGGCGGCAGGCTTTTTCGGGACGGCCGCTCTCTTCGCGATTGCCGGTTTCTTCCGGGCGGTCACCTTTTTCGGCCGCGCCTTGGGCCTAGCCGCCATCTTTCGCTTCGGCGCCGTTTTCTTGACCGCGGTCCTCCTGACCGCCAGTTTCTTCCTTTTCGGCTTCGCCTTGGTCTTTGCTCGCTTCCTGGTCGCCATGGTGTGTCCTTCCGTTTGTTGGAACGATCACGGCTTCCGCCACCAGCGGCGGGTTGCCACGTACGCCATTCTAGCCTTTCGTCGTCGAAATGAAAGCCCCGCGCCGCCGCCCGAATCTCGACCACGGGAATAAATCGCGGCCCGCCGTTGCCGCCCGCAAGGCGCGCACCGCGCTTTCCAGCCCCCCGGTCATCCGCACTGCTGCCCCCTCTTCGCGATCCCGTGCCGTACCCGGCCGGCACACCTTCAGGATGAACCGCCCAGCACGTCCAGCAGCCTGCGGTCGGCGTGTTTGATGCGCTTCACCATGAGCCGCATGAACGCGTTCATGAACGCGGCCTGCAGTCCCTCCGTCCCCTGGCGCAGCGAGTCGGCGTCGATTTCGATCAGCACCAGCGGCGAGCGCGCCTTCACGGTCGCGGAGCGCACATGGCTTTCCTCGTCGAGATAAGCGATTTCGCCGAAGCACTCGCCGGGGCCGAGACGGTTCAACGTCGTTCCCGCGCGCGTCACCACCACGTCCCCTTTCGCGATGATGTAGATGGTATCGCCCGCGCTGCCTTCCTCGAATACCGTTTCCGCCTCCGGCCGGTCGGTCCAGCGGCTGATGCGTATCGTTTCCCACAGCTGCGCATCCGTGAAGCCGGAAAAGAACGGGAGCGTGCGCAGCATGCCGAAGCGCGCGCTTTCGAACACGACTTCCCTGGGCCGGCTCACCTGAGGCAGCGCGAGCGCAAGGTCATCGCACAACGACGACCACGACGCGTAACGGATCTCGGGGTCGCGGTGGATCGCGCGGTGCACGGCGAAGCGCAGCTCGCCCGGAATGTCCCTGCGCCGCGTCTCGAGCGGCACGAAGTCCTCGTTCAGCTTCTGGTAGATCATCGCCTGGAACGAGTTCGCGTTGAACGGCAACGCGCCGGTGAGCAGCTGGTAGGCCATCACGCCGACCGCGTAGATGTCCGACTGGATGGTGGGCGGCCGCTTCTTGAAGTGCTCCGGCGGCATGAAGGGCAGCGTCCCGACGTCGAACACCTGGGTCTCTTCCGCGTTGGTGAGATAGCACGTCCCGAAGTCGGTTACCTTGACGATGTCCCTGTCCGCCATGAGGACGTTCGCCGGCTTGATATCGCGGTGCAGCAGCCCGAGCTTGCTCGCGTAGTCGAGGGCGTTGCACACCTTGTAAATGACCTCGATCACGTCCTCCACGGCAAGCAGCTTGTCCGGCGCAGTGTGCTGCCGGAGCGTACCGCCGGGCACGTACTCCATCACCAGGTAGCCGAACTCGTCGGTCGCGCCCGACTCGTAGATCTCGACGATGTGCGGATGGTGCAGCTTGCCGGCGAGCCGTGTTTCGTTGAGCCACATCTTCTTTGCGCGGGCGCCGACCTCGGGGTCTTCGAGCAGCTTGAGGTTCGCAAGCTTGATCGCGACCTCGCGCTGCGAGAACGCGTCATAGGCGAGATAGACCTCGCCCATGCCGCCCTTGCCGAGCTCTCTCCGGAACTCGAAGCGGGTGCGAAACTGCTCATCTGGTTGGGGCGTCATGGCTCGCGCTGGCCTACGTACGGCGGCCCGCCCGCGCAGGATCGCCGCTGCTGCGCAAGGGGGACGGGCCGCAATCCCTCGATGTCAGGTGCCCTCGTTGATCAACGGCCGGCGCGCCAGTCGATGTGCGAGAGCTGAACCTTCTCGATTGCTTCGAGTTTCTGCAGCCGCTTGTCTATGGTATCGAGCAGCCTGACGGCTTCCTTGCTCTGCTGCACGACGTTGAGCAGCATCACGCTCCAGTCCATCGTCGCCAGCACCCGGCGCGTTTCTTCCTGTTCACGCCGTATCGCCCGCAACGCCAGCACCAAGTATCCCGCCGCCGATGCCGTAACCAGGCAAAGCACGACGAGCGCCACCAGCCCGCCCATTTGTATCATTTCTGCCGTCATGTCGCCCCCTCGGAGTCTGCCCGCCCGCAAGGCGTCGCTACGCCCCCCTTTTCCAGCCGATTTATAATACCTCAAGCCGGCGCGCGGCGAAGCATTTCGCGCGCCGCGAGGCACCTGCGTTCAACAAGGAGACTCATAATGCACGCCTCGGCAACAGCCACCCCAGAGCCCATGTTGCTGCGCAGCGCAGCCGACGGCGTGGTCACGCTCGCGCTGAACCGCCCCATGCAATACAACGCCTTGTCGGGGGCGCTGCTGATCGAGCTGCAGGCGGCGCTCGACGCGGTGGCGCGCGACCCCTCCGCGCGCGTGGTCGTGATCGCGGGCACCGGCAAGGCATTCTGCGCGGGACACGATCTGAGGGAAATGCACGAGCACCGCGACCGCCGCTTCATCAAGGACCTGTTCGACCGGTGCAGCCACCTGATGATGACGATCACGCGCATGCCGCAGCCGGTGATCGCGCGCGTGCACGGCTTCGCTGCCGCCGCGGGCTGCCAGCTCGTCGCGCAATGCGACCTCGCGGTCGCTGCGGAGGACGCGCAGTTCGCGACCTCCGGCATCAAGTACGGGCTGTTCTGCGCGACTCCCGCGGTGCCGCTGTCGCGCAACGTCTCGCGCAAGCAGGCAATGGAGATGCTGCTCACCGGGGACTTCATCGACGCGCGAACGGCGCTCGCGCACGGGCTGGTGAACCGCGTCGTCCCCGAGTCCGGGCTCGACGCCGAAGTCGCGCGGCTCGCGCAGGC
>JACQGO010000086.1 GCA_016199485.1 Betaproteobacteria bacterium
CCGAAGGGAGGAGGATAGATATGGTGCGCATGATCCTTATTGCTCTATGTCTTGTTGGGCCACTGCTGCAAACGCCACTCGTCGCTGCGGGATCCTATCCTGATAGACCAATACGGTTGATCGTTCCGTTTGCGGGACCTGGCACCCGTCAGTCTGATAGCCACGCAGCCTTACGTTCTGGTGGTGCATCCCGCTTTGCCCGTAAAGTCTGTCAAGGATCTGGTGGCGCTCGCACGTGCTAGGCCCGGCGAGATCGCATATGCATCGGCAGGCGTCGGAAGTGGGATTCACCTTGCCTCCGAGCTGCTAAAGCTCAAGGCGAAGATCGACTTGTTCCATGTTCCGTATAGAGGCACCGGCCCGGCCTTTGGCGATTTGATCGGAGGCCAGGTACAGGTAATGCTCTCCACCCTGGCTTCCGGCGTACCGCACATTCAGGCGGGAAGGGTGCGGGCGTTGGCGGTAAGTGCGACCCACCGTGTCCCGGCGCTGCCCGATGTTCCGACTGCCGAGGAAGCCGGAGTTCAAGGTTACCGGGCAAGCACCTGGTATGGATTGCACGTCCGTGGAGGCACCCCCTACCCGGTCATTGATAAATTGCATCAGAGCGTCAAGAAAGTGTTGAGCGCGCCGGATGTGAGGGCCAGGCTTGAGACCCAGGGCTTATCCATTGTTGGCGGTTCACCGAAAGAGTACGGAGCCCACGTAAGGTCTGAGATCGATACATGGGGAAAGGTTGTCAGGCAATCCGGAGAGAAAAGCAGGTGGCTCAAGTAGCATCGCGTATCCAACGCGACTGGAGGTGCCTGCGGCTAGCCTGTCGAGATTGGCGGCCGTAGAGCCGTATCAAGTGGAAGGCGTTCCGGCAGGTCTTGAGTTCGATTTCCGAGTGGCTGAGGTTGGTCAAGAAGTGCCGGCCGAAGGGTAGCGGCTCCCTACCCGGTTGCTGCGGGAGGGGGAAATCGGGTAAAGACGGGGAAGCGCTCCACAATCATTCATTATCTTGCGTGGCGCTCGGGAGTTGACAGGTGGGGGTTGTCACAATATCCTTTTAGAACGTCGTTCCATTAAATGGAACACAAACTTCCAGCTCGTTCGGCTTGTTACCTCGATCGGTCCGAATCAGCGTCTCATCTCCAGGGCGGGATGGCTCGCCAGTGAGCTGAAACCGGAAATCGGTGTGGCCTCGGATTGTTTTTCAAACGGCAGGGCGACGGCGTGGATTTTCGTCTGACGGCCGAGCAGGAGATGATGCGTGATGCGGCACGCCGCCTGGCGGAGCGCGACATCCGGCCGGTGCTCGAGCGGCACGACCGCGACCGGCCGCTGCCAAAGGACGTGTTCCTCGATCTCTTTGCCAGGGTGGCAAGGCTCGGGCTGCTCGCGCCGCGGCTGCCAGAGGCGGCGGGGGGATCGGGCATCGGCATGCTCGACTACGGCATCATGTTCGAGCAGATCCCGCCGGCGATCAGCATGTCGCTGCTCTCGCAGGATGGCTGCATCGCGCGGATTTACGCCGAAGGCACGCCGGAACAGCGGGAGCGGCTGCTGCCCGATCTCGTCGCGGGCAGGAAGATAGGGTGCACGGGCTCGACGGAGCCCGACGCCGGTTCGGATCCGCGCGCAATAAGGACGCGCGTTAGGCGGGAAGGCGATACCCTGGTGCTGAACGGCACCAAGATGTGGATTACCAACGTGTCGCTTTGCGACATCATGATCGTGACGTGTGTCGATGCCGTACGCGGGAATTCCCGGGACTGTATCGTCAAGGTGGTAGTGGAGCGCGACCAGTCGCCTTTCGAGTCCCGCCAGATCGACGCTATCGGGTTGCGGCAGGGCCTACTCGGGGAGGCTGTTTTCGAGAACTGCCGCGTTCCCGTCCGCAACCTCATTGATTCCCCGGAGGGCGGGACCAAGGTGCTGAAAACAACCTGGCTCGTCAACCGGGCGCTGGTCGGCCTGCAGGCCGTTCATCTCGCACAGAAGGCGCTCGATGCGGCGCTCGAGTACGCGGGCGTCAGAAAACAGTTCGGCAAGGTGATCGCGGCGCACCAGCTCGTCCAGAAGAACCTTTCCGACATCGCGACCGCAGTCGAGGCGAGCCGCTTGCTGTGCTACCGCGCCCTGTCGATCATCGATCAGGGGCGGCCTGCGGAGGGGGCAACCGCGATGGCGAAGCGCTTTGCGCAGATGGCATGCCAGGAGGCGCTGTGGCAGGCGATGAATGTATTCGGCGCGATGGGGCTCGCGCGCGAGGCGCGGATCGAGGAGCTCTATCGGGATGTGCGCATGCTTGCGATACCCGACGGGACCAACGAAATCCTCGCGCTGATCCACGGGCGCGAGCTGACCGGCATCGAGGCCTTCAGGGGCGTCGCGCAAACGGCATGATGCGGATTAATAAGAGTCGTGCAAATATGTGACAACCTGTTTGCACCTCGAATCTCTCCTCTCCCGTCGGGAGAGGGGCGGGGGTGAGGGGAGTCAGGTATTTTCACGACGCTCAATAAGACGGGACGAAACCGTGGCTGAGGCCTTTTTGAGCGAGCTGCTGGTTGTCGAGCTGGGCGACCGCACGGCAGCGGGGGCGTGCGGCTCGCTGCTCGCCGAGCTGGGTGCAACGGTGCTGCTGGTCGAACCAACAGGGATCGCGCGAGCAGGAGACTCCAAGTGGCTGCGCCGGGCGGTCGTCGCCGCCGGCAAGCGCAGCATTGTCATCGATCCCGGCCAACGGGACGATCAGGCCCTGTTGCGGCTCGCGCTCGCCAATGCTGACGTGGTGGTGACATCCTCCGACCGGCAGCCGGCATGGGTCGGCGATACTTTGCGTCATGTTCCCGACGGGGCAATTCGCTGCGACATCACTGCGTTCGGGTCGAGCGGGCCGCTCTCGGGTCACGCCCATTCCGACTGGCTGGTCCAGGCGATGACCGGCGTGATCGATACCACCGGAGATCCGGCAGGCGCGCCGGTATCGACGCGGCTTCCGATCATCGAACTGGCGGGGGCGATCTATGCCACGGCTGGCATCATCTCCGCGCTTCGCGTGCAGCGCATGCAGGGCCTGGCGCAGTCGGTGGAGATCGCCCTGTTCGATTGCGGCGTAAGCATGCTCGCGACCTTCCTGCCGGCGCACTTTGTCGGCAGGGAACCGAAGCGCATCGGCAACCACCATCCCTCGATGTCGCCATGGAACGCCTACCGCGCGAAAGACGGGTGGGTGATGGTGTGCCTCGGCTCGGACGATCATTGGCGGCGGGTGTGCGAATTGATCGGGCGGCCGGAGCTTGCGACTGACGCGCGGTATGTGACGCCCACGGACCGCGTGAAACGCAACGCGGAGGTGGATCGCGTCGTCGAGAGTTGGACCGCGCAGCGGACGGTGGAGCGCTGCGTCGAGCAGTTCAACGCCGCGGCGCTGCCGTCAGGGCCGGTGTACCGGATCGCCGACGTGCTGGAGGACCCGAGCCTCGTTCATCGCGGGATGGTGCGGCAAGTGGTGGACCCGTTGACGGGAGCTATGGTGCGTCTGCCGGGTTCGGTATTGCGCGGCAACCGCGTGTCGGGGCGCCCGGCACCGGCAGTTTCCCGTCCGGACGCGGATCGGGAATGGGTGCGGAGTCTCGCGGGCATCGGGCGCGACCGTGCCGCGACCCCGGCATCCGGAAGCCCGAAGGCCGTGCTGAACGGCGTGCGCGTAATCGAGATCGGCAATTACACGACGGCCCCGCTTTGCGCGCGGCAGCTCGGGGCGCTCGGCGCGGACGTCGTGAAAGTCGAACCGCCCGCGGGCGATCTGGCGCGCCCGCTGCCTCCGCTGCGCGACGGTCAGGGGTATTTTTTCACGCTCAGCAACAGCGACAAGCGCAGCGTAGCGCTCGATCTGCGCACCGCAGAGGGCAAGGCGACGTTTCGTGAAATGCTCGCGGTCGCGGACGTGCTCGTCGAGAACCTCAAACCCGGCTCGCTCGCGCGGTTGCAATTCGGCGCGCCGGAGATTGCGCGCATCAATCCGCGGCTGGTCTATTGCCCGGTCTCCGGCTTCGGCTCGGATTCACCTTTTGCGAATCGCCCGGCGATGGACACCACGGTCCAGGGGATGGCGGGAATCATGGACCTCACGCGGGCACAAGGCGTTCCCTACAAGACCGGGATCTCGATCGCCGACCTTGCCGGCGGCGAATTCAGCCTGACCGCGATTCTTGCCGCGCTCGAATACCGCGATCGCACCGGGAAAGGGGTCGCGATGGACCTGTCGATGCAGGACGCGGCGGCCTGGCTGACGCACGTGGTATGGAATGGCGGTCCGACGGGGATATCCCTCACCCTGATCCGGTGCGAGGACGGCTTCGTCGCCGCGGAAGCCTCGCGCGGTGCGCTCGCATCGCTGGGGCACGGTATCGTCCCGGACGCGATGGATGAGGGCGTTGGCAGCGTACCCGGGACTCGCAGGCGGGAGCTCGTCGACGTGCTCGTCGAGAAGGGTATCGCGGCTGCGCCCGTGCTTGCTGTAGGTGAGGTGGTGATGCACGGGCAGACTGCGGCGCGGCGGCTCATAGTGACCGGGCGCTCCGCGACGGGTGTCGAGTGGCCGCTGCTTGCTTCGCCGATCAGGCTGTCCCGGACCCCGCCGCGGGTACAGCGCGCCATCGGCGGAATCGGTGCGGACGGACCCGATGTCATGGCCGAATGGCTCTCCGCGGAATCGGCGAAGCCGGGGCAGCCCGGCGGTCCGGGAATGCCGCAAGCGAGCAACGCTGCTACACGGCGGAGGTCGCGTGCCGACCCGCCGGACAGCGCTCGCTGACAGGCGCAGCGTCGTGTCCGGTACCGGGCTCGGCAGACTTGAGAAACAGGGGGGAATTGAAGGAGACAGGACGATGACAAGGAGCCGTTTGACCTGGGCATTTACTGTGTTGAGCGCAACGGCCATGATCGGGCCGGCCGCGGCGCAGCAGACCGCGGCGGGCTACCCGGCGAAGCCCGTGCGTTTGCTGGTCGGCTACGCGCCGGGAGCGAGTACCGACACCGTTGCCCGCATCATCGCGCAGAAGCTGACGGAGCGGTGGGGCGTGCAGGTGGTCGTGGACAACCGTCCCGGCGCCAACACGATCATCGCGAGCGACATTGCGGCCAAGGCGCCCGCGGATGGACATACGCTGCTCCTGGGCAACAGCGCGAACGCGACGAACCCCGCCGTATACGCGACGCTGCCGTACGACGGGGCGAAGGGCCTGTCGAGCGTGGTGATGACCGCGCTGTCGACCAACCTGGTCTCCGCCAATCCCGCGTTTCCCCCGAAAGGTCTCAAGGAACTCATCGCGTTGGCGAAAAGCCGGCCGGGGCAGATCGCCTATGGGACGGCGGGAGCCGGCTCGTCGCAGCACCTCCTCATGGAATTGCTCGGGTTGCGGGCGGGCATAAAGATCACCCCGGTACACTACCGGGGCGGCGCCCCGGCGCTCGTCGATACCGTCAGCGGCCAGGTCCCGGTGATGATCGGCAGCGTCGTCCTGCAGGGACCGTATGTCAAGGCGGGGAAATTGAAACCGCTCGTGGTGACGGGCGCACGCCGTTCGCCGGCGATGCCCAATGTGCCGACGATCGCCGAGCAGGGGTTCCCGGGTCTCGTGTCGGATTACTGGCTCGGCATCATGGGACCGGCAGGATTGCCGCGGCAGGTCATCGAGAAGATCAACAAGGACGTGAACACCGTGCTGACGCTCCGCGATGTTCGCGAGATGTTCGCGCGAAGCGGGATCGCCCCGGGCGGGGGCAGCGCGCAGGAGATGGACAAGTACTTCAAGGACGAGCTCGCGATGTGGGCCGCAGTGGTGCGCGATGCGGGCCTCGATCGTCTCCAGATGTAGCGCATGCGGGAGCTCTCGCGAATACGTTATCGGACGCAACGGAGGAACCATGGATCTCAAGCTCAAGGACAGGGTGGCATTGGTCACCGGAAGCGGGCAGGGCATCGGGTGCACCATCGCGCTAGCGCTTGCCGCGGAAGGCGCGCACGTTGCCGTCAACGACGTCAACGTGAAGGGTGTCGAAGAGACGGTGGACCTCGTTCGCCGGTCGGGGGCGAGAGCGATCGCCGCACCGTGCGACATCACGAACCTCGACGCGGTGAAGGCGATGGCGACCAAAGTGGAAGGCGAGCTGGGGCGCATCGACGTGCTGGTGAACAACGCAGCGCTGCTGATCTCCCACGAGATGTTCCTCGACACGAACCCCGAGGAGTGCGACAGGGAAATCAGGGTGATCCTCTACGGCACGATGAACTGCGCGCGGGCGGTGCTGCCGGGGATGATCCAGCGCAAGTTCGGCAAGGTCATCAATATCGTCACCGATGCCGCGCGCGTGGGGCAGGAGCGCCAGTGCAACTATTCAGCCGCAAAAGGCGGCGTGATCTCTTTCACCAAGTCGATTGCCAAGGAAGTGGGGCGCCACAACATCAACGTGAACGCCGTGTCGCCCGGCGCCACCAACTCGCCGATGCGCATGGAGATGCTGCGCCAGTTGAAGGAGAACATCGGGGAAGCGAAGGCGGCCGAGCGCGAGGAAAAGGTGAAGCGCGCCTATGCGCTGCGCCGCATCGGCGAGCCGGAGGACATCGCCAACGCGGTCGTCTTTCTGGCATCGGAAGCAGGGCGCCACATCACCGGGCAGATCCTGAGCGTGAACGGCGGTTTCGCCATGCTCGGTTAACGGAGATCCCCCCATGTCTGATCTGCTCGTGATCGAACGCCGGCTGCCTGCGGTCATCGTCCGTTTCAACCGGCCGGACAAGCAGAATGCCTTGAGCATCGCCGTCCTGAAGGGCCTCGACGAGAAGCTCGCCGAGCTCGATGAGGATTCCGCGATACGGGGTATCGTCCTCACCGGGAACGACAAGGTTTTTTCCACCGGGGGCGACCTGAAGGAGGCTCTCGCGGTCCGCACCGTGCCCGAAATCCGGAACTGGCTGGAGCTGTTCCGGCGCGCAAACCACCGCATCGAATCGATCAGCAAGCCGGTCGTTGCCGCCATCAACGGTTATTGCCTGACGGGCGGGCTCGAGCTGACGTTGTGCTGCGACATCCGCATCGCCGGCGCCGGGGCGCAGTTCGGCGTGACGAGCTCCCGCATCGGCACCGTCGCCGGCGCCGGCGCCACGCAGCGGCTGGCGCGCCTGATCGGGCCCGAGTGGACCAAGGAGCTGCTGTTCAGCGGCAACTTCATCGACGCGCAGACTGCGTTGCGCATCCGGCTGGTGAGCGAGGTGGTGGCTCCCGAGCAGGTCCTGCCGCGGGCGCTCGAGCGCATCGGCGCCTACGCGCAGCGCGCTCCGCTCAGCGTGGCCTACTCCAAGATGGCGGTGAACAACGGCCTCCAGATGGACCTCGAGTCGGCGCTGCACTACGAACGGCAGATCACGGCCACGCTGTTCATGACGGACGATCGCAAGGAAGGCATGGCGGCGTTCCTCGAGAAGCGCCCGCCGCAATTCAAGGGCGAGTAAAGCCTCGCCCGCAGACCATCAAGGAGACTCATTCCATGACAGCCAACTCAGCCGGGCAATATACCGACATCATTTACGAGAAGAAGCAGGGGGCCGCGTGGATCACGATCAATCGGCCCGATACCTACAACTCGCTCGTGGCGCGTACCATCCTCGAGATGACGGAGGCCGTCACCGACGCGGCCGAGGACCCCGAGATCGGCGTCATCGTCATCACCGGCGCCGGAGAAAAATCGTTTTCTTCCGGGGGCAACCTGAAGGCGCTCAACGAGCGCACGTCGCTGGACAGCCGTAACCACATGCGGCGCCTGGCGCATCTCGGCGTGGCCCTGCGGACGTGCGGAAAACCGACCATCGCCGCGGTCAACGGCTACGCCGTGGGCGCGGGCCACGAGCTGCACGTGATGTGCGATCTCACGATCGCGGCGGAGCACGCCAAGTTCGGGCAGACGGGGCCGAGAATGGGGGGCATGCCGGTGTGGGGGGCGACGCAGCTCCTGCACCGCATGGTCGGCGAGAAGAAGGCCCGCGAGATCATTTTCATGTGCCGGCTGTACACGGCGAAAGAAGCGCTCGAAATGGGTCTCGTCAACCACGTCGTGCCGATGGCGGAGCTTTATCCGACCGTCGAGCAATGGTGCACCGAGATCCTGGAGAAAAGCCCGCAGTGTCTGCGCGTTCTCAAGCTGGCGATGAACCAGGAATCGGATGCGAATATGTGGGGCGCCTTTTTCTCGGGCGCTGAGCTTTTCGCGATGCACACGGGTTCGCCGGAATTCGTCGAGGGAACTTCCGCGCGCATCGAGAAGCGGAAGCCCGACTTCGGCCGGTTCCGCACCCGCGCCCGTGCAACCGCGAAGCCCTGAATGGAAAAGACTGTCGTCAAGGCGCTGAATCTGCTCGAGGCGCTGAGCCGCGCGGAGCAACCGGTCGGCGTGACAGCGCTCGCCAGGGAACTCAGGCTCACCAAGAGCAACGCGCACCGGTTGCTCGACACGCTGGTGCGGCGGGGCTACGTGAAGCGCCTCGACGACATCGGGCGTTACGAGCTGAGCCTCAAGGCGTGGCAGGTCGGCGTCGCGGTCCTCTCCCGCATGGATGTCAAGCAGATTGCGGAGCCGCATCTCCGGTCCCTGGTAGAAGCCACCAACGAATCGGCGAATCTTTCCGTATTCAACGGCGGAGAGGTCGTGTACCTGGTGCGCATCGAGTGCGAGCAGCCGATCCGGGCGCATTTCCCGGTAGGCGCAAGCCTGCCGGCGTACTGCACTTCCACCGGCAAGGCCATCCTCGCCTACCAGTCAGAGGGCGTGGTCAGGGCCTGTTGCGGCAGGCTCAGACGCTACACGCCGCGCACCATCACGAACGAAAGGAAGCTGGCGGAGGAGCTGGCCAGGATCCGCCGCAGCGGCTACGCGGTCAACCTCGGGGAATTCCGCGACAACGTCTACGGTGTCGCGGCGCCGGTGTGGAACGCCGAGGGCGGGGTCGAGGCGGCCGTGGCCGTATCGGGTCCGGCGGATCGTTTCAGGGCGAGCGCGATAAGAAAGTTTGCAGAGGTCGTGAAGGAGCACGCGCAGCAGATTTCACGTGAGTTGGGCTATTCGCCGACCCGGAAGTTACGCGCGTGGAATGCGACTGGTGCAAAAAAACCTCACCTGCTCTGATCGGCGGCTTGTGCCCGCCGTGCGCGCTCGGGGAGCGGGTCGAACCGGCGTTGCCCGGTTCAGGTGCTGATACCCAGTTCCTGCCGCAAGTCCTTCACGACCTGTTCGCGGCTGCGGACCATCCACCGCTTGCGCAGGCCTATGGGCTTGTTTTCGACCTCGGGCACGATCTTCATCGCGACGAACACCGGCCCGGGCTCGCCGAGTATCGCGGGAAGGCTCCCGGAAAGCTCCTTCAGGTCATCGAAGGCAAGGGCGCGAGGGTAACCCGCGCCGCGTGCGATGACGTCGTAGGCGACGTTCTTCGCATTCGGCACCGGCTGCCCTCCGGTGGTGGCGTAGCACTCGTTGTCGAGCATGAAGTGATAGAGGTTCGGCGGACGCTGCTCCGCAATGACCGCCAGGACTCCCATGTTCATCAGCACGTCGCCTTCGGAATCGAAGAGAACCACCTTTTTCTCCGGCAGCGCCAGCGCGAGGCCCAGCGCGAACGACGCGTGGCCGCCCATTGCCGGGTCGCCCAGCGGGAGATCGAGGTTGGGACGCGTGCTGATATGGATCCAGTGGCGGCCGCACCGGCCCGGGATGACGATGGCGTCGCCGCGATGCCGCTGGAAGACCTTCAGCATCTCCGCAGTTTGGATCATGATCTCTCTCCCCTCGATTACCGGTGGAAGCCGTGATACTCGTCGCCGATCAGCACTGCGACCGGCCTTGCGGTCTTGCGCGCTTCCTCGAAAGCCACCGAGATACGCGCGGCGTCCGCGTCGCTTTCGACGAGGTAGTAGCTGATGCCGAATGCGTTCAGGAACCGCTCGGTGTAGGTTGCCGCGGTATCCTGGGTGACGCCGTGTCGTGTCCAGCCGCGGTAGCCGACCATGAGCACCACCGGGATGTTGAGGCCCAGCAGCCAACCGCGGATCGAGTCCCCTGAGTCCATCAGGCCGGTATTCTGGATGAGCACGATGGGCGTTTTCCCGCCGACCGACAGCCCCGCAGCGGCGGAGCAGGCGAGCCCTTCGCGGCCCACCGCAACGAGGCGCAGCGACGGCTCGGCCTTCATGAGCAGGTACAGCCAGTTGGTCTCGCTGTCGGGAAGCCAGACGACGTGCGTGACGCCGTTCTTTTTCATTTCCTCCAGGACGGCCTTGGGGCTCAGTTGCGCTACGGGTGCGTCATTCATGAGCTTCTCCGCATGGGTGGATGCAAGTGGTATCCCGCCGTTCCGCCGCGGCGATGTATCGTCGCCCGGGTCACGCCGGCGCGAGCATCGCCCATTTTGCCACAATCGGCTGCTCCCACGAACCGGTCGACTCCGTTTCCCGGGCTTTCAGCACCTTCTCGTTTATCCGGCCAATGTCTTCTGCGGGTAGTGGGTCAGTCTGGCATTGCTTCCGGTGCGGCAAACGGCACGCTGCGGGTGCCCAAGCCGTCGGCGCTCGTCGACACAAGACTTCGCTTGACGGCTTACCCGCGACGCGCGCCGCCG
>JACQGO010000103.1 GCA_016199485.1 Betaproteobacteria bacterium
CCCGCCGCCGTGCTGAACCGCTGCCTGAAGCGCCTGAGCAACCTGCTGATACCACTGCAGAGCACGGTCAAGGGCGTCTACGGTCACGATCCGTACGGCTACACGCCACAGGCGACGATGATCCCGTGCCTCTACGACGTTCCGTGGCTCGCGAGGCTTGCGGCCGACAGCGAGCAGCGCTGGATGCTCGAAACGCAACTGGTGCGCGAGCGCAACCGGGTCTCCGACGCGCTCGCCGCGGCGTGCGCGTTGATCGACGGGGCGCTCGGCGATCTCGGCGGGGAGCGTGGCTAGCAGCTCGTTTTCGCCGCGGCTTCTGCCACGCGCGGAGCCTCTTTCCCACGGTGATTATTGCTGTCGTGCGCGGGAGACAGCCGAAACTGCCCAAACTCAGAAAGTTAGCTCGATTTGTCCGGCGCGGCGTCGCCCCGTGGCGACAATTCCGCGGGTGGACAGATACGACGTTTCGCCTCCAACATCTTGATTCTTTGCGTGTTGTCCCCGCTGGCACGCGGCTTGCCCGTTTTGTGGCGGAGCGTGTCGTGTAACCAGACGAGAGGAACAACGTTATGAAAACTGGAACTAAACTTGTGGTTGTGGCAGCGATGCTCGTCGCCGGGTGTGCGAGCGGGCCGCAGGTGCGCACCGGCTGCGCGCCGAACTATGGTGCGGCTGCGGTAGGCGCGCTCGCGGGCGGGTTGCTCGGTGCGCAGGTCGGCGGTGGCACGGGGCGCAACGCCGCGATCGCGGTGGGCGCGGGCACCGGCGCGCTGGTGGGCAGCCAGGTTGATTGCCGTTGAACACGTGTGCGCGACGCGCGCGGCCCGCGATCCGGCTGGCCGCACCGCCCGCACGAGAACCAGTAAGTGGGGAGATCAATGATGAGGACCGTATCGCGTATCGTTGGGGTGCTCGTGCTGGTCGCGGCGTGGACGGCACACGCGCAGACGACGCCGCCCGACGTGCTGGTGAAGAACACGGTGAACGAAGTCCTGTCCGTGATCCAGCAGAACAAGCACAGGCGCGTGCTGCGCGAGCTGGCGGAGAAAAAGGTGCTGCCGCATTTCGACTTCAGGGAAATGACGCGGCTCGCGGTCGGCAGGGCGTGGCGCGACGCGAGCGCGGCGCAGCAGCAAGCGCTGGAGAACAACTTTCGCTCGCTGCTCGTCGCAACCTATACCACGGCGCTCAGCCAGACCACGGGCACCAGCCAGACGGTGGAAGTGAGGCCGTTGCACTTGAAGCCGGGCGATGGCGACGTGACCGTGAAGACGCTGGTGAGGGAGCCGGGCAGGCAGCCGGTCGCGATCGACTACCGGATGAAGGCGACGCCTGCGGGATGGAAGGTCTACGACGTGATCGTCGAGAACCTGAGCCTGGTCACCAACTACCGCGGCTCGTTCACCGCCGAGATCGGGCGTTCCGGGATCGACGGGCTGATCAAGACGCTGAACGAGAAGAACCAGAGACTCGCGGGAAGCTAGCGACGATGAAGCCATGGGGCATTGCAACGGCGCGCGCGGGATGGCCGTGGCGCCTGATGTTGTCGGTACTCCTCGCCGGCGGGATTGTGGCGGGGTTCCATGCGAAGCCGGCTTTCGCTGGCCCCTTGAGCGCTGCGGCCAGGGCGCAATCGAAAATCGTTTTGCGCTTCACCGAGCGCGATCGTGACCTGATCCGTGAGTACTTCACCCAGCCGGCATCGGACCTCCCTCCCGGGCTTGCGAAGCGCAAGTCGCTGCCTCCCGGGCTGCAGAAACAGCTCCGTGAGAAAGGACGCCTGCCGCCGGGACTGCAGAAACGGTTGCTCCCCGGAGAACTGGAACGGCGGCTTTCCGCGCTGCCCGCGGGCTACGAGCGCGTGATCGTCGGTAACGACGTGCTGCTCATCGAGACCGCAACCAGAATCGTCCTCGATATCCTGAGAGACGTGCTGCGCTGAGGGCGCACGCGGCGTCACATGAGACACCGCGGCGGAGGCGAGCAGACGCACGCCGCCTTCGGGTGCGATAAGCCAATTTGACACGTTCTAGGTTGCCGCCCGGCTAACGGTTACAATGGGTTACGGGCGGGAGCTTGCAATCCCGTGTTCAGTTGAGCGATCGAATAATTTGGGGCGCTAACCGGCGTGTCGAGCCAATCCTGGAAAAGTTCTGTATTCAATGAGTTGGCTCAGGTGAGCAAGGCGATCAGCAGCGGGCGCCGGCTCGAGCTGCTCGAGTTCCTCGCGCAGGCGGAGCGCAGCGTCGACAAGCTTGCCCGAATGACCGGCCTCTCGATCGCCAATGCCTCACAGCACCTGCAGTTGCTGCGGCGCGCGGGGCTGGTCAAGAACCGCAAGGAAGGCCAGTTCGTCTATTACCGGATCGCCGGCGATGGGGTGGTGCGGTTGATTTCCGCGCTGCGCGAGGTCGCCGAGAACAACCTCGCCGAAGTGCAGCACTTGGTAAGGAGTTTCATGAGCGAGCGCGACGCTCTCGAGGCGGTGCCGGCGGACGAACTTCTCGAGCGTGTGCGCGAGGGCCTCGTCACCGTGGTCGACGTGCGGCCGCCCGAAGAATTCGCCGCCGGCCATATTCCCGGCGCGGTCAATGTCCCGCTCGCCGAGATCGAGCAACGGCTGCACGAACTCCCTCGGCTGCGGGAGATCGTCGCGTACTGCCGGGGTCCCTATTGCCTGCTGTCGATCGAAGCGGTCGGCAGGCTGCGCAAGAGCGGTTTCAGCGCGCGGCGGCTGGACGAAGGCTATCCGGAGTGGAGGAGCCGGGGCCTCCCGGTGGAAGAGGGGCCGCGCTGAACCGGGGGGCTTCCCCTTGGCTCGGGCCGCCCCGCCACGCTGCGCGCTGTGCAAGGCCCGCACGCGGCGGCTCTGTATTCCGCTGACATTTGCGGATATTCTCCCATTTTGTTAGATTTTCTCGCCGACAGGGCACGGGGAGGGGCGACCGTCGCCGTTGCGTTCGTGCTGCCGAGGTCGAAAAAAGTGCTTTACGCCGGAGGGGACCCGCCTTCAGGTGGAAACGGTGGAGCGCGTACAACTCCTGGAGCGAGTTTATGAGACTCTGGACCTCAGGCAGACGGACTGCCGCGCTGCGAACGCTGCTCGTGAGCTTGCTCGCCGCTTCCGGCGGGTCCGCGGTACCGGCGCTTGCCGACGTGTTGAAGATCGGCGGCACCGGCGGCGGGCTTGCCACGATTCAATTGCTCGTTCAGGAATTCAAGAAGTCGCGCGCCAACGTGACGCCCGAAGTGCCGCCGAGCCTCGGCAGCACCGGCGGCATCAAGGCGGTACTGGCAGGCGCGCTCGACGTCGCAGTATCCTCGCGCCCCCTGAAGGCAGAGGAGCGAAGCAAGGGCGCGGTCGAGCATGAATACGGCCGCACGCCGTTTGTATTCACCACGACGCCATCGACCAAAGCGAGCGGGCTCACCGCCGCACAGCTCGCCGATATTTATTCCGGAAAGACCACCACCTGGCCGGACGGCCGCCAGATCAGGCTGGTGCTGCGGCCGGTGGGGGATTCCGACACCGACCTGGTGAAGAGCATCTCGCCCGAGGTCGCAAAGGCGCTTACTGCAGCGGAGAAGCGTCCGGGCATGACCTTTGCGCTTACCGACCAGGAGAGCGCCGAGAACACGGAGAAAATCCCCGGCGCGCTGGGCACTTCTACGCTTGCGCAGCTTCTCACCGAAAAGCGCGCGCTGAAGGTGCTCGACTTCAACGGGGTCAAGCCGAGCGTCGAAACGATGCGTAACGGCAGGTATCCGTATTACAAGCGCATGTTCCTCGTGATCGGTCCCAGGGCTTCCGCGACTGCGCGCGAATTCGCCGCATTCGTGCAATCTCCCGCCGCGCGCGGGGTGCTGGCGCGGGTCGGCTACTGGGTTGTCGAACCGAAACCGGGACGTTGAACATGCCGACCCGCGAAGGTCGCCTGCCTGCCATCGTAACCTGGGTGGCGGGCGTCGTTGCGCTCGCTGTGACCATTCTGCTGCCTGCGGGCTATTTCAGCCTGGGGTACGAGCACCTTGCCGCGACGATCCAGACCAAGGTCGATATCAAATCGGAACTCATCAGCCAGATGATCGCCGCCCATCCCCGGACGTGGAAATTCCAGGACTACCGTCTGGAAGAGCTGCTGCTGCGGCACCCGGCGCAACCGGAAGATGAATTCATCGTCATCTTCGACCGCGAGAACAACACGGTGATGCGGACGGGGCGGCCCGTGGCATCTCCAGCGCTCACGCGCATCGCGGATTTGTTCGACTCCGGCGTGAAAGTCGGGCGCCTCGAAATCCGGCGGTCGGTGCGGGCTCTCGCGCTTGAAACCGCGCTCGTGGCCCTGCTCGGCGCGGCGCTGGGAGGCGCGGTCTTCATCGTGCTGCGCGCCTTCCCGCTGCGCGCGCTGCGCGAAGTGACCGAAGCGCTGTTCCGCGAAAAGGAGCGCGCGCAGGTGACGCTGCACTCGATCGGCGACGCGGTGATCACCACCGACACCGAGGAGCGCATCGAGTACATGAACCCCGTCGCGGAGGGGCTGACCGGCTGGAAGCTCGCGGAAGTGAGAGGGCGGGCGCTCTCCGAGGTGTTCAAGCTCGTCAACGAGGTCACCAACCAGCCGCTCGAGAGCCCGGTGCGCAAGGTGATCGCGGAGAGGCGCATCGTGCCGCTCGAGAACCACACCGCGCTGGTGAGGCGCGACGGGGAGCTGGTGTCGATCGAGGACAGCGCGGCGCCGATTCCCGACGCG
>JACQGO010000104.1 GCA_016199485.1 Betaproteobacteria bacterium
AGGCGATCGGCGAGGATGCCCGCGCCCTGCACGCCGTCCACCACCAGCCGGATGCCGCGGCTGCGGCAGACGCGGCTTAATTCGGGCAGATTGACGCGGTAGCCGTTGCCGTAGGTGACCCAGGCGCAGGCCACGACGCGCGTGCGCGCGTCCATTTTTTCGAGGAAGGCGTCGAGCGTGAGTCGCCCGTCGCGGTGCTCGGCGAAGCGGATTTCCACGCCTTTTTTCTCCCAGTGCCGCCACACCCAGATGTTGTTCACGTGCTCCATGTTGGTGAGCACGATGTTGTCGCCGGGCTTGAGATCGAACGCGTGGGCGGCGATATTCAGGCCCTCGGTGGTGTTCCTGGTGAAGGAAATCTCGGCCGGCTTCGCGCCGAGGAGCTTTGCTATGGTTGCGCGCGTCTTTTCGACGTTCGCCGCGGACCAGGCATCGGCGCCGGCGTTGTCGTATACGTCGCGGCAATACTCCTGCATCGCCCACTCGACGCACCGCGGCGGAATGGTCTTGCGCGCGACATCGAGATACGTCCACCCGGCGAGCGTCGGAAACTCGCCGCGCACGGCTCTCCAGTCTGGTCCGACGTCAGTCATATTGCCGCCTCCTTCTTGAGGATGTTCGAATACGTCTTCATCGGCCGCGCGTGCTCTTCTTGCGGCGCGCGGCTGGTATCGATCAGGGCAGCGTGAGCGTCGCTGTCAGACTACTCCGGCGCTGCTCGTGATGAGAAGCTCGCGCGGCTCGGGAAGCGATGGAATCGATTTGAGGCCCGAGCCGGTGCTCATGAGCACGACGCGCTCCTGCGCGCGGATGATGCCGCGCGCGAGCGCTTTGCGCAGCCCGACGAGGGTCGTTGCGCTCTCGGGGCAGGCGAAGATCCCTTCGGCGCGCGCCATCTCCGCGACCGCCGCGAGCGCCTCATCGGTGCTCACCGCGATCGCCGCGCCGCTGGTCTCGCGCATGAGTTTCAGCACGTGCCGGCCCCCAGGCGGGTTGGGCGACTTCAGCCCGCCCGGCAGGATGCTGATCTCGCCCCACGGCTCGCACTCTTGCCTGTCTTCCTCGAACGCCTTGACCACCGGCGCGCACCCTTCGTACTGCGTGACGATGAGTCGCGGCAGCCCGCCGCTGATCCATCCGAGCTCGCGCAACTCGTCGAACGCCTTGTAGATCGCGATCGCGCCGAGCCCTCCGCCCATGGGGTAGACGATCGCATCGGGCAGCCGCCACCCGAGCTGCTCGGCGATCTCCAGCCCCATCGTTTTCTTGCCCTCGGCGCGGTACGGCTCCTTGAGCGTGCACACGTTGAACCAGCCGTTTTTCGCGCATGCCTCGGCGACGAACCTGCCGGCGGCGTGCCAGTCTTCGACGAGGTAAGTGAGCGCGCCGGCGAGGCTGCAGTGCTTGCGGCTTGCGGGCTGCGCGTCGGAGGGCAGCAGGTTGACGCACGCGATATCGGCGCGCGCCGCGTAGAGCGCCCACGCGCCGCCGGCGTTGCCCGAGCTGTTGAGCGCGACGGTTTTGACTCCGAGCTCGCGGTAACGCGTAAGCGCGACGGCAGCCCCGCGGTCCTTGAAGGTGCCGCTCGGATTGCGCCCCTCGTCCTTCACCCACAGCTCGCGGCACCCGAGGCGTTGCGCGAGGCGCGGGCTTTTCAGTAACGGCGTCCAGCCTTCGCCGAGCGTCACCGCGTTGCCGGGGTCGGCGGCCGGCAGCAACGGGGCATATCGCCACAGCGAGCACGCGCCGTGGGCGATATCCGCGGCGGTGACCTCGCGTTTCAAACGCGCGAGGTCGTAGCGGGCGAACAGTAACCCGCCGTCCTTGCACTCGTGGTTGCGCGGCGCATCCGCTGCAAACCGCTCGCCGCAGCGTGAGCATTCGAGGTGGGTGAGATAGCTCATCGTGATTCCATCCGCGTTCATCTGCGTCCATCGGCGGTTTCGTCGGTCTTGTTTTTTTCAAGACGGGCTGCCATTCAGATCCCCGGACCGCGTGCGCTGATCGGCCACAGCGCTTCGACGCGGTTGTCGCGGATGCCCACATACCAGTCGTAGAGGTTCACGGTCGGGTCGCAATGGCCGGGAATGAGCAGCAGCTTGTCACCGACCGCGAGCGTGTTGTGCTTGCCGGCGAGCTTGAGCTTGCCGTGCTCGTCGGAGGCGCCGACGTAGGCAACATCGGGCAAGTCGTAGACCTGCGGCATGCCGGAATCGACGCTGGAAGCCTTAAGGCCGGCGTCACATACCGCGCGGTCGCGCGCCGGGCGGCTCATCACCGTGGCGTACACGAACAGGCTGTGCTCGAACTCGCGCACCGGCCTGCCGTCGGCGCCGAGGTTGCGCGCGTAGTCCGCGTCCATGAATACGTAAGACCCTACCTGCAGCTCGTGATAGACCGTGCTCGCCGCCTCGAACTGGTAGGTGCCGGTACCGGCGCCGGTCACGAGCGGGCAGGCGACGCCGTTTTTCTCCAGCAGGTCGCGCGTCGTGCGCGCCTTCTCGACCGCCTGCGCAATCGCCGCGCGGCGCTCGTCGAAGCCGCGCAGGTGCTGCGCGGCGCCGTGGTAAGCCTGCAATCCGGAGAAGCGCAGGCCGGGCGAACCGGCGACGAGCTGCGCGAGCGCGAGCGCCGGCTCGCCGGGTTCCACGCCGCAGCGGTCGGCGCCGACGTTGACCTCGACCAGCACCTCGAGCGTCACGCCGAAAGCGGTCGCGGCCTCGGAAAGGTCGGCAACATTTCCCGCATCGTCGGCGCACACCATGACGTGCGCCTCGCGTGCGAGCACCGCGAGCCGCTGGAGCTTGGGCGCGCCGACGATCTCGTTCGCGATCAGGACGTCGCGCACGCCTCCCATGACCATCGCCTCGGCTTCGCTTACCTTCTGCACGCACACGCCGACCGCGCCGTGCTCGATCTGCTTGCGAGCGATCACCGGGCACTTGTGCGACTTGGCGTGCGGCCGCAGCCGCACCCCGGCCTTCGCGGCTTGATCGGCCATGCGTTTCAGGTTGCGCCCGAAAGCGTCGAGATCGAGCAGCAGCGCCGGGGTGTCGACCTCGGCCAGCGGCATGCCGATTTCCGCGGAAGGATGGGTCATCGCTTCTTTCCCGGAGCGTGCCGTTTGCCGCACCGGGAGCAAAGCCAAACTGACCCACCGCCGTCGCCGCCGCCCGGTGGAAACGGTACCATGAATCTGATAGGCTTCGCCGCGCAGGTCTGTCCCCACCCGCCAGCGGCCCGCGCCGCCGCCAACACAAGCACGAGAGAGGGTTTTTTCATCGTACCGGGAAGCGTGCAGATGCCAATTGACAGCGCGTTTGTAGCTCGTATCCGGAAAGCATGGTGTTGCCTGGCGGTATTTCTCTGCTGGGCAGTATACGGCATTTCTCAGGCTGCACCGGCTTATCCCGCGAGGCCCGTCCGGTTGATCGTTCCGTTCCCGCCCGGCGGCGGAACGGACATCCTGGCGCGCCTGGTCGGCCAGCGTCTCGGCGAGCGGCTGGGCGTCCAGATCGTCGTAGACAACCGGCCGGGCGCAGGCGCCAACATCGGGATGGAGCTTGCGGCACGAGCCGCTCCCGACGGACACACCCTGCTCATGGCGGGCATCGGACTTGCCGCGAATCCCGGCCTGTATCCCAAGATGTCCTTCGATCCGCTGCGCGATCTCGCGCCGGTGACGCTGGTGAGCATCGCCCCCACGATACTTGCCAGCCATCCCTCGGTCGCCGCAAAAAACCCCAGGGAGCTCGTCGCGCTCGCCAAGGCGCAGCCGGGCCGTCTCAATTACGGGTCGTTCGGCTCCGGGAGCGGCGCGCACCTCGCCGCGGAGCTGTTCAAACTGGTGACCGGGGTGAATATCGTGCAGATCCCCTACAAGGGCGGCGGTCCCGCCATCACCGCCTTGATTGCCGGCGAAGTGCAACTGGGGTTCTCGAGCATGCTGCCGGTGCTGCCTCACGTGAAGGCGGGACGGCTCACGCCGATCGGCGTCGCGGCGGCGAAGCGCGTTGCGGCCGCGCCGGATGTCGCGACGTTCCGGGAGGCGGGCATCCCGTATGAAACAGGGACCTGGTTCGGGGTGCTTGTGCCGAGCGGGACGCCGGAGCCCGTCGTACGCGTGCTCCACCGGGAGATCGCCGGCATACTTCGGAACGAGGAGATCCGGGAACGCATCGTGCGGGACGGCGCGGAGCCGGTGGGCAATACGCCGAAGGAATTCGCGAGCTTCATCCGGGGCGAGGCAGCCAGGTGGGCGAAAGTCGTGAAAACCGCAGGCATCAGAGTGGACTAGAAGCGGTCTCAAAAACCCGTTTG
>JACQGO010000083.1 GCA_016199485.1 Betaproteobacteria bacterium
ACCTGGTACAGCTCGAGAAGCTCTCGTGGCAGATGTTCTGGGGCAGGATCGCGATGGATGCGGAGCGCTATCCGAGGCTCACCGTGACGCTCACGGTGCACACGCTGAGCCTCGACAAGGCGTGGCTGATCGTATGAAAAATCTGCTCCGCGTTCCAGGTTCAAAGTTCAAGGTTCAAGGTTCGGAGTTCCGAAACTTGGAACCTGGAACCTGGAACCTGGAACCTGGAACCTGGAACCTGGAACATGCGGTCGCCACATGGGCGCTGGGTGCCGTGCTGGCGCTGATGCCCGCGGTTGCGCTGCCGCAGATATTGACCGACCCGACGCGCCCTCCCGGCGCCTACTTCGAGCCCGAGCGGGGCGGCGCGGCCGGGGAGGGCGGGCTCACGCTGCAGTCGGTGATGATCTCGCCCACCCACAAGTCGGCGATCATCAGCGGCGAGAGGGTCGCGCTCGGCGGCAAGTTCGGCAACGCGACGGTGGTGAGGATCAGCGAGAGCGAGGTGGTGCTCAAAAGCGGTGGCAGCCTGCAGACGCTGAAGATGTATCCGAACGTCGACAAGCGCCTGGTGGTCGAGAAACCCGCGCCGAAACCGCGCCCGCGTGCGCGGCGCCGCGCTCCGGCGGCCGGCGCTTCCGGGACCGGGCGCGCGGCGAAGTAGAGCGAGCGGGGGTAATCATGAGATCACTGTGGCTTCTGCTGGTTGCGATGGCGGTGGCCGGCTGCGCGGATCAGCCGCGGCGCGGCGGCGCCTTCGAGAACGTCACGGCGGAACTCGATCGCGCAGCGCAGGAGCGTGCGAAGCCCGCGGCGCCGAAGGCGGTGAGCGAGGCGCTGATCCCGCCGCTCGTGATCGAGATGCCGAAACCGGGCGCGAGGCCGGTCGAGCCGAGATTCGACCTCGCAGTGAACAACGCGCCGGCAAGCCAGGTGTTCATGGCGATCGTCTCCGGCACGCGCTACAGCATGCTGGTGCATCCCGAGGTGAAGGCCCCGATCTCGGTCAACCTCAAGGACGTCACCGTGTTCGAGGCGCTCGACACGATACGCGAGCTCTACGGCTATGAGTACAAGGTGCAGGGCACGCGCATCATGGTGCAGCCGGTCACCATGCAGACGCGCGTGTTCCAGGTCAACTACCTGCAGGCGCAGCGCCGCGGCCGCACCGACGTGCGGGTGAGTTCGGGCTCGATCTCCGACTCGCCGGCAGTGCCCGCAGCCGGCGCCCCGGTGCCGGGCGGTGTCGTTCCGGTGCCGGGTGCGAGCCCGGGCGGGCGGCTTACCGAGGCGACGCGCGTGACGACTTCGTCGGAGAGCGACTTCTGGGGGGACGTCACCAAGTCGCTCACCGCGATCGTCGGCAGCGGCGACGGCCGCAATGTGATCGTCAATCCGCAGTCGGGCGTGATCGTGGTGCGCGCGCTGCCCGCGGAGCTGCGCAACGTCGAGTCGTTCCTGAAGGCGATGCAGCTCGTGGTCGAGCGCCAGGTCGTGCTGGAGGCGAAGATCATCGAGGTGACGCTGCGCGACGGCCAGCAGACCGGCATCAACTGGGCGGCGTTCCGCGACGGCAACACCCGCTTCGGCGCCGGGGTGGTCGCTCCCGGCACCGTGCTTCAGCGCCAGGGCTCGATCTCGACGCCGACCGCGCGCGCGCCCGACGGTTCGGTGCTCGCCGGATCCGAATTCGAAGGCGGCAACGTTCCGGGCACGGCGAGCGCCATCGGGCTGGCGCTCGGCGGCGCGGCAACCGGAGGCGTCTTCGGGCTCGCGCTGCAGACCGGCAACTTCGCAGCGCTGCTGTCCTTCCTCGAGACGCAGGGCGCGATCAACGTGCTCTCGAGCCCGCGTATCGCGACGATCAACAACCAGAAGGCAGTGCTCAAAGTGGGCACCGACGAGTTCTTCGTCACCAACGTGAGCACGACGCAGACCACCGCCGGCACCGGGACGACGACCTCCCCGACGATCACGGTGCAGCCGTTCTTCTCCGGCATCGTGCTCGACGTGACGCCCCAGATCGACGACAACAACAATATCATTCTGCACATCCACCCCGCGGTGAGCCAGGTGTTCGAGAAGCGCAAGAACATCGACCTCGGCACGCTCGGCACCTTTACCTTGCCGCTCGCCTCGAGCGACATCAACGAGACGGACACGATCGTGCGCGTGCAGGACGGCAACATCGTCGCGATCGGGGGGCTCATGCGCCAGCAGACGGTCGAGGACCGCTCGCAGGTGCCCGGCGTGGGCGACATGCCCGGCATCGGCGGCCTGTTCCGCCAGCGCTCGGGCCGCAGCCTCAAGAGCGAGCTGGTGGTGCTGCTCAAGCCCACGATCATCCACAGCGACCGCAATTGGCAGCAGGACCTGATGGACACGCGCGAGCGCATTCGCGCCATGGAGCAGAAATGATGTTCCAGGTTCAAAGTTCCAAGTTCAAAGTTCAAACCTGGAACCTGGAACTTGGAACCTGGAACCTTGAACCCTGAACATGTATCAAGCTCACTTCGGACTGCGTGAACTGCCGTTCGGCATCACCCCCGACACGAGCTTCGCCTATGCCTGCACCTCGCACCAGGAGGCGCTCAATACGCTGCTGGTCGCGGTGAAGAACGGCGAGGGCTTCATCAAGATCACCGGCGAAGTGGGTACCGGCAAGACGCTGCTGTGCCGCCGCTTCCTCGCCACGCTCGACCAGAACTACGTCTCCGCCTACATCCCGAACCCGTACCTCGAGCCGCGTGCGCTGCTGCTGGCGCTCGCCGAAGAGCTCGGTGTCGCGCTCCCGCGCGAGTCCGACCAGCATCAGTTGCTGAAGGGGCTCACGCGCGCGCTGCTGCATTTCGCGCGGCAGGGCAAGTCGGTAGCGGTGTGCCTGGATGAAGCGCAGGCTATGCCGCTCGAGACGCTGGAAGCGCTGCGGCTGCTCACCAACCTCGAAACGGAAAAACGCAAGCTCCTGCAGGTCGTGCTGTTCGGGCAGCCCGAGCTCGACGCGAAGCTCGCGCACGAATCGGTACGGCAACTGCGGCAGCGCATCACGTTCCAGTACCGGCTCGGCGCGCTGCGCCGCGACGAGATCGACCATTATCTTGCGCACCGGCTGCGGGTCGCCGGCTACCGCGGCGGCGGCTTGTTCACGCCGGGGGCGGTGCGCCTGATCCACCGCATGAGCCGAGGCATCCCGCGGCTCATCAACATCATCGCGCACAAGGCCATGCTGCTCGCGTACGGCGCCGGCGTGCAACGGGTCGTGGCGCGGCAGGTGCGTTCCGCGGCGAGCGATACGCCCGCGGCGAAGGCGGCGCGGCGCTGGTGGTGGCTCGGCTTCGCGATGGTGCTGATGTCCGTGAGCGGCGTCGGCTGGGTGTTGCTCCAATGAGCCTGATCAACCAGATGCTGCTCGACCTCGAGAAGCGGCGCGCCTCGACCGCCGAGCGCAGCGCCCTGCCTGATCACGTGCGCGCGCTCCCCGAAACGCACGGCCGTCCGCGCCTGTGGTGGGTCGTGATCACCGTTTCCATTCTGGCGGCGGCGGTCGCGGCGGCGATGGTGTTCGGCATGAAGCAGTCGAGCGAAGCGCAAGGCCTGCCGGGGAAAGCGCAGCACCCTCGTGTCGACGCGGTGGCGCCCAGCGTGGTGGCGGCAGCGCGACCCGCTGCAACGCCGGATGTCGCACCGCGCGATGAAGCGCCGCCCGCAATGCCGCCCGCGGCCAGCCAGCCGGCGGGACGGCTGAGCTTCGAGCTTTCCAACCTGCCGCCCGCGCCGGCTCAAGACGAGGAACGGGCAACGCCGCCATCCGCCTCCCGCGCGGCAGAGCCCGCCGCGTCCAAGGCGCCGATTGCGACTGCCAGGGTCGTCGGCAAGACGCAGGCCGAAGCAGCCCGCGCCGAACCCGGGCCTGCAACCGCGCAGCCGCGGAGCGAGGCGCGCCCGGCGCAGCGTAACGAGAGTGCGAAATCACGCTCGATGAAGGGTGAGGTCGTGGCGAGCGCCAAGCCGGGCGCGGCGGCCCGCAGGCCGCCCGCGGCCGAGGCGTTGGCGGCGCCCCGCCCGCAGATTGACAAGCACGTCAAGCAGCCCACCGCGCATCAGCTCGCGGAAGAGGAGTACCGCAAGGCGACCGCGGCGCTGCACCAGGGCCGC
>JACQGO010000081.1 GCA_016199485.1 Betaproteobacteria bacterium
AACCCGTCGTCTCAAGCCGCGCGGCGCGTTTTCTTGTGGGCCGCAGCGCCGGCCCCGGCGCCCTGCTGCAGTTGCTGGATCGCGGCGTCGCGCGAATCGAGCACGCGCTGCCGCGCGGTGCGCTCCGCTTCCTCGCCGTCGCCGCCGCGCATCGCCTTCACCAGCCTCTGCCAGTTCTGCGCCGACTGCTTGCGGCGTTGCGCCGTGGACAACCCCAGCCGCGAATAGCGCAGCGTCTGCAGCGCGAGGGAATCGAGAATCGCGTGCAGCCGGCGGTTGCGGGAAGCCCGGGTGAGCAGCCGGTTCAGCCGGAACACGTTCTCGACATACTGCTCTCCCAGCTCGGGGTGCCGCGCCAGCTGCGCGAGGCTTGCAACCTCGGCCTCGATCGCCGGCAGCACCTTGTATCGTTCGGGGTCCTCCGTGATCTGGCGGTCGCGCATGCCGTTCAACACCGCGCGGATATCGAAAATCTCGCGCACTTCGTCGATGCTGAGCGCGGTGACCTGCGCCCCGCGCCGCGGTGAAATCGTCACGAGCCCGTCCTTCTCGAGCAGCCGCAGCGCCTCGCGCACCGGGCCGCGGCTCACCGCGAACTCCCCGGCGACCGCCTGTTCCATGACGCGCTGTCCCGGGGCGCAGGCGCCCGACACGATGCGCTCGGCGAGCCGCGCGGCGATCTGCTCGGGAAGCGACTGGGTGAGCGGCGCCGCGGCAAGCCCCAGCGGCCATTGGCCGCGCGCGGCGGCCGCTTCGACGGGAGACGGCCATGCACCGGCCGCCCCTTCCGGCCTCGTCGTAGACCGTGTTGCGCTGCGCGTTGCCGCTGCCTTGGTATTCACGCGACCCCCGCTCTGCTCAAGAGTTGCTGACACCATACCCGCGATCTTGTATGATTGTCAACAATCTTCTTGACAACAATCAGCCGGATTCGTAGCATAGGAGGCTGGTCGCGGCACGCTGCGCCCGCCGCGATGCGGCGCCACCCGGCGGCGGCGCGGCAGCGGGGTGCCTGCGACAGGGCGTTTTACCCCTCGCACGACGCAAAATAATCCGCGGACCGGGCCGTAGTCCGGTGTCGGGGCCGCACCTACGGTGGAGTTCAGCAATGGCGATGATCGAAGTGAAATCGGAGATCACCGGCACGGTGTGGCAGGTGAAGAAGCGGCCGGGAGAAAGCGTGGAGGAGGGCGACACGCTGATCGTGATCGAGTCGATGAAGATGGAGATCCCGGTGATCACCGAGGACGCCGGGGTGGTGAAGGAGGTCCGGGTGAAGGAGAAAGACCCGGTCGCCGAAGGCGAGGTGGTGGCCGTCATCGAGGGCTGAATCGATGGGCCGGGCGGAGGCGAGGAGCATGGGCTGGAAAGCGGAGATCGAGGAAATCCACCGCCGGCGCCGGCTCGCCGAAGCGTGCGGCGGCCCGGAAGCGGTGGCCAGGCACCACGCCGGCGGCAAGCTCACGGTGCGCGAGCGCATCGCCCGCGTGCTCGATGCGGCCAGCTTTCGCGAGGTGGGCAAGCTCGCCGGCCGCGGAACCTACGACGCGAACGGCGCCCTCGTCAAATTCGAGCCCGCGCCCTATGTGATGGGGATCGGGCGGATCAACGGCCGGCCCGTCGCGATCGGCGGCGAGGACTATACCATCCGCGCCGGCACCGGATTCGGCTCGGACCGCCGCAAGGGCGGGCAGGGCGGCTTCGTCGAGGACCTCGCCTACGAGTACCGCATCCCACTCATCAACCTGGTCGACGGCACCGGCGGCACCGTGAACACCGCCAAGCGCAAAGGCTACACGGTGGTGCCGGGCTACGGCCAGGACGGCTTCGAGCGCTCGGTCGATCTGATGGAGATCGTCCCGGTCGTCTCCGCCGTGATGGGCACCGTGGCGGGTGGTCCGTCGGCGCGGGCCCTGCTCTGCCACTGGTCGATCATGGTACGCGGCCAGAGCCAGCTCTTCGCGGCGGGTCCGCCGGTGGTCGAGCGCGCATTCGGCATGCCGATTACCAAGGAAGAGCTGGGCGGCGCGAAGATCGCCGCCGATACCGCGGGCACGATAGACAACGTCGCCGAGAGCGAGGAAGACTGCTTCGAGCAGATCCGGCGTTTTCTGTCCTACATGCCGCAGAACGTGTGGGAGCTACCGCCGGAGGCGCCGTGCAACGATGCGGTCGACCGCTGCGAGGATGCGCTCGCGGACATCGTTCCGCGCTCCTCGCGCCAGGCGTACAACATGAAGAAGCTTGTCGAGATGGTGGCCGACAGGGACTCGATCTTCGAGGTCCAGCCCGCCTTCGGGCGCGCGGTGATCACGTGCCTCGCGCGCATGAACGGCAAAGTGGTCGGGATCATCGCCAACAACCCGATGTTCGGCGGCATCATGGACTACAAGGCGGCGCGCAAGCAGGCGCACTTCGTCGAGCTTTGCGACATGTTCAACATCCCGCTCGTCTTCTTCGCCGACATCCCGGGCTTCCTGATCGGCCCCGAGTCGGAAGCGAACGCGATGCTGCGCGAAGGGGTGCGCGCGCGTTACGTCGGACTGCAGGTATCGGTGCCGGTGTTCACGGTGATCGTGCGCAAGTGCTACGGCATGGCGGGCGGCGGGGTGATCGACCGGCGGGGCCTGAATTTCAAGATCGCCTGGCCTTCCGCCGAGTGGGGCTCGCTCCCGCTCGAGGGCGGGGTGAAGGCCGCCTACAAGCGCGAGATCGAGAACGCCCCCGATCCGGCGCAACGCGAGCGCGAGATCGAGGAGGAGCTGCGGCGGCTTGCTTCGCCGTTCCGCACCGCGGAAGCGTTTGCGGTCGAGGACCTGATCGATCCGCGCGAGACGCGCCCCTATCTGATTCACTTCATCGACGCGCTGCAGGCGCGCCTGAAGGCGCAGCTCGGACCGAGGCGCAAGGGCGGGGTGCGGCCGTAGGTGGCGCGGGTGGCGCCCGCACCGGACAATTCAAGGAGGACTCGAGTATGGCACGGGGTGAGATCGAGGGCGACTGGGTCATGGGGTGGCCGGACCGCAAGCGTGCAACGTTGATCCCGGGCAAGGATGCGCAGGGGCGCGTGATCAACGGACGCGCGCCGCTCACGGAGCTCGAGGGGCTCATCACGCCGACCGACGTCTATTACGTCGTGAACCAGCTCGAAGTTCCCGAGCCGGTCCATCCGGATGACTGGACGCTCGCGATCGGGGGCGAGATCGAGCGGCCGATCGAGCTGAGCCTGAAGGACCTGCGAAAGCTTCCCGGTCGCACGGTGCGGGCGGTGACCGAGTGCGCGGGCAACGACGCCGGGTTCTTCGATTACCTGATGAAGGGCGGCAGGAAACCCTCGCGCATCAATCAGCAGGACATGCAGAAGCGCGCCGAGATGCGGGAAAAGGGTGAGCTGCCTTCCACCGAGGAAATCGGCAACGAGTCGACGACGACTTGCGCGGTGAGCGGGGGCGAATTCACCGGAGTGCCGCTCGCCGAGGTGCTGAAGCGGGCGGGCCTGAAGCCCGGCGCGGTGTGCGTGCGCATGGAGGGCTTCGACCGCGGGCGGCCCGATCTCGCGGTCCAGTACCGCTCGGTCGGGCGGTCGGATTTCCAGCTGGTGGATCCGGGCGTGATCAACTACGAGAAAGCGCTGCCGCTCGAGAAGGCGCTCGATCCCGATACCCTGCTCGCGTGGTCGATGAACGGCGAGTACCTGCTGCACATCCACGGCGCGCCGGTGCGCATGGTCGTACCCGGCTGGTCGGGCAACTGGTGGGTGAAATGGCTGCAAAAGCTCGAGGTGATGAACCGCATGCCGGCCTGCTATTACCAGACGCACTACTTCGTCTACGGCGGCTCGCCCGAGGACCCTCACAAGCACATGATCACCGCGATGGGCGTGCGCTGCATCATCATCGATCCGCTGGACGAGGACTCGCCGCTTCCGCGCGGCTCGCACAGGATCCGCGGGCTCGCGTGGAGCGGCATGGGCGCGATCGCGCGCGTCGAAGTGAGCCTCGATGGCGGCAAGACCTGGCGCGAGGCGCACATCGAAGAGCCGCGCGAGAAGTGGCTGTGGGTGCGCTGGTCGCACCTGTGGGAGGTGGACCAGCCTGGCCACTACCGGATCGTGGCGCGCGCGACCGATGAGACGGGGCGCGTGCAGCCGCAGACTCCGTGGAATTACCAGCGCAAGCATTTCGACGGGATCGTGCCCGCCGATGTCACCATCGTGTGAGCGGCCGCATGCGCGTCGTGGTTTGCGTCAAGCAGGTACCCAACCCGGAGATCGCCGCGAGCCAGTTCCGGGTCGATGAACAGGCGAAGACGGTTGTCCCGGTGCCGGGCGTTGCGCTGGTGATGAGCCCGTTCGACGAGCAGGCGGTGGAGGCCGCGCTGCGTCTCCGCGACCGGGGTCACGACGTGACAATCACGGTGGTGAGCATGGGGACGGAGTCGGCGCGGGCGGTGATCAAGCACGGGCTCGCAATGGGTGCGGACGACGGTGTGCTGCTCGTCGACCCTGCATTCGAAGGCGCGGACAGCTACGCGACCGCGCTCGCGCTGTCGCGGGCGATCGGCAAGATCGGCGGGGTCGATCTCGTGCTCGCGGGGCGGCAGGCCGCGGATTGGGACGCCGGCGTGGTGGGCGCGGGGATCGCCGAGATGCTGGGATGGCCGCTCGTCAGCTTCGCCAGGGAGCTGCGGGTCGACGGCCGCGCGGCGCGTGTGGAAAGGATGCTCGACGAGGGCACCGAAATCATCGCGGCGGAACTGCCCGCGGTGGTCACGGTGTCGAACGAGCTCGGCGCGCCACGCGCACCAACGCTGCGCGAAACCATGCGCGCGGGCCGCAAACCGGTTGCGGTGTGGTCGGTCGCCGACCTCGGGCTGGAGACAGGAGAGGTCGGCGCGCAAGGGGCGCGGTGCATGCGCGAGCGCTTGTTCATTCCGGAAAAACGCAGCCGCTGCGAGTTCGTCGAAGGCGGCTCGCCGCGGGAGCAGGCGGCGAATCTCGCGCGCCGGCTGCGCGAGGCGAAGCTCGTATGAGATCTGGCACGATTTCGGGTGAGAGAGCCGGGCATGGCTGACGCGCGCGGCGTTCTCGTGGTGGCGGAGCTTGTGCAACGAAGGCCGAGCCGTCTCACCCGCGAGCTGCTCGGGCTCGCGCGGCGCCTCGCGCGGGAGGCGGGAGGCCCGGCGGCAGCGGCGCTCCTGGGTGACGCGGGCGAGGAAACAGCGCAGGAGCTCATCGCGTACGGCGCCGACGCCGTATACGTGGCGGCGCATCCCGGGCTGGCCGAATACCACAGCGAAGCGTGGACGGCATATGTCGCACACATCAGCCGCGAGGCCGCACCCGCAGCGATCTTGATCGGGCATGGCGCCGCCGGCGGGGATCTCGCGCCGAGGCTCGCGTTCCGGCTCGACACGGCGGTGGCGACAGGCTGCGTCGAAGCGCGCGTCGAAGGTGGCAGATTGCTGTTCACGCGGCCGTGCTACGGCGGCAACGCGCGCGAAGTGGTGTCGTTCAGAACGCCGCCAGCGGTCGCCACTTTCAGGGCGGGTGCGTGCGGCGCGGCTTCGCGCGACGGAACACGGCGCGGCGAGGTGCGGCACGTGCTCCTCGACGCCGGCGCCGCCGCCCGGCGTACGCGTGTCGTCGAGCGCAAGCGCGACGACGCAGGCGGCACGCGGCTCGAAGACGCTAGAGTCGTGGTGGCGGGCGGACGGGGACTCAACGGGCCCGAAGGCTTCCGGCTGCTCGAGCGGCTGGCGCAGCTCCTTGGGGGCGCGGTCGGCGCGAGCCGCGTGCCGTGCGATCTCGGCTGGTGCCCGCGCTCGTGGCAGATCGGGTTGACCGGCAGGACGGTGACGCCGGAGCTCTACATCGCGGTCGGAATCTCCGGCGCCGGCCACCACATGGCGGGCTGCGGCGGGGCCGGCGCGATCGTGGCCGTCAATACTGACCCGGAGGCCGCGATCTACAGGGACGCCCGCTACGGGGTCGTGGGCGATTATCAACAACTGCTGCCGCCGCTCATCGAAGAGATCGAGCGATTCAACAGCCGCGACCGGCAGGCGGCATCATGATGGAGGAGGCGACATGCACTTGAGGCAACCGGGTTTCAGACGCCGCGTGATGCGCAGCCTGTGGATCGTCATCGCGCCTTTCATCGCCGCCGCGGCGCCCCTGGCTCACGCGCAGCCGGCATGGAAGCCGGAGCGCAACGTCGAGATCATCTCGGGCACCGCGGCGGGCGGCGCGGTGGACAAGGCGAACCGCACAGTGCAGAAGATCTGGCAGGACAGGAAGATCGTGGAGGCGACCACCGCCGTCGTGAACAAGCCGGGCGGCGGCAACACGATCGCCTGGAATTACATCAATTCGCACGCCGGCGACGGGCACTACGTCTCGATCGCGCCGTATACGCTGCTCACCAACAAGATTGTCGGCGCGAGCACGCTTACGTGGAGCGATTTCACTTTGATCGCGCTGCTGTTCAACGAGTACATGACGGTGTCGGTGCGCACCGACTCTCCGATCAGGACGGCACGCGACCTGGTCGAACGGCTGAGAAAGGATCCCGGGTCGCTCTCGATCGCGGTCGCGAGCACGCTCGGCAACCACATTCACATCGGCATCGCCAAGGCGCTGAAAAGCGCGGGCGTCGACATCAAGAAGCTCAAGGTGGTCGCCTTCAAATCCTCCGGCGAGTCGGTCACCAACCTCCTCGGCGGCCACATCGACGTCGTTTCTTCCACCACGCCCAACGTGCTGGCGCAGCATCAGGCGGGAAGGATCCGGCTGATCGCGATTACCTCGCTGAAGCGCATGCCGGGCGCGCTCGCGGAAGTGCCGACCTGGAAGGAACAGGGTGTCGAGGGCACGTTTTCGGCCTCTCAGGGCGCGATCGGACCGAGGGGGATCACGCCCGCCATGGTGAGCTTCTGGGAGAACGCGTTCCTCAGGCTCTCGCAGAGCGAGGAGTGGAGGAAGGAACTGGCGGGCAATTTCTGGGAAGGCAATTTCCTGGGCACCAGGGAAGTTGCCCGGTATTACGAAGCGCAAGCCGCCGAGCTGCGCGAGATCCTGACCGATCTCGGACTTGCGAAACAGTGAATCCACCCGCCGCAGGGTCGAGCGCCCGACGCAACGCATGGATCCGCACGCCCCGGGAGGCCTGATGGATGCCGAAACAAGAAACGGGCCGCTCGCGGGCTACCGAGTACTCGAGATGGGCTCCACCATCGCGGGGCCGTTCTGCGGGCGGCTGCTCGCGGACTTCGGCGCCGAGGTGATCAAGGTCGAGCCTGCGGAGGGCGACGCGGTGCGCCTGGCGGGGAAGCGCTTCAAAGGCAAGTCGCTGTACGCGGCGAGCATTTTCCGCAACAAGACGTTGATCTCGGTCGACCTGCGCCGGCCGCGCGGGCAGGAGGTGATCAAACGGCTGGTCCCGCATTGCGACATCGTGGTCGAGAACTTCCGGCCGGGCGGGCTCGAAAAATGGGGTCTGGGTTACTCCGATCTCGCGCGGATCAAACCCGACATCATCATGGTGCGCATCTCGGGCTACGGCCAGAGCGGGCCTTACAGCCCGCGTCCCGGTTACGGCGTCATCTGCGAGGCGGTGAGCGGGCTGCGGCACCTCACCGGTGACCCCGACCGTCCGCCTGCGCGCGTCGCGATCGCGCTCACCGACTACATCACCGGCGTCTACGCGGCTTTCGGCGCGATATTGGCGCTGCTCCACCGCAACCGCACCGGCGTCGGCCAGTACGTCGACGCGGCGCTCGCCGAATGCGCGTTCAGCTTCCTGGAGCCGCACGTGCCGGCGTATGACAAGCTCGGTGTGGTCGCGAACCGCATGGGCTCGGCGCTCGCGAACAGCGTGCCGAACAATCTCTACCCGACCAGGGACGGGCGCTACATCCATATCCAGGCAGCGCAGAACCCGGTGTTCAAGCGGCTTGCCGCGGCGATGGGAATGCCGGAGCTGCTCGAGGACGAGCGCTTCGCGACCGCGCTCGGGCGCCAGCAACACCCGCAGGAAACGGACGGCATCGTGGAACGCTGGACAAGCAGCCACGCGCTCGCAGAGATCGAGAGCAAGCTCAAGACAGCGGAGGTGCCGGCGGCAGGCATCAACACCCTGGAGGATATCTTCAGGGACCCGCATTTCCGCGCGCGCGGCATGCTGGTCGAGGCGCCGGATGGGGAGCTCGGCACCGTGACGCTCGCCGGCCCGGTGCCCAAGCTCTCGGCCACCCCGGCGCAGATCCGCAGGAGCGGCGGCAGCATCGGGCAGGACACGCGCCGGGTGCTCACCGGGCTGGCGGGGTACGCCGAGACCGATTTGAAGCAGCTCGAAGCGCAGGGGATCGTCTATTGCGATCCGAAGAGTTAACGACCGCCGATGAACGCCGGTGATTTCCAGGGAAATCCGCGTTTACCGGCGTTTATCGGCGACTGACCGGAGTTGGAGAGAGGTGGCGGATGGCATTTGAACAGTTGTTGGCGGAATACGAGGAGCGACGCGCCCGGGCGCTCGCGATGGGCGGGGCGAAAAAGCTCGCCAAGCGCAAGGCCGCGGGCCAGTGGAACGCGCGCGAGCGGCTCGCCTACCTTGCCGACAAGGACAGTTTCATCGAGTCCGGGCTGCTCGGGACCTCGGGGGTTTACCCCGAGCAGGCCGGGGAGACGCCCGCCGACGGCAAGATCGCGGGTTACGCGAAGATCGACGGCCGCGATGTTGCGGTCGTGGTCAACGACTTCACCGTGAAAGGCGCCTCCACCAGCCTCACCAACAGCAAGAAGGTCGGGCACATGAAGCGCACCGCGACCGAGCGCGGGATGCCGCTCGTGATCATCGGGGAGTCCACCGGCGCGAGACTGCCCGACGCGATGGGCTCGCGCGGCATGGGACTGCTGCTCGGCAACGACAACACGCAGTTCCGCCGCACGCGCGAGACGCCGCTCGCCGTCGCGGTGATGAACGCGTCGTTCGGCTCTTCGGCGTGGCTTGCGTGCTGTGCCGACTTCGCGGTGATGCTCAAGGGCTCGACGATGGCGGTGTCGAGCCCGCGGCTCACCGAAATGGCCCTCGGCGAAAAGGTCGACTTCGAGGAGCTGGGCGGCTGGCGCATGCACGCCGAGATCACCGGCCTCGTCGACCAGGTGGCCGACACCGAAGCCGAGGTGTTCGACGCGATCAAGAAGTTCCTGTCCTACCTGCCGAGCCACAACAACGAGGCGCCGCCCGACGCGCCGGTGCCCGCGGGCTCGGGCGAAGGCATGAGGCGGATCCTCGAAATCCTGCCCGAGAGCCGCACCCAGGTCTACGACGTGCGCAAGATCGTCCGCTGCATCGTCGACAGGGACACGCTGTTCGAGATGAAGCCGCGCTTCGGCAGGGCCGCGGTGACCGCGCTCGCGCGGCTCGGGGGAAAGAGCGTCGGCATCGTCGCCAACAACCCGCTGCACCGCGGCGGCGCGCTCGACGCGGATGCGTGCCGCAAGATCGTCGATTTCCTCGTCCTGTGCGACTCGTTCAACGTCCCGATCGTGCTGCTCGTGGATACGCCCGGGTTCCAGATCGGCACCGAGGCCGAGCGCACCGGCGCGCCGGGCAAGATCATGAATTTCATGAACGCGATGACGCTGCTCACGGTGCCGCGGCTCTCCGTGATCATCCGCAAGAGCTACGGCCGCGCCTACGTGTGCATGGGAGGCGGGCGGCACTCCGACGACATCGCCGCGTGGCCCACCGCCGAGGTGAGCTTCATGAGCCCGGAATTCGCCACGCGTATCGTGCACGGCGTCAAGGCCGGCGATCCCGGCTTCGAGGAGAAGCTCGCGCAAATCGAGCAGGACAGCGGCGTATGGGGGCTTGCGGCGGTATACGCGGCGCAGGCGGTGATCCGCCCCGAGGAGACACGCGATTACCTGATGCGCATGCTCGACGTCTACAGGTTGCGCATGACGCGCGGGGTCGGCCAGCATCTGATGCGCACGTGGCCGACGAG
>JACQGO010000003.1 GCA_016199485.1 Betaproteobacteria bacterium
CCCTGCCCGGAAGGCGCTTTCTCCTTCAGGCCCTTAGAGCACGAGTCCTAGCCCTGCTCGTGGCACCAGATGCAGTAGTGCGCCTGGTCGAGCGCGCCGACGAGGTCAGTGCCGGGATCGGTCAGCTTGAAGCCTTCGCGGCGGCGCAGGTGCGCGTCGTCGAGGCGATGGACGATGTAGCCGTCGCTCGTTTCACTCACGGCCGGCACCAGATGATAAGGATCGAGCTTCGCGGGGGCTTTGAACAGCACGCCGTCGCGATGGTGCTGCCTTCCGGCCGGCGTGAGCGCGGCCCACGCGGCGTAGCGCAGTGCGAGATCGAGGTCCGCGGCGTGCGCCTTCTCATCCTTCTGCCACGCCGTAACGTGGCGTGCGAACGCAAGCTCGCTGAACGGCTCGCCGAGGCGCCTCGCAAGCTCGGCGGCGAGCGCGGGTCCATCGAAGCCCGCGGTCTCCTCGACCTTGTGCTTGTGCATCGCCTTGCGCTGGACGAACAGGCGCTTCACGCCGTAGAGCGGCGCGAGCTCGAGGTGGCGCGCGGCGAGCGCCTCGACTTCCCCGGTGATCGAGAAGAGCTGCGCAAGAAAGCGATCGAGGTGCGGCGCAAGCGCGATCAGCAGCTCCGATTCTTGCTTCGCGCCGAGCGCGGCAGGATCGGCGCGGGCGGCGATCAGCCGCTCGCGCAGCGCGGAGTCACGCCCGCCGAGGAAGCGCAAAAAAGCCTCGTCCAGCCGGAGCAGTCCTTCGCGGCAATACAGGTCGGCGAAGGACACCCCGAACCCGGGGTCGGGAATGGATGCTGCCAGCAAGGTGCCTGTCCGATGCAACTGGAATAGGAAATTATATCAGCCGCAAGACTGGCGGCTCATACCCGTTCGCTTGTTGCTTATTCCTGGTGTCGTTTGCCCGGCGCGCCGGGCGATCGACGCAGGATTCATCCCGCTGCACGCAAATGAAAATCAGCGCGGCGAGAAGGGTCTTCTGGAAATCGCGCGGGTGAGCCGGTGGGTAAACGCGTCCGAAAGCCGCGTAGATGTCAGCTTTCGGGGACCGGCCGGGGAGAGTGAAGCCGGAAACTCGTAAGCTCTGATGCCGTTCTCTATTCTCCGCCCATGCCTTTCGTCACGACATCGCCGCCGACAAATTACTCAACTCAATACCCGTGGGAACGGGAGCACAAGAAAACCTGTCCGGCACAGCCCTGAACTCGCATTGGAGTTTTCCTTTGTCGCGCCGAGCGACGAAGTTCCCCAGAAATCGACGATCATCGAGCTCTGGGAAATCGAGGCGGAAATGACCACCCCGACTCTCCTCACGCAACAGCGCTGCGGTTCCCAGCATTCGCGCAACCTCAATGAGATTCCGTGTCTCAAGCGCCTGACGGAAACAATCAAACCGCTGTCGCTCCGTATCCCCTTCGATGCTCAACTCGTCGAACTTGCTTTCCAGTTGGTCAAGCTCACGCAAACCATAGGTCAACCGATCCGCACGACGAACCTGCCCCAGGCACGAGACCACGAGCTGCTGTACGGCTTTTCGCCACTCGGCCACCGAAACACTCCCGGAAGTCCGCTCCATACGCCGCATGCTCGCGCTTATCCTTTCCTCCCATGCCCCTTCTCCGTACTCCGGAGCGGCGAGCATTCGGCTTTCACATGTCGCCGCCATTCCGGCACGGTATCCAAACACGTAGCTGTCGATGAGCGCCGCGCCACCGAGGCGATTGGCGCCATGGACCCCGCCGGCTGCCTCTCCCCCGGCGTAAAGCCCTTTGATCGTGGTGCGCCCCCATTCATCGATTCGTACTCCCCCGAGATACGTATGAGGGCAACTCGTGACTTCGAGGAATGAAGTCCGCATGTCTATGCCGCCGTTCCGGAACGTCCGGATTACGTCGGCAGACGCGCTTTCGTTTGCTTTATCGAAGACGTGCCGGATGTCGATATATACCGCGGAGTTTCCGGTTCCTCGTCCCTCGAATATCTCCATGGCTACGGCTCGATTGGTAAAGGCGCGCGTCGACCGTTCCATGCGCTCGGGGTCGTAGCGCTTCATGAAGCGCTCGCCGTTCTTGTTCAGAAGGTACCCCCCCGAGTTGAGGAATCCGCTCGAGTGAGGCGGATAGCCGGCCAGTTTTGCCGGAGCCGCCGTGATCAACTGATAATCGATGAATTCCATGTCGATCAGCTCGGCGCCGGCGCGGAGAGCCATCGCATAGCCGTCGCCCGTGATTGTCGGCGGCGAGTCATTCAGGGCATGAATCTGGGGCGCTCCCCCGGTTGCCAGCACGGTTGCGCGCGCGTGGATTACGAGTGGTGCGCCGTCGCGGTACCGGAACCCCCAGGCCCCCACCACGTATTTTCCTTCACGCAGCAGGTCCACGAGCATGACGTGCTCCAGGGGCTCGACACCCAGATCTTGAGTCTTCCTGGAAACGGCCGACATCAAGGGTTTCCCCATCAATCGTCCGCAATGCACCAGCCGGGCGTAACGGTGCGGGGCGCCCCCCATCTTCTGCTCAAAGCGGCCGTCCGGAAGCTTCACGAGCCCAAGCCCCCATGCATCCAGCTCCAGGGTCCGATCGATCGACTCCCGACACATCGCCTCCACAAGGCGAGGGTTGGCGATCCCGCAACTTCCCTTGATCGTGTCCTCGAAAAACAGCTGCGGATTGTCGGCGGGGTCTGAATGTCCAATCGCGATAGAATGCCCTCCTCGCGCCATGGAAGAGCTTCCCGATGCATATGTCCCTTTGGTGACCAGGACGGGCTTGATGCCGCAACGCACGGCGCCCACAGCAGCCATCATCCCGGCCACGCCGCCACCGACGATCAGTACATCCGCATTAACGTGTTCCACTTTCGGAGTCATCAAGAGGCCTCGGTCCGCGTTGTTGCTTCTCTGTCCATGCGAGCCGGCGATTTCCGCCGGAATCGTGCATGGTGGTTTGAAAAATGTACGCCTGTATACTTGATAGGTCTAATGCTTTATTTCTATTATATTGATCGAATAAGTCTATCAATGGGACAATAGCGCCGATGGAGCTGCGACACCTGCGTTACTTCGTTACCCTGGCCGAAACGTTACATTTCAGACGGGCGGCGGAACGGCTCCACGTCACGCAGCCGACGCTTTCTCACCAGATCAGAACCCTGGAAGGCCGGATCGGGACCAAGCTTTTTGATCGCATCGGACACAAGGTTCACCTGACTCCTTCAGGCAGGATTTTCAGGGAACATGCTCAGAGGGCGCTGAAGGAGGTCGAAGCTGCCGCGACCGCGATTGTCGAATTGGAGGGGCTGCTGCAAGGCACCCTGGCGATGGGCGTCTTCCAGTCGTTCAGCAGCTATCTGCTGCCGCCGGTACTGAGGGAGTTTCACACGAAGTATCCCGGGATACACGTCGTCGTGCGGCAATTGCCAAAGCGGGAGATGGAGCAATGCCTGTTGAACGGCGAGCTGGATCTCGGGTTTGCATACGCTCCGACGGAGACGGAAAGAGTCGAGGCCGAGGAGCTGTTCGACGAATCCGTCGTGCTGATCGTGGGGAAACGCCACCCGCTGTACGGTCGAAAGAGAATTCAGACCTCGTCCTTGCATGAGCATCCGCTCATTCTGCTGACTCCGGAATTTCCATCACGGCAGATGCTTGACACGTTGTTCAGTGGAATGGCCCGCAAGCCCCCAATCGTCATGGAAATCAACTCGAATGAGGCGATACTTGAAACCGTAAGATGCAGCAGGCTCGCCACCATTCTTGCCGCACGCGGGCCGCGGGCGATTCGTGGCTTACACTGCATCGATCTTGACCCCGCAATAACGCGCACAGCCGCGATTTTCTGGCGTCGCGGAGGACACAGATCCACCGCGGCCCTGGCAATCGCGGATCTGATCAGAGCGGCGTACGGACGGCAGGCCCGGATCGATTGCGCGGCTCGCTGATGAATGCATTCAGATCCGCGGGTCGTCGTGCCCGGTCGCAATCCCTCCTTCCCAAATGGCCGAAGCGAGCGACCCGACCAGCAAGGGTACCCCCAGCTCCCTCGCGAAGTCCACTGCGAGACGCAGATCCTTGCACAGGTTAGGGATCTGGTCTTTCGGCTCCCGGCGCGCCAGACGCTTCTTCCAGCGCGGGCCGAGCTTACCCCATACTTCCAGCACATAGCTGTTGGCCGAGCTCTTTCCCAGAATCTCTTTGAGCGTCCCGGGCTCGACGCCTGCCGCGATACCGAGCGCGAGTCCTTCCAGCAGCGCGACGATGTTGATCGCCTGAGTCAGGTTGTTCGCGAGCTTCGCCGCCTGGGCGGATCCGACGTCTCCGGCTCGCAGGATGTTGCTGCCCACCGCGCGCAACACCGGCATCACTTCATCGAGCACTCCGGGATCTCCGCCTACCATCACGGTAAGCGTTCCTTTCTCGGCGGAGGGGTAACCGCCCGCCATTGCCGCGTCGATCACCGTCACGCCTTTCGGTTGAAGCGCTTGCGCGATTCGGCGCATCGGGCCGGGACCGATCGTGCTGCCGATCACGAGCTTGGTGCCGGGCCGGGCGCTCTTCGCCACGCCCTGGCTGCCGAAAACGACTTCCTCGGTCTGCGCGATATTGAGCACCATGCTGATGAGCACTTCGGAGCGGGCCGCGACATCGCCCGCCGACCCGCACGGTGCGGCGCCCGCCGTCTCAAGCTCCTTCATCGGCGCCTCGCGTACATCGTAGACCGCCAGATCAAAGCCGGCTTTGACCAGGTTCTTGGCCATCGGCTTCCCGAGCGTGCCCAGCCCTATGAAACCAACCTTGCGTGCAGGCGTCATGGCTTCCCCAATTGATTTTGCTGATGCGGAGCGCGTGTCCGCGACGAATTTCTTTCTTGAAGCGGCTTTTTGCGCGCGCAGCCGCCGGTCGAGATAATAATCAACTCCCACCTTCTCCGCAACACGATGCGATGGCACATTCGAATTCGCAAATGAGTCCGCAGCGTCCCGGAATCGATCGGAGTTGTTGACAGCGCCAAATCGGCGCGCCTAGAATCCTCCGCGTCCTTATTCCTGAAGATTTTCCCGCCAAGAATAAAGAGGAGGTGCGCATGGGTCTTCGTGAGCGCATGACAACTGCGGCAAGTTCCATGATGCTCGGCGCAGCGTTGCTGAGCTGCGCATACGCCGCCCAACCGTACCCCGAGCGGCCGATTCGCGTCATCGTGCCGTTCGTGGCAGGCGGTTCCTACGACGCGATCATGCGCGTCGTCGGCGAGTCGCTCGGCGAGGCGCTGAAACAGCAGGTGGTCGTGGAAAACCGGGGGGGCGCCAGCGGCATGATCGGCGGCGAGATTCTGGCCAGGGCCACGCCGGACGGATATACACTTGGAATGCTGGGCGACAACCACAGCGTTCTCGCCGCCACAGGCCGCAAAACGCCCTACGACTTGTTCAAGGACTTCGCCCCGATCATGCGCGTGGCAAGCGTCGACTACGTGGTGGTCGTGCACTCATCGATGCCCGCCAGGTCGCTCAGGGAACTGATCGCGCTTCTCAAGGCGAATCCCGGCAAGTACAACTATGGCTCGGGCGGCACTGCCGGCACCACCCATCTTGCGGGTGCGCGCTTTTCGCAGCTGACGGGCGTCAACATCGTCCACGTACCGTACAAGGGCGGCGGGCTGGCGGTGACGGGACTGGCCGGAAACGAAGTGCAGTTGATGATCCTCAATATGATCTCGGCCAGACCCCAGGTGCAGGCGGGAATGATACGCGCGCTGGCGGTGGCGGCGAGAAAGCGTTCGGCTTACCTCCCCAAGGTACCGACCACCGCGGAAGCCGGTCTGCCGGGATACGAGGTTTCCCAGTTCTACGGAATGTTCGCGCCGGTGAAAACCCCGAAGCGCATTCTGGCCAGGATCGAAAACGAGTTGACGCGGATCATGTCCTCCGCCGCGGTGAAGAAAAAGATCGAAGCCCAGGGTGCCGATCCGTACTCGGAAACACCCGTGCAACTCGCTGCCTTTCTCAAGGAGAACGTAACGCTCTACCGGGAGAGCGCGCAGGCCGCAGGCATCCGCGGGCAGTAGCTGCAACGCCTCATCCGGGCGCCGGGATTCGCGGAGTATTCATCGACCCGCAAGTTCGTCCGCTTTGGCGAGGGAGGGAGCCGTTTCCGCCGGCTCGGCGCGACGGATCCGGCAAGCGCAGTTGCGCGCTTCGGCGGAGCCCGCGATCGGGTCCCATGGGGGGCCGTACGGGATCGCCGCATCGACGTTGAAGGTGAGCGCTCCGTGGTCGGGGCCGGGAAGTTCCGGAAACCACCACCCCATCCCGGTTGCAACGATATCCTCCGGCACTTCCTCCGTGACCCACGCCGACAGCAGCACCCGCCCGGCGCCATCCGGCGTTTCCACCCGGACCCAATCGCCTTCCGCGATGCCGTGCCGTTCGGCGGTGCGCGGGTGGATCCTGAGTTCCGGCGCGTTCTGCGCCTTGCGCGCCCAGCGGTGGTTCCTGAACCGCGAATGGTGATAGGTCATCGAGCGAATCCCGGTGAGCAGCGTCAGCGGAAATTCAGGATTGGATGCTGCATAAACCGGCGGCGAGAAGTTTGGCACCGGGTCGTACCCGGCCCGCTCCAGGCGACTGGATGCAAGCTCGATCTTGCCGCTTGGCGTGGGGAATCCTTTTTTCCGGTACTCCTCGTAGACGAACGGAATTTCGTGGAACCCCTTCTCGTGCAGATCGTCGAACGCGAGGCCGGTATCTTCGAGCTGAAAATCGATGAACTCGCGGTGGCTGTTCCATGGCAGCACTTCGTGACGCACCAACGCGCGTTTGCGCAGCTCGTCGCGCAGCCCCACCGCGATTTCCATGTCGCAGCGCACCTCCCCCCGCGGGGGAAGCACGCGTTGCACCACCGACAGGCAGGGACCCCCGGGATCCGAGGTGACGTCCTCTTCCTCGAACAGCGTCGTCTTCGGTAGAACGAAATCGGCAAGCTCCGCCGTGGGCGTCATGTGGTCGGTGGCGACCGCCAGCAAGTCAAGGCCCTTCAGTGCGCCGACGGTGTTCCGTATCCCCGGATAGGTGCAGACGATGTTTACCCCGCTGACATAGAGCGCGCGCACCGGGTAAGGCTCGCCGGTAAGCATCGCCTGGATCACCGAAGGGTTGTGGCAGGACTTCGCCCAGCTTTGCGGTCCGGCCCACAGCGGATATTCGCGCCCTCCGATGATGCTTTCCTCGATCTCGCGCGGCAGCCGGAATTCAGGATCGTTGATGACGCTCGCGTAGTCACGGAAACCGGGCAGCCGCTTCGCCATGCGGTTCGCGCCGGGACGGTCGATGTTACCGGTGAGCGCAACCAGAGCGTGAAAAGCCCGCGCCGTGTCCACGCCGTTCGCCTGGGCGTCGATCCCGTGGCCGAGGACGAGGCACCCCGGTTTATCGGTCGCGAAGCGACGCGCAGCGTTGACGATTTGCTCCGCCGGAATGCCGGTGATGTCCGATGCGACTGCGGGAGTGTAACCATGCACCCGGTCGCTGAAGGGCTCGAGTCCCACGCACCATTGCTCGACAAACTTCCTGTCGTGCACGCCCTCGTCGATCATCACGTGAGCCATGGCGAGCGCCAGCGCCGCATCCGTCCCGGGCCGGATGGGGAGCCACAGGTGAGCCATGCGCGCGATCTGCGTGCGTCGCGGGTCGACTACGATGAGCTTGGCCCCGGTTCGCCGCGCCGCCTTGATGTGCATCCACTGCACGACGCTGGACTCGGAAGGGCTCTTGCCGACAACCAGGATGCACCGCGCATGCTCGAGCTCCGCGCCGGGCTGCGCCCCGACGCCCGTCAGCATCGCAGCCGTGTAACGGCATCCCTGGCACAGGTCCTGGTTGATCATGTAGTTCGGCGAGCCGAGGCAGCGCAGAAGCTGCGCCATCGCCACGCCTCTGCTCACGAAATGGTTCGAGACCGCTCCGGCAACGGCGAGCGGTCCATGCTTCCCGATCACCTCCTGCAGCCGGTCGGCAATTTCGCCCAAGGCTTGTTCCCACGATATGCGTTCCCATTGTCCGGAGCCGCGCTCGCCGGTGCGACGCATCGGGTACAACGGGCGGTCGGGATGCTCGCGCGCGGCGACCGACGCCTTGACCCCCTTGACGCAGAACGCGCCCCGGGAATGGGGATGGGCGGGATTCCCGATGATCTTCTCCACCCGCCCGTCACGCAGGTGGACCAACGACCCGCACCTCACCGAGCATTCCCGGCACGTGCTGGCCACGACGCGATCACCCATGGATGGATCTCCTCCATGCGCGCGGCTCGGAGGGGCATCGTCGCGCTCCCGCCGCGTCTTGCACGCATGACATTTACAACGGATCCCAGTCTACACCAGAGCAATTTCAATGCGAAAGCGAATTTCGACGCAGCGTCTTATGCAATAATATCTCCGCCGGCGGAACTCCGCGCAGCGCGGCGTTCTCCGAAGAGATCCTTCGTTGGCGTGGCATACACTGATCTGGTGGAACAGCGTGAGCCCGGCACAGAAAATCGTGATGTGGGTGGTCGCGTTCCTGCTCGCGGCCTACGTGACTTATTTCGGCTTCACGGGCTATCTGCAGCCCGAGCTGCTGATCAGTTTTGCGAACCTGTTCTCGTGCTGAGCGCGGGAAATGCATCGCGGACTGCGGCGGGATACCGTTGCGTGCACCGGTTATCTCTGCCCGCGAGCATCCCCTTCCGGGGCTCCGCGTAACAACCGGGGTCGACAACCTGCGCCACGCCCGGATTTTCCCGAGGAGTCACATCTGTCCGAGCTCATCTTGTTGCTGCCGGTGGCGTTCGGCATCGGCCTGCTGATCGGCGGAGTCGGCATCGGTGGCGTCCTGCTGATCCCGGCGCTTTCCGCATTTGCCGGCCTTACCATACACCAGGCGATGGCGACCGCACTGTTCACCTTTCTTTTCACCGGCGTTGCCGGCACCGTCATGTTTCAGCGGCGCGGCAGCATCGAGTGGCGGATCACTGTCCCGCTGTGTGCGGGTGCGGTGGTTTTTGCGTTCCTCGGCGCCTGGCTCAATTCCCTCGCCACGCCGGCGGTCCTGACG
>JACQGO010000073.1 GCA_016199485.1 Betaproteobacteria bacterium
CGGGTAACCGGTACGCGCATCGAAGCGCGATATCCCGGCACAGCTTGCGTCGATGCGAGCTACGCTACCCGGTCAATGCGCGTTGCAGCCGATGGCTCTACCGACTGCCGAATTAGCGCGAGCAAGGGAGGCTGCTTCGGCCTTGCTCGATGCGTTGGGGCTGGAAGCCTACCTTTTTGCGATCGAGGCTGCGGAGGACGCCTGCTTCACGGTTGCGTCTCTCCCACGCGCATCCACACGCCCCGCCCCACGCAGCGCAGGAGCTCGCTTCCGCTGCGCACATACCGCCCGATCGGATAGGTCGCTCCGTTGAAGTAACAGACGCCGGATTCGAGCTCCAGATCGAGAGAGAGGTCGGTGTCTTCATCGACGATCGGCGATGTCCTGAGCTCGGGGTCGGGCGCGCCGACCTGGGGTACGTGATCGACCATGCTTCGCTCCTTGTTCCAGAGGCCCGCCGTTGCGCGCCGCAATCACCTCAATCACGCCGCGCAAGCATCATCCTAGTCGAACTCCGCGGCCGCCTATTGACCTGGATCAACCGGCCCGGAAGCGCCGATCGAGCGACGATCACACCGTACGCGGCGCGGGAGCGCGGGATTTAACAGCCCGTCGCCGGTGCGAAGCGCTTCCAGTTGGCGCCGTAGTAGAGCACCGGGATCACCAGCAGCGTGAGCAGCGTGGAGACGAGGATGCCGGCGAGCAGCGACACCGCGAGGCCGTTGAAAATCGGGTCATCGAGGATGAAAAAAGCGCTCAGCATCGCCGCGATCCCGGTCAGCAGTATCGGCCGCGCGCGCGCCGCGCCGGCGCGGATGATCGCTTGCTGGAAGTCGCGCCCGTGCGCGGCCTCGAGGTTGACGAAGTCCACCAGCAGGATCGAATTGCGCACGATGATGCCGGCAAGCGCGATCATGCCGATCATCGAGGTCGCGGTGAACTGCGCGTCGAGCAGCGCGTGGCCCGGCATCACCCCGATCACGGTGAGCGGGATCGGCGCCATGATGATGAGCGGGGTGAGATACGAGCGGAACTGCGCGACGACCAGCAGATAGATCAGGATCAGGCCTACCGCATAGGCGATGCCCATGTCGCGGAACGTCTCGTACGTCACCTGCCATTCGCCGTCCCACTTGAACGCGTACTCGCGATAGCGGTCGGGCGGCTGCCGGATGAAGTACTCGCCGAGCGCCCCGCCTTCCTCCAGCGCCATGCCGGCGATACGGTCGCGGATCGCGAACATGCCGTAGAGCGGGCTGTCGAGCTCGCCCGCCATGTCGCCCACGACGTAGACCACCGGCGCGAGGTCCTTGTGATAGATCGGCTTGTCGCGCAGCGTGCTGACCGGCTGCACCAGCTCGGACACCGGGATCAGGGTGCCGCTGTCGGCCCGCACCTTGAGCTTCAGCAGCCGTTCCACGCTCGACTGCGCCTGCGGCGGTATGCCGATTCTCACCGGCACTTCGAATTTCGCGGTGCCGGTGTGGAGCGGCGTCACGTTCTCGCCCGCGAGCGCGAGCCGCACCGCCGCCACGACGTCGCGCTGCGCGACCCCCATCAGCGCCGCCTTGTTGCGGTCGACTCGCAGCAGCAGTTTTTCGGCGTCGGCCTCGCCGCTGCTGTCGATGTCGACGATGTCCGCGGTCGCGGCGAACGCCGTGCGCACCTTTTCTCCGACGGCGAGCTGCCCCGCGTAGTCCGGGCCGTAGACTTCGGCGACGATAGGCGCGAGCACCGGCGGGCCCGGCGGCACCTCGACGACCTTGGCGCGCGCGATGGCGTGGCTCGCGCGGCTGCGCAGGTTCTTTTCGACGAGATTGACCTGGATGTCGCCCACCTCCGGACCGCTGCGCAGGTAGTATTGCCGCACCAGCCCGTTGAAGTTGATCGGCGCGGCGGCGCCGGCGTACGCCTGGTAGTCGGTCACCTCGGATATGGTCGCGACGTAGGCGCCGATCTCGTGCAGCACGCGCGCCGTCTCCTCGAGCGCCGTGCCCGGCGGCGTATCGACCACCACCTGGAACTCGGACTTGTTGTCGAACGGCAGCATCTTGAGGATCACGAGCTTCACCGCCGCGAGCGCGACCGCGAGCGCGATCGCCGCGACGGTGCCGATCCAGAGCAGCCGCCGCCTGGGCCTGCCGCGCGCGCCGTTCAGAAACGGGGTGAACAGCCAGCCGAAAAAACGCAGCGCGCGCGCTCCCGCCTCCCCGGCGTGCGGCGCGTGCGCGCCGCCTGCCAGTCGCAGCGCCATCCACGGCGTCACCACGAACGCCACCGCGAGCGAGATCAGCATCCCGATCGACGCGTTGATCGGAATCGGGCTCATGTACGGCCCCATCAGTCCGGTCACGAACGCCATCGGCAGCAGCGCCGCGATCACCGTGAGCGTGGCGAGGATGGTGGGCCCTCCGACCTCGTCCACCGCCTGCGGGATGAGTTCCGCGGACGGGGCTTGCGAGAGCACGCGCCGCCGGTGGATGTTTTCCACCACGACGATGGCGTCGTCCACCAGGATGCCGATCGAGAAAATCAGCGCGAACAGCGAAACGCGGTTCAGCGTGAAGCCCCACGCCCAGGAGGCGAACAGCGTGGCGGCGAGCGTGAGCAGCACCGCGCCCCCCACGATCACCGCCTCGCGGCGGCCCAGCGCGAGCCATACCAGCGCGATCACCGAGAGCGTCGCGAAGACGAGCTTCTGGATCAGCTTCTGCGCCTTGTCGTTGGCGGTGTCGCCGTAGTTGCGGGTGACCGCCACATCGACGCCTTCCGGAATGATGCTGCCCCTCAACTCGTCCACGCGCCGGATCACGCGCGCCGCGACGTCCACCGCGTTCTCCCCCGGCTTCTTCGACACCGAGATCGTCACTGCCGGAAATTCGCCGCGCGCCGGCGCGCCGCTCGCCGGGCCGGTGCCGAACCATACATAGTGCTGCGGCTGCTCGGGTCCGTCCTCGACGCGCGCCACGTCGCGCACGTAGATCGGCCGACCGCCGGCATGCCCGATGACCAGGCGCTCGATCTCCTCCGCCGAAGCGAGGAAGCTCCCGGTCTCGACCGGCGTCTCGCGGTTGTCGCGCGTGAGCCTGCCCGAGGGCGCCGCGGCGTTGGCGGCGAGCAGCGCGCCGCGCACGTCCTGCGGCGTCACCCCGTAGGCATTCATGCGATCGACGTCGAGCAGCACGCGCACCGCGCGCGCCGCACCGCCGACGGTGGCCACGGTGCGCGTGCCGGCGAGGCGCTTGATTTCCACCTCCGCGGCATTGGCGATCTGCCTCAGCTCGTAGGCGCCGCGCGCGGCGTCCCGCGTCCACAGCGTGAGCGTGACGATCGGCACGTCGTCGATTCCGACGGGCTTCACGATGAACTCGCCGACGCCGAGCTCGGGGGGCACCCAGTCGCGGTTGGCGTAGAGCGTGTCATAGAGGCGCACCAGTGCCTGGATGCGGTCCTCGCCGACCTGGTACTGCACCGTGAGGATCGCGAGCCCCGGCCGCGATACCGAGTAGACATGATCGATGCCCGAGATGCGTGCCACCACCTGCTCGGCCGGTGTCGCCACCAGGCTCTCCACGTCTTTCGCGGAGGCGCCGGGAAACGGGATGAACACGTTCGCCATCGTCACGTTGATCTGCGGCTCTTCCTCGCGCGGGGTCACGAGCACCGCGAACACGCCGAGCAGGAAAGCGATGAGCGCGACAAGCGGCGTGATCTGGGACTGCAGGATCAGCCGGGTGATGCGGCCGGAGATGCCCATGATGTGCGGCCCGGGAGGCGGGCGCTACGGCAGGCGCCCGGTCATCGCTGCTCTACGCCGCGTCCGATGGCGAGCGCGGCCTTGACCGGATCGAGCGCCACCTTCTCGCCCGCGCGCAGCCCGGCGAGCACTTCGACGCCCGCTTCTCCCGCCGGTTCGCCGACGCGGATCTGGCGGAACTGGATCACGCCCGTCCCGGAGACCACGTAGACGCCGGTCACTTCGGTCCGCCTCACAATCGCAGGTCCGGGCACCACCAGCTTGCGAGCGCGGCCGACGGAAAACTGCACGCGCGCGAACATGCCGGGGTAAGCGCCCGCGACGTGGCGCGGCAGGGCGACCCGCACGCGTGTGGTGTGCGCTTTGGCATCCGCCGCCGGCAGCACCGTGAATCCCCCGGCCTTCACCCGCTCCCCGAGCGCCGGAAACTCGACCAGTGCCGTGCCCGCCGCCCTGATCTCGCGCAGCTTGAACTGCGGGACCTCCACCGCCACCCGCAGGTCGCGCGGATCGAAACCGGTCATCAGCGGCTTGCCTGGCGTCACCGTCTCGCCGGGCTCGACGTGGCGCGCGGCCACCACGCCGCTGTAGGGCGCGGTCACGACGGCAAAGCTCTTCACCGTCGCGGCCTGGCTCGCCACCGCCACCGCGGCGGCGAGCTGCGCCTGTGCCGCGCGGTAATCGGCGAGCGCGCGGTCGAGCGCGGCCTGGCTGACGAATCCCTGGTTGAACAGCTGCACGGTGCGCTGGTAGTGCGCCCTCGCGTTCGCAAGCGCCGCCTGCGCCTGCGCGATCTGCGCCTGGCTGCTCGCGAGCGCGTCGCTCACCTCGCGCTCGTCGATGCGCACGATGACTTCGCCCTTCCTCACGCTGTCGCCGACGTCGAACCTCACGTCCACGACGCGGCCCGAGATCTGCGCCGAGACCGTGGACTGCCTGACCGCTTCGACGACGCCGTCAGCGACGAACGTCTGATCGACCTCGCGGTAATCGACGGTGGCGGTGGAGAGCGGGTCTGCGGCTTGCGCGCCGGCCGCTAGCGCGGCGAGCAGGATAAAGAGGCGTTTCGCACGGGCGTACAACATAACATACCCGCAGCGGCGCGGAAGAGACCGCCTGCGCGGTGGTGGGTCAGTCTGGCTTTGCTTCCGGTGCGGCAAACGGCACGCTGCGGGTGCCCAAGCCGTCGGCGCTCGTCAACACAAGACTTCGCTTGACGGCTTACCCGCGAGGCGCGCCGCCGCACAGGTCGCTGCGGCCAAACTGA
>JACQGO010000110.1 GCA_016199485.1 Betaproteobacteria bacterium
CAGCCTTGCCTGCCCGCCCGACACCGACCCGCCGCTCGACGAGCCGGGGTTGGTCGAAATGCTCAAGTACCGCGCCAAGAACCTCAACCAGTCCCGCGTCTATCCGGTGGGCGCGCTCACCCAGGGGCTCGGGGGCGAGAGACTGACGGAAATGGCCGAGCTTACCGACGCGGGATGCGTCGCGTTTTCGCAGGCAGACGCGCCGCTCAACGATTTGCAGGTGCTCTACTACGCGATGCAGTACGCCGCCACCTTCGGGTACTCCGTGTGGCTGCGGCCGCAGGATCGCGCGCTCGGGCGCGGCGGCGTGGCGCACGACGGCCAGGTGGCGACGCGCCTCGGGCTTCCCGCGATACCGGTGTGCGCGGAAACGGTGGCGCTCTCCACGATACTGCTGCTCGCGCGCGATACCGGCTGCCGTGTCCACCTGTGCCGGCTCTCGAGCGCGGAGGGCGTGGATATGGTCCGGCAGGCGAAAGCACTCGGGCTCGCGGTCACCTGCGACGTCGCCATCCACCACGTGCATCTTTCCGAGATGGACATCGGTTATTTCGATTCCAACTGCCATCTCACGCCGCCGTTGCGCAGCCTGCGCGACCGCGACGCGCTGCGCCGCGCGCTCGCCGAGGGCACGATCGACGCGATCTGCTCCGACCACACCCCGGTCGACGAGGACGCAAAGCAGCTTCCGTTCGCCGAGGCCGAGAGCGGCGCGACGGGACTGGAGCTGCTGCTGCCGCTCGCGCTGAAGTGGGCGGAGGAGACCGAGACGCCGGTTGCGGCGGCGCTCGCCACGATCACCTCGCGACCGGCGCGCGTGCTCAATATCGACGCCGGCTCGCTCACGCCCGGCCGCGCCGCCGACGTCTGCATCTTCGACCCCGAACACTACTGGAGGATCAAGCCCGGCGCGTTGAAGAGCCAGGGCAAGAACACCCCATTCCTCGGCCTCGAGCTCAAAGGCAAGGTGAGCTACACGCTGATCGAGGGCCAGGTCGTGTTCGAAGCCAGGTAGCGGGCTTCGCGTCGAAGGTTCCAAGTTCAAGGTTCCAGGTTCAAAGTTCCAAGTTCCATGTTGCGGGTATCAAGCGGGCCGCGGAAAACATTGAACCTTGAACCTGGAACTTGGAACAGCCGCAGTCCATGAACCCGCTGCTCGATTTCTCGGGTCTTCCGCGCTTCGACGAGTTCCGGCCCGAGCACGTCACGCCAGCGGTCGACGAGCTGGCGCGCGAGAACCGGGCGTTGATCGAGCGGCTCGCCGCTGACGCGGCAGCGCCTGCGTGGGACACGTTCGTCACCCCGCTCGAAGATGCGGCGGAACGGCTCGCGCGGGCCTGGGGCCAGGTTGCGCATCTCAACGCCGTGATGAACAACCCCGAGTTACGCGAAACCTACAACGCCAACCTGCCCAAGATCACGCAATACGAGACCGAGCTTACGCAGCATCCGGGACTGTTCGACAAGTTCAAGCGGCTGAAGGCCTCCGCCGGATTCGAGCGCCTGGAGCGCGCACAGAAGAAGTTCATCGACAACCAGCTGCGCGACTTTCGCCGCGGAGGCGCGGAACTCCCGCCCGGCAAGAAGCGGCGCTTCACCGAGATCCGCGACAGGCTCTCCCGGCTCGGGTCGCGCTTCGACGACAACCTGCTCGACACGACCAACGCCTTCGCGCATCACATCGAGGACGAGCGCGAGATCGCCGGCATCCCGGCCGACGTGGCGCAGGCGGCGCGCGAGGCGGCGAGCCGCGACGGAAAAGCGGGGTTCAAGTTCACGCTGCATGCGCCCTCCTACCTGCCCGTCATGCAGTACGCCGAGAACCGCGGGCTGCGCGAACTCATGTATCGCGCCTATGTGACGCGCGCCGCGGAGTTCGGCAACTCCGAGTGGGACAACACGTCGTTGATCATCGAGATCGTGAAGCTGCGGCAGGAGCTCGCGGCCCTCCTGGGCTTTGCCGGCTTCGCCGAGTATTCGCTCGAGCCGAAGATGGCGGAAACGCCCGCTCAGGTGCTCGGTTTTCTCAACAAGCTCGCCGTTCGCGCCAGGCCCTACGCCGAGCGCGACCTCGCCGAGCTCGCGCACTTTGCGCGCGAGGAGCTCGGGCTCGACAGGCTAGAAGCGTGGGATCTCGCGTTCGCCTCGGAAAAGCTGCGGCTCAAGCGCTACGCGTTCTCCGAGCAGGAAGTGAAGCACTACCTGCCGGAAACGAAGGTGCTGCCAGGCATGTTCCGGCTGGTGGAGCAGCTCTACGGACTCGCCATTGCGCCGGCGGAGGCGCCGAAGTGGCATCCCGATGTGCGGTTTTTCGCGATCCGCGAGCGCGGCGGAGATACGGTGGGGCAGTTCTACACCGACCTCTACGCGCGAGCGTCCAAGCGCGGCGGCGCGTGGATGGACGAGGCGGTCCCGCGCCGCCGCACGGCCGGCGGCATCCAGAAACCGGCCGCGTACCTGAACTGCAATTTTGCCGCGCCGGTCGGCGGACGGCCCGCGCTGTTCACCCACGACGAGGTGATCACGCTGTTTCACGAGTTCGGCCACGGGTTGCACCACCTGCTCACGCGCGTCGATTACGTGGGGGTGGCCGGCATCAACGGCGTCGAGTGGGACGCGGTCGAGCTGCCCTCGCAGTTCATGGAGAACTTCTGCTGGGAATGGGAGGTCCTCGCACCGATGACGGGCCACGTCGAGACGGGCGCGGCGCTGCCGCGCACGCTGTTCGAGAAGATGCGCGCGGCGAGGAATTTCCAGAGCGGGCTCGCGATGGTGCGCCAGATCGAGTTTGCGCTGTTCGACATGCGCCTGCATCACGACTTCGACCCGCACGGCGCGAAGACCGCGCTCGAGCTGCTCGGCGAAGTGCGCAATCGCGTCGCGGTCGTGTTCCCGCCCGCCTACAACCGCTTCCCCAACAGCTTCTCGCACATCTTTGCCGGCAGCTACGCGGCGGGCTATTACAGTTACAAATGGGCAGAGGTGCTGTCCGCCGACGCGTTCAGCCTGTTCGAGGAGAACGGCATACTCGACCCGAAGACGGGCGAGCGCTTCCGCGACGAGATCCTCGCGGTGGGCGGCGGCCGTCCCGCGCTCGAGTCGTTTGTCGCGTTTCGCGGGCGGGAGCCACGGATAGACGCACTGCTCCGCCACTGCGGCCTGGCGCCGCCCTGACTTTGGCAGCGCAGACGGGTTGTGCTAGAGTCCTTTCGTTGCTGTGGCTAGGAGTTTGTCGGGCTTGGCCCCGACAAACTCCTTATGCAAAATCGGCGCCGAGAAAATTGCCGTAAACGCGGACTGCCAATATGGGAATTCACGCCCACTTTCCGTCAGATTCAACCGCTTTGGCCGGGTTTTGTTCCGTATCGTTAGACGATTTTGCCGTTAGCAGCCTGTCGGGCCGTCAAGTCCGACAGGCTGGTGAGGAGAGACATTCGTGAAAAAATTCACCGCGCTCGCGTTCGCGCTCGCGGCAGGCGCCGCGGCTGCCGCCGGGCTCTACAAGTGGGTCGATGAAACCGGCAAGATCCAGTATTCCGACCAGCCGCCGGCCGCCGGCGCGAAACGCGTCGAGCAGAAGAAGTTCACCCCCAGCACGATACAGACCTCGGAGCTGCCGTACAGCCTGCGGCAGGCGGTGAAGAATTATCCGGTCACGCTGTGGATCTTCGACTGCGGCGAAGTGTGCAACAAGGCGCGCGAGCACCTTGCGAAGCGCGGCGTGCCGTTCACCGAAAAAAACCCACAGAACGAAAAGGACGCCGAGGCGTTCAAGAAAATCTCCGGCGGCACGCTTGAGGTCCCGCTGCTCGCGGTGGGGAACATGGCGCCCGTCAAGGGCTACCAGGAGGGCGCGTGGGACGCGGCGTTGGACGCCGCGGGCTATCCACGTACGCCGGTCGCGCGCAAGCCAGCCACGAAGCCGGCGCCAAAGCCGGCGGCGGAGGCGGCGCCCAAGCCTGCGCCGGAGCGTGCACCGCAATCGCAGCCCGCGCCGGCTGCGGCGAAATGAAGATCGCGACCTGGAACGTCAACTCGCTGAAAGTCAGGTTGCCGCAGGTCCTCGACTGGCTCGAGACGCACCGCCCCGACGTGCTGTGCCTGCAGGAGACCAAGCTGGAGGACGCGGCGTTCCCCGCGGCGCAGATCCGCGCTGCCGGCTACCACCCGCTTTTCAGCGGGCAGAAGACCTATAACGGCGTCGCGCTCCTCAGCAGGGAAAAGGCCGAGATGCTCGCGACGGCGATCCCCGGGTTTCGCGACGAGCAGAAGCGCGTGCTCGCAAGCGATGTCGGCGGCGTGCGCGTGGTATGCGTCTACGTTCCCAACGGAGAAGCGGTGGGGTCCGACAAGTACCGCTACAAGCTCGACTGGCTCGCCGCCTTCACCCGGTGGATGAAGCGCGAGGGCGAGCACTGTCCAGGGCTCGTGCTCGCCGGCGATGTCAACATCGCGCCGGAACCGCGCGACGTGCACGACCCGGCGCTGTGGGAGGGCAGGGTGCTCCACAGCGAGCCCGAGCGGCGGGCATTCCGCGCGCTGCTCGACGCGGGATTCAGGGACAGCTTCCGCCTGTTTCCGCAGCCGGAGGGCTCGTATACCTGGTGGGACTACCGTATGAACGCGTTCAAGCGCAAGATGGGCCTGCGGATAGACCACATTCTGCCCTCCGAGACACTCGCAAAGCGATGCAAGTCCTGCGTGATCGACAAGACGCCACGGGCCGCGGAGCGGCCGAGCGACCACGCCCCTGTGGTCGCCGAATTCGACGAGCCCTGAAGCGAGGCGAAGCACGGGTATCGACCATGCAGGCGCCTGTTCACCGGGAACTCCCACGTC
>JACQGO010000077.1 GCA_016199485.1 Betaproteobacteria bacterium
CCGCGCGGCGCGCACCCGACGCTTCGCCGCCGCCTCCAATTTGTTCCTCGTCTTCATGCGTCCACCCCAATGTTATGCCAACATCGGAATAACGCATGAAAGACAATTCGGTTGTCACAAGGTTAGGTAATACTCAATAAGTATGCGAACAGCGGTTTGGCAAAGATGTAAACGAGTCCGGCCGCGCCGCAGGCGCCGATCAGGGGGATGATGCCCACCTTGTAGCGGAACAGCGCGACCAGCGCACCGATACCGATTGCTGCTGTCGCCCATTCAAATGCGCCGGCGAACGGTGCGTCACGCGTCGCCCCCGGCCACAGGACGTGCCACGCGAAGAACACCGCGAGATTGAGCACCACCCCCACCACCGCCGCGGTAATGCCGGTCAACGGCGCGGTGAACTTGAGATTGCCGTGGGTGGTCTCGATGAGCGGCGCGCCGGCAAAGATGAAGAGAAAGCTCGGCAGGAACGTGAAGTAGGTGACGAGCGTCGCGGCCACCGCGCCGGCGAGGAACAGGCTGTCCGGTCCGAACAGCTGCCTGCTCCAGCCGCCGACGAAGCCGATGAAGGTCACCACCATGATCAGCGGCCCGGGCGTGGTTTCGCCCAGCGCGAGGCCGTCGATCATTTGCGCCGCGGTCAGCCACTGGTAATGCTCGACACCGCCCTGGTAGACGTAAGGCAGCACCGCGTAAGCGCCGCCGAATGTGAGCAGCGCAGCCTTGGTGAAAAACCAGCCCATCTGGGTGAGCGGGGCGTCCCAGCCGTAGAGTGCGAGCGGCACGAGGAGCGCACCGGCCCATAGCACGAGCCCGGCGGCACACACGCGGACCAGGCGTGACCAGGTGAATAGAGCGTGCTCGGGCGTGGGCGTGTTGTCGTCGATGATCGCGGCCCCATAGCTCTTCTCCGCTGTGCCGTGCCCGCCGCCGGTCACGAACTTGTCCGGCGCGAGGCGGCCGCCGATGTAACCGATGATGCCGGCGGCGAGCACGATGTAGGGGAACGGCACGTCGAACGCGAATATCGCGACGAACGCGGCCGCGGCGACCGACCACAGGGCGGCATTTTTCAACGCGCGCGAGCCGATGCGGTATGCGGCGAACACGACGATGGCGGTGACCGCCGGCTTGATGCCGTAGAGGATGCCGGCCACCGCCGGCACAGCGCCGAACGCCATGTAGATCCACGACAGCGCGATCAGGATCACGAGCGATGGCAGGAAAAACAGCGTTCCGGCGATGATGCCGCCCCGGGTCCGGTGCATCATCCAGCCGATGTAGGTCGCGAGCTGAATCGCTTCCGGCCCCGGCAGCACCATGCAGTAATTGAGCGCGTGCAGAAACCGCCGCTCCGAAATCCAGCGCCTGCGTTCCACCAGGTCCTGGTGCATGATCGCGATCTGGCCGGTCGGGCCGCCGAAGCTCACGAATCCCAGCTTCAGCCAGTACCAGAACGCCTGCGCGAGCGTGACCGGTTGCGGGGTGGAAGAGGCGTCGCTCATTCCGCGCTTTCCCCCTGATAGGCGGCGTAGAGATGATCGAATATCCGCTGCGCCTCGCCGAGCAGCTCGTCGTCGCTGCCGGCGCGCTGGCGTGCGCCTTCGAGGACCGCGGCGATCCCGTCGGCATCCTTGACCGGCACGCCCCCCGCGTCGAGGTAATGCACCGCCATGCCGAGCCGCGTCAGCGCGCGATCGTCCTCCAGCCCGAAACTTGCGAGCAGCACCTCGAATGTCACCCTTCCGCCGACATGGGTGAACGGCGCGCCGTCGAAGTCGAAACCGATCGCACGCCTGGGGCATTGCCTGGGCTTTTCGAGCCACGCGAACTTCGCCTCCGGATCGATGAAGCGCTTGATCAACCACGCGCTGGCGAGGCGGTCGATCCACGGATGCTTGCGCGTGGCCCACACGCGCCGCCGGTAGTCGGGCTTTTCCAGGCGCCGGATGTCGCCGGGCACCGCGCAGGGCTCGCCCGGCGAGGTGATTGCCAGCACCGCGCGCTCGGTTTCCCTGAGCATCGTCTCGACCTGCTCGCGCGCCGCGCCGGGGAAGAAGTCGATCGCCGCGATCTCCTCGAACTGCCGGCGCAGCCTGGCGCCGGCGCGCGCCAGCGCGGCGGGATCGGCCGACCTGATGCCCGTCTTCAGCGCGCGAAGCTCGTTCGCCACCGCGGCATAGTCGGCGCCGCGGTCGAACAGCGCTCGCAGGCTGCGGGTCTGGCGCGGATCCGTCTCCTTGATCTCGATCACGTGCGCGCTGCCTCCAGCGCGGATCACGTCGTTCGCCTGCCCGTGCAGCGCCTGCTCCGTCGCGCCGAGCCACGGCATGACGTACACGCCGTCGCGCAGCGCGCCGCAGCCCAGACCCTTCAGCGCGCGCCAGACGCGCATGCGCGCGGTCGAGTTCTCGGTGGGCAGCGTGATCACCAGCGCCAGCCAGCGTAGGGACATGTAGAAGATATTACATATATGTTATAAATACTACAAGACCAGATGCAGGGCGCACGCCGGCTGCCCCGCGTGCCTGCCGTGACGTATTGCACGATTTTGAGAAAGGGCTCAAGAACTCCCGATCATGGTATTGTTATCATTGCGATATTGCCCGGAGCGTGCGCATCCGCCGGGGCGCGGGTCATGAACGGTAAACTCGGTAAATACGAGATCATCAGGGAGCTGGGAAAGGGGGCGACCAGCGTCGTCTACCAGGCGCTCGACCCGTTCGCCAACCGACAGGTCGCGATCAAGATGGTGTTCCCCGAGGCGCTCGGCGACAAGGATTACGGCAGGCGCTACCGCAAGCTTTTCGTCACCGAGGCCTCGCTCGCCGGCAAGCTCTCGCATCCCCACATCGTCGCGATCTACGACGCGGTGGCGGAGGAGGAAGCGAACTACATCGTAATGGAGTACGTCGACGGCACCACGCTCGAGCAGTACACGCAGGTCGATAACCTGCTGCCGGTGGCGCGGGTGATCGAGATCATCTTCAAGTGCAGCAAGGCGCTTGATTACGCCGCGCGCCACGGGGTGATCCACCGCGACATCAAGCCGGCGAACATCCTGCTTGCCGGGGAGACCGACATCAAGATCTCGGACTTCGGCGCTGCGCTCACCACCGCGAGCGACACCACGCAGGTGAGCGGGGTGGGCTCCCCGGCTTACATGTCGCCGGAGCAGCTCAAGGAGCAGCCGCTCTCGCACCAGAGCGATATCTTCTCGCTGGGCGTGGTGTTCTACCAGCTCCTGACGGGGCGGCTGCCGTTCCAGGGCACCAACAACTACACCATGATCTACCAGATCATCAACGTCGAGCCGCCGCCGCCGAGCGCGGTGCGGCCGGACCTGCCGGCGCAGCTCGATGCGATCGTGATGCGCGCGCTTGGAAAAAACACCGCGGAGCGCTACCAGAGCTGGGAGGAATTCTCACAGGACCTCGTTGCCGCGTTCGGCTATCTCGGCCGGCCCGAAGCCGCCATGCCGGACAGCGAGAAGTTCAACATCGCGCGCAAGCTTTCATTTTTCGGCGGGTTCAGCGATGTGGAACTGTGGGAGGTGCTGCGCATCTCCGCGTGGCACCGCCATGCTCCGGGCACGGTGCTCATCCGCGAGGGCGACATCGGCACCTCGTTTTTCATCCTCGCCGCCGGAGAAGTGAAGGTGACCAAGCAGGAGCGGCTGCTCAACGTGCTCAGGGCCGGCGACTGCTTCGGCGAGATGGCGTACCTTTCCGGGCAGAAGTTCGAGCGCACGGCAAGCGTCGCTGCGTTGACGGACATCACGGTGATCGAAATCCGGGCCGAAGTGCTCTCCGAGGCCTCGGAGAGCTGCCGCCATCACTTCAACGGCGCGTTCCTCGCGATCCTGGTCGACCGCCTGGCGATGGCCAACACCCGGCTCTCGCAACTGCTGGCCGAGCGCAACATCAGCATCTTCTAGTCGAGCAAAGCGGCCGGCAGCAGAGGTAACGCCGATTTCCGTCCACCGGCGTTTCCTTCGCGATTTTCAGCGCGTCGGGATAGACGATCTTGCGCAGCAGACCGTCGGACCCGGTCAGCCGCGCAACCATGAAATCGTCGTAGACGCGATGGCCAGGGGCCAGCCCAGCCGCTTCCGGCGGGCACGGCTTATAATGACCAACGCGGGACAGGGCAACATCCATTCCGTAGAGCGGCACGCACCAGACCTGGCAGGTCGGCTTCGGTGCTGCAATGCATCATGAGCCGCCTTGCCACTCACACGGAATGACAGTACATTAGCGTGTTATTGAAAACTAATTTATGGCGAGGGTCAAGATGCAGTTTGACAAGGAACTTGACGCGAGAGGGCTCAACTGCCCGTTGCCGATCCTGCGCACGAAAAAGGCGCTGACCGACATGGCTTCAGGGCAGGTGCTGAAGATACTGGCCACTGATCCCGGCTCGGTCAAGGACTTCCAGGCGTTTTCCAAGCAGACGGGCAACGAGCTGCTCTCCTCCGAGACGGCGAACAGCGAGTTCGTGTTCTTCATGAAGAAAAAATAGGACCGTACCGGACGAGACAGCGCGGTGGCGACGGAAAGCCAGTCGGGGTCGCAATGCCTGCGCGCACCATGACGGCTCGCGCCGGTCGCTTCTTCATCGACGCACGCGAGCCTTCCCGACATTCCCATGCTGCCCGGATGCGCGCGGCCGGCGGGCGCGGCGGAGGCGCGAATCGACGCCTACGCGGCGACCCTCTCGGGCGTTAGAATCGTTGCGGTTCCGGTCGCGCCCGCTTGCGGCGGCCGACCATGAGTGAAAAGTGGCGAGTGATCGATACGGGGCTGCGCCCCGCGGCGCAGAACATCGCTTTGAACCGCGCGTTGCTCGAGGCGCGCGAAGCCGAGGAAATTCCCAGCACGCTGCGCTTCCTGCGCTTTGCGCCGTGCGCGCTCCTGGGCTATCACCAGAGTGCCGAGCAGGAGCTCAACCTCGAGTACTGCGACGCGAACCGCATCGCGGTGCAGCGGCGCATCACCGGCGGCGGCGCGATCTACTTCGACGAGGGGCAGATCGGCTGGGAGCTCTACCTGCACCGGCGCGACGTCGGCACCGCCGACATGCAGGCGATCTCGCGCCGCATCTGCCACGCCGCCGCGACCGCCATCAGCGCGCTCGGGATCGATGCGCGCTACCGCCCGCGCAACGACATCGAGGTCGACGGCCGCAAGATTTCGGGGACCGGCGGGGCGTTCGACGGCGCGGCGCTCATGTTCCAGGGGACGCTGCTCGTCGAGTTCGACGTCGAGAAGATGCTGCGCGTGCTGCGCATCCCGGCGGAGAAGCTCACCGACAAGGCGATCGCCTCGGCGCGCGAGCGCGTGACGAGCCTGAAAGAGCTGCTCGGCCGCCGCCCCGACACCGGGCTCGTGAGGCGCAACATCACGGAAGCTTTCGAGAGCGAGTTCGACTGCGAGTTCCTCGAAGGCGAGCTCACGCTCTCCGAGCACGCGCGCTACCAGGTCGCGCTGCGCGAGATCGATACGCCGGGCTGGGTGCATCTCGTGCGGCGCCCGGCATCCGACATGCCGCTGCTCGAGGCGCAGCAGAAGTTCACCGGCGGCATGCTGCGCGTCGCGCTCGCCTTTGAGCTTCCCGCGCAGCGCGTGCGGCAGATCTGGTTCACCGGGGATTTCTTCGTCAATCCGCGCCGCACGATCACCGATCTCGAGGCGGTGCTGCGCGACACGCCGCTCGACCAGCTCGAGCGCAGGGTGCGCACGTTTTTCGTCGGGCGCCGGGTCGACATGCTCTCGCTCACGGCGGAGGATTTCATCACGGTGATCCGGCTCGCGTTGAAGCAGCCCCTGATGGCGCAGAACTCGTGAACCGCGTTGCCGCCGATGTCCTGGTCGTGGGCGTGGGTCCAGCGGGCGGGGCTGAAGTAGTGTACACTTGAGGTGTATCCCGTGCGGAGCGGCGGGCAATGGATGTCGGAGTAAAGCAGATGAG
>JACQGO010000080.1 GCA_016199485.1 Betaproteobacteria bacterium
CCATCATAGCGCCTGCCCATATTCGCGATATGGGCTGCGTCGGGCTTCGCGTCCTGAGCAAAAATCGTGACAGCGCACCGCGTGTTTCATTATGCTAGAGGCTCTTAGACTGCGCTCGCATGCCGGAACTCACTCCCGTCGCCCGCCGCGCGCTGCGTGCGCGCGCCCACCATCTACGGCCGGTCGTTACCGTCGGAGCAGGCGGGCTGACGCCCGCCGTCCTCGAGGAAATCGACGCGCGCCTGAAGCGCCACGAGCTGATCAAGGTGAGGGTCGCGGGCGAGCGCCGCGAGGAGCGCGAGACGCTGATCGGCAGCATATGCAGCGCGCTCGACGCGCGACCCGTGCAGCACATCGGCAGGATCCTGGTGCTCTACCGGGAGAACCCCGGGGAACCCGTCCCCGGCGCGCCGCCGCGTGCCTCCCGGGACAACGGAAAGCGCCACACCAAACGCGGTCACCGGATGCCCCAAAAGGCGCGGTCGTCTACCTGATCGCCCTGCCCTGGCTGAGCACCAGGGCGAGACCGAGCAAGCTCTGGACGAGGTACAGCACGCTGGCGATGCCGTGCCAGGTCGCGAAGCGGTCACGGAACACACTTTCCAACACTTGCTTGGGAAGCGCCTGCTCCCTGAGGCTCTCGAGTATCGGCTGCACCCCGAACTGCCCGGCGACCACCAGCGCGAGCATGAGCAGCGTCAGCCAGAAGAACCCCTGCCGGAACGCGCCGCCGCCGAACCGCACCAGACGAAACAGCAGCAGATACGCCGCGCAGCCAATGCCGACGTAGGCGATGAGAGCGAACAGCTTCCCCGCCAACGCTCCCGCGAGCGCCCGGTCGGAGACATGCAGGAAGAGCACCGGGGCGACGATATAGCCGATCGCCCACATGCCGCCGACCCACAGGGTGACCGCGATCGATTGCAGCGCGTCAGCGAAATTTTTCATACAGGCGAGAAACGTGAGATGTGCCCCCATTACGCCCTCTCCCCAAGTCACAGGGAAGAAGGTGCTCGTTCCACATTTCACATTTCACGTTTCACGCAGTCAGACGTATTTAACGTCAAGGATCTCGTACTCGCGCACGCCGCCCGGCGCCTGCACCTCGGCGATGTCGCCCGAGTACTTGCCGATCAGCGCGCGCGCAATCGGCGAGCTGATCGAGATCTTCCCCTCCCTGATGTCGGCTTCGTCGTCGCCCACGATCTGGTAGGTCACGACCTCCCCGCTCGCCATGTCCTCGAGGTCGACAGTCGCGCCGAACACGCAGCGGCCGTCGGCGTCGAGCAGCGCCGGGTTGATGATCTGCGCGTTCGCGAGCTTCGCCTCGAGCTCCGCGATGCGGCCCTCGATGAAGCTCTGGCGCTCCTTCGCCGCATGGTACTCGGCGTTCTCCGAGAGATCGCCGTGCGTGCGCGCCTCGGCTATGGCGCTGATCACGGCCGGCCGCCGGACTGTCTTCAGTTCGTGCAGCTCGGCGCGCAATTTCTCCGCGCCCGTGACGGTCAGGGGGATCTTCGCCATACTGCCCACTTGCCTCGATCGTAGACTGGTGCCGTTCCAACTGTTCGCGGCGATCTCGTCGGCTCCAAACGCCCTGATTTTCTCCCGGAAGCGAGCCGCCGAAAACCTGGAAAAGCAGGTTGGGACGGCACTAGTTTACCGTCTCGAGCAGGCTCGAATGCAACTTCTGCAGCGCATAAGCCCGCAGCTCCCGCGCGTGCTCCATCCCCGTGCACGCGGCACGCGCGCCGGCGAGCGTGGTGTAAAGCGTCACCCTGCCCTGCAGCGCGGCGCGGCGGATCGAGTAGGAGTCGCGGATCGCGGTGCGTCTTTTTTCTTCCACGGTGTTGATGATAAGCGAAATCTCGCCGTTCTTGATCATGTCCACGATGTGCGGCCTGCCTTCGGCGACCTTGTTGACCGGCGTTACCTCGAGCCCCGAGGCGGCAAGCGCTGCCGCGGTGCCGCGCGTCGCACAGAGGCTGAAACCGAGCCGCGCGAGCGAGCGGGCGATCTCCACGGTGCGCGGCTTGTCCGCGTTGCGCACGCTGATGAACACCCGCCCGGCGGAGGGCAGCTTCTCGCCCGAGGCCATCTGCGACTTGACGAACGCCTCGGCGAAGGACCCGCCCACCCCCATCACCTCCCCGGTCGACTTCATCTCGGGGCCGAGGATGGTGTCCGCGCCGGGGAACTTGATGAACGGGAACACCGCCTCCTTCACGGAAAAATACGCCGGCACGACTTCGGCGGCGACACCCTGCCCGGCAAGCGTGCTCCCGACCATGCAGCGCGCCGCGACCTTGGCGAGCGGCAGTCCCGTCGACTTGGAGACGAACGGCACGGTGCGCGAGGCGCGCGGATTGACTTCGAGCACGTAGACCGTGTCGCCCTGGATCGCGAACTGCACGTTCATGAGCCCCACCACCTCGAGCGCGTGCGCCATGGCGATCGTCTGCCGGCGCATTTCCTCCTGCACCGCTGCGGGCAGGCTGTACGGCGGCAGCGAGCACGCCGAATCGCCCGAGTGCACGCCGGCCTCCTCGATGTGCTCCATGATGCCGCCGATCACGACTTCGCGCCCGTCGCACACCGCGTCGACGTCGACCTCGATCGCGTCGTTCAGGAACCGGTCGAGCAGCACCGGGCTGTCGTTTGACACCTTGACCGCCTCGCGCATGTAGCGCTCGAGGTCGGACTGCTCGTGCACGATCTCCATCGCGCGCCCGCCGAGCACGTAAGAAGGCCGCACCACCAGGGGATAGCCGATCTCGGCGGCAAGCTTGAGCGCCTGCGCCGCGGTGCGCGCGGTGCGGTTGGGCGGCTGCTTGAGCTTCAGCTTGTTGAGCAGTTTCTGGAAGCGCTCGCGGTCCTCGGCGATGTCTATCGATTCCGGGGTGGTCCCGATGATCGGCACGCCGTTCGCCTCCAGGTCGCGCGCGAGCTTGAGCGGCGTCTGGCCCCCGAACTGCACGATCACGCCGTAAGGCTGCTCCACGGCCACGATTTCCAGCACATCCTCGAGCGTGAGCGGCTCGAAGTAGAGCCGGTCGGAAGTGTCGTAGTCGGTGGACACCGTCTCGGGATTGCAGTTGACCATGATGGTCTCGAATCCGTCCTCGCGCAGCGCGAGCGCCGCGTGCACGCAACAGTAGTCGAACTCGATGCCCTGGCCGATGCGGTTGGGTCCGCCGCCCAGCACCATCACTTTCCTGCATCCGGTAGGCTGCGCCTCGCACTCCTCCTCGTAGGTCGAGTACAGGTACGCGGTGTGGGTGGCGAACTCCGCAGCGCAGGTGTCGACGCGCTTGAACACCGGACGTACGCCGAGTTCGTGGCGCCGCGCGCGCACCGCGTGCTGGTCGGTGTCGAGGAGCCTTGCCAGCCTGCGGTCGGAGAAACCCGCGCGTTTGAGCCGCCTGAGCGCCCCGGCGTCGAAATCGCCGAGCGTCTTGCCGAGGAGCGCCCGTTCCTGGTGCACGATGTCCTCGACTTGCGCGAGGAACCACGGATCGATACGGGTAAGTTCGTTCACCTCGTCCACCGTCCTGCCGCAGCGGAACGCGTCGGCGACGTACCAGATGCGCTCGGGCCCGGGATGGGCAAGCTCGTTTTCCATCAGGTCGCGGTCGGTGGTCTTCTCGTCGAAGCCGTCGGCGCCGGTCTCCAGGCCCCGCAGCGCTTTCTGCAGCGACTCCTGGAAAGTGCGGCCGATCGCCATCACTTCACCCACCGATTTCATCTGGGTCGTGAGCCGGTCGTCGGCTTGCGGGAACTTCTCGAACGCGAAGCGCGGAACCTTGGTCACCACGTAATCGATCGTCGGCTCGAAGGAGGCGGGAGTGGCGCCGCCGGTGATCTCGTTGCGCAATTCGTCCAGCGTGTAACCCACCGCGAGCTTGGCTGCGACCTTGGCGATCGGGAAGCCGGTCGCCTTCGAGGCAAGCGCGGAAGAGCGCGACACGCGCGGGTTCATCTCGATGATCACCATGCGCCCGTTCACCGGATCGACCGCGAACTGCACGTTCGAGCCCCCGGTGTCGACCCCGATCTCGCGCAGGCAGGCGATCGCCGCGTCGCGCATGATCTGGTATTCCTTGTCGGTCAGCGTCTGCGCCGGGGCGACCGTGATCGAGTCGCCGGTGTGCACGCCCATCGGATCGAGGTTCTCGATCGAGCACACGATGATGCAGTTGTCATGCCTGTCGCGCACCACCTCCATCTCGAATTCTTTCCAGCCGATGACCGACTCCTCGATCAGCACTTCGTGCGTGGGCGAGGCGTCCAGCCCGCGCTCGCAGGCCGCGATGAACTCCTCGCGGTTGTAGGCGATGCCGCCGCCGGTGCCGCCGAGCGTGAAGGACGGGCGGATGATGGTCGGGAACCCCACCATCGCCTGCACCTGCAGCGCTTCCTCCATCGAGTGCGCGAGAGCAGAGCGCGGACTGGCGAGCCCGATGCGGCTCATCGCCGCCTTGAATTTCTCGCGGTCCTCCGCCTTGTCGATCGTGCTCCTGGTCGCGCCGATCATCTCCACGCCGTATTTTTCAAGCACCCCGTGGCGCGCGAGGTCGAGCGCGCAGTTCAGTCCCGTCTGCCCGCCCATCGTCGGCAGCAGCGCGTCGGGGCGTTCGATCGCGATGACCTTCTCCAGCATCTGCCAGTTGATCGGCTCGACGTAGGTCGCGTCCGCCATCTCCGGGTCGGTCATGATCGTGGCGGGGTTGGAGTTGACCAGGACAACGCGGTAGCCCTCCGCCCTGAGCGCCTTGCACGCCTGTGCTCCCGAGTAGTCGAACTCGCACGCCTGGCCGATCACGATCGGCCCGGCGCCGATGATCAGGATTGACTCAATGTCAGTTCTTCTTGGCATACAATAAAATCGCCGATGGACGCCGATAAACGCAGATCGGGGTTACGAACGTTCTCATCGGCGTCTATCTGCGATCATCTGCGGTTGCAGCTTTGTGCTTTTCCATCAACGCGACGAAGCGGTCGAAAAGGTAATCGACGTCGTGCGGTCCGGGGCTCGCTTCCGGGTGCCCCTGGAAGCAGAACGCCGGCCGGTCGGTGCGGGCGAAGCCCTGCAGGCTGCCGTCGAAGAGCGACACATGAGTGACCCGCGCGCTGGCAGGCAGCGTCGCGGTATCCACGGCGAACCCGTGATTCTGGCTCGAGATCAGCACGCGCCCGGTGTCGAGGTCCTGCACCGGGTGATTCGCGCCATGGTGGCCGAACTTCATCTTCACGGTCCGCGCGCCGCTCGCGAGCGCCATCAGCTGGTGGCCGAGGCATATGCCGAATGTCGGAATGCCGGTGTCGATGAGCTTCGCGATCGCGTCGATCGCATAGTCGCAGGGCTCGGGGTCCCCCGGGCCATTGGAGAGGAAGATCCCGTCGGGCCGGTAGGCGAGCGCCCGCCCGGCCGTGCTCTGCGCGGGTACCACCGTGACGCGGCAGCCGCGCGAGACGAGTTTTCTCAGGATGTTGCGCTTGATGCCGTAGTCGAACGCGACGACGTGAAAGCGCGGGTTCTCGAGCCGGCCGTGGCCGAGCCCCAGCGTCCACACGCCTTCTTCCCAGGTGTAGGGCTCGCCGCAGCTCACGACTTTCGCGAGATCCATGCCCGCAAGACCGGGAAACTCGCGCGCGGCCGCAAGCGCCGCCTCGACGTCGGTCGCGCCGGCCATGATGCAGCCGTCCTGCGC
>JACQGO010000078.1 GCA_016199485.1 Betaproteobacteria bacterium
CATCACGCGCGGGATTCCGCGCGGCATCATCGCCAACCTGTTTGCCGCGGTGGGTGCGGTGAGCGCCCGGCGCTGACCGCTCGCGCCCCGCGCGGCGGCCGGACGCCAGATTGTGGGGTGGTGGGTCAGTTTGGCTTTGCTCCCGGTGCGGCAAACGGCACGCTGCAGGTGCCCAAGCCGTCGGCGCTCGTCAACACAAGACTTCGCTTGACGGCTTACCCGCGACGCGCGCCGCCGCACAGGTCGCCGCGGCCAAACTGACTCACTACCGGTTGTGGCGGCAGCTTGTGCTGAGGCGGCAAGCGTTGCTATCCTTCGCATATCCGCTTCCCGGTCCCCCTATGCCACCATCATCCGTAGACGACGGGCACCCCCGCGATACCGCTGCCGCGAACGACACCCAGCGGCTGTACCTCGAGTCGCTCGCCGCGCAGCTCACCGGCTGGAGCAATCCGCGCGAGCGCGTGACGCAGGCGCTGGAGCGCGACGAATTCATCCTCTACACGCAGACCATACTGCCGCTCATACCGGGGGCGGTTCCAGCCTGCGAGTTTCTGGTGCGGCTCAAGGAAGAGGAGCAGCATCTGGCGCCGCCGGGGGCCTTCATCCCGGTGATGGAATACTACGATCTGATGCCCGACCTCGACCGCTGGGTGGTGAGCCACGTTCTCGACTGGTACCGCTCGCGTATGCGCGAACGGCAGATACTGTGCAGCATCAATCTCTCGGGCAGCACGGTGCGCGATTCGGGCTTTCCGGTTTTCGTCCACGGCGAGCTCGAGCGATACGGGGTCCCGGGGCGGGCGCTGTGCTTCGAGATCGCGGAACACGATGTGATGGCGCGCATCGCGCCGCGGTCGCGTTTTGCCGCGCGCCTTAAGGCTCTCGGCTGCCGCTTTGCGATCGGATCTTTCGGCAGGGACGGGGTATCGTTCGATTCGCTGAAACGCCTGCCGGGGGATTTCGTCAAGATCGACGGCAGCATCGTGCGCGAGGTGGCGCGCGACCCGGTCGCGCTCGCCAAGGCGCAGTCGATCAAGCGCGTCGGCGATGCGCTCGGCATTCAGATCGTCGCGGAGTGCGTCGAGACGAGCGAGATCCTCGACAAGATGAGGGATCTCGCCGTCCACTACGTGCAGGGGTTTGGAATCTCAAAACCGGTGCCGCTCGCGCAGACGGCGTAACCCTGCCCGGGAATAATCGGCAGCAAAATGAAGCGGCCCTGCTTTATCCCCTCCTTTTCAAGGAGGGGTGGCCCGCAGGGCCGGGGTGGTTGAAAAAAGGCGCGCATATTCACCACCCCGTCGCTTCGCGCCACCCCTCCTCAAGAAGGAGGGGATGTCATTCCGTCATGCTTTCTAAGGGAGATCTTTCAGCGGGTGCGGCCTGCCGATGCCGAAGCCCTGCGCGTAGTCGATCCCCAGTTCCTGCAACTTCGCCAGAATGCCGGCGCTCTCGACGAACTCCGCGATCGTGTGCACGCCGATCGCCTTGGCGACGCGGCTGATCGCTTTTGTTTTCGCGAGGTTCACCGGGTTGGTGAGCACGTCGCGGATGATGCCGCCGTCGATCTTGAGGAAGTTCACCGGGAGATTTTTCAGCGAGTCGAACGATACCTTGCCTGCGCCGAAGCCGCCGATGGCGAAGCGGCAACCGGCGCGCCGCAGCTCGACCACGAAGCGGCTCGCGTCCGGCAGCCGCTCGAGCGCGCTTTCCTCGTTGAGCTCGAAGCACAGAAGTTGCGGCGGCACCTTGCGCGCTTCGAGCTGGTGGAGCACGAAAGCGGGAAACTTGGGATCACTCAGCGTGGGGCCGAACAGGTTAATGTTGTACATCGTCGGCTGCCATTGCGGATCCCGGCGGCGCCTTTCCAGTATCCATTCGATCAGGTGGCGCACCACCCAGCGGTCCAGGACCGGCATCATGTTGTAGCGTTCCGCAACCGGGATGAAAGCCCCGGGGGGCGCGAGATTCTGTTCCTCTTCCTGCAGCCGTACCAGGATCTCGTAGAATGTCTGCGCGCCGGCCGTCCTGGCGACCGGCACGATGGGCTGGCAAAACAGGCAGAACTCATCGCGCTCGAGCGCCTGGCGCAGCCTCGCTTCCGGGTTGCTCCACCCGGTGAGCTGCTCGGTGATCGAGCTGAGGTACAGCGTCTGCCCCCCCGACTCGGTGACGACGACGGGGTTGCCGGTGAGCAGCACTTCGGAGTCAATGAACTGCCGTACCGCGGGCGGCGCCTCCGCTGCCTGCCTGTGGTCGATGACCTCGGTGAGCAGCCCGTAGAATCCGAGCACCTGGCCTTGCGGGTTGAAGTGGGGAAGGTAGGTCACGCCCAGGCGGTGGAACGAGCCGTCGGGCGCGGTGTGCGTGTGCTCGAAATCCACCCTTTCGCCGGCGAGCGCCTTGGCCACGGCGCGTTCGCTCGCCGCATACATCATCTCTCCCATCACGTCGCGGATCATCTTGCCTTCGATCCGCTCTGGACTCAGTCCTATCCACTCGCGGTAGGCGCGGTTGTGGTAGCGGAAACGCTGCTGCGCGTCGACGTATACCAGCATCGTCGGCATCGCGTCGGCAATCAGGCGCATTCTTTCGTCGGTATTGAGGAAAGCCTGTTCGGCGTTCTTACGCGCCTGCGTTTCGTGAGCGAGCCGCTCCTTGGCCTGGTTCAACTGCGCCGAACGCCTCGCGACCAGCCACTCGGCGCGCGACGCGCGGCTCGCGAATGCGAGCAACGCCGCAAACAGCACTCCGCCGAGAAAGGCGATCCACTGCCAGTCGAGCAACGTGTAGTAGATCGTCGCGAGCAGCACCGCCGCCAGCCCTATGGTTGCGAGGGCCGGGAAAAAGACGCGCAGCAGACGCTGCAGTTTCCGGAACTTCAAGCCAGAAACCCCGCGCGTCTCATGCCTTGACGGCCGGGTACAGCATGTAGCGCAGGCACTCTTCTATGCCGCGGGGATCGATCTGCGCGCCGGGCGCGGGCGTGAGGGTCAGGAAGACGCTTCCCTCTCCGGCGCGTTCCTCCATTGCCCCGATGTTCTGGCATTCCGCCGAAGGGCAGGCCCACGCGCTCTGCCTGCATTGACGGATCTTCTCGATGATCATTTGCTCGTGCCCCATCACGTCATCGATGCGGACGCTGATTCCCGTGTCGCTTTTCTCGATGCTGAACTTCATAAACCCTTCTTTTTTCTCCGTCCGGCCAATCCCATCGGCAAAGGTGCAGACAATTGTATACCCGCAGGTTGGCTCCCGGGCAGCGGTGTTGCGGCGGCCGCAGTTATCGGGTCATCCCGCCGGAAATCGCCCCTCATGAGTGCGTTCCTGCGCCCGCTGGCGGGCAAAAGAGGCGGGCACGCAACGCCCATTGCCGGGCGCCGGCGGCGTCACTTTATCAGCGTGACCGGTATCCTGGTGAGATGGATTACCCTGGTTGCCACAGAGCCGAGGAACAGGTTCCCGATCACTCCCATGCCGCGCGTGCCCATCACGATCGATTCACACTTCAGCCGGCGCGACGCCCGCGCGATTGCCGGCGCAATATCGTCATAAACGGTGTGAACATCGTGCGCAATGCGCGCACGGCGCAACCGCTCCACCGCCGGCTTGAGGATTGCTTTCGCGCGCTGCATCGTCAGCTCGCGGTGCCGTTGCCTGCTCAGGTACGCGCGTACGGTGCCGTAGTCATCCAGCAACGGCTGAACGTTCAGCAAGTGCACCCTGGCCCGGAGGCGCTTCGCTTGCGCGATTGCGTAATCGACCGCGCGCAGGGCGTTCTTCGACCCGTCGATCGGTACAAGAATATCGATCATAAATGCTCCATTTGCGGACTCGACAAGGTTAACACGCGCCGTGGCCCGGAACGTTGATGGAGATCAACGTGCCCGGCCGGAGAGACCGTGTCAAAATTGCGATTTTCTGTCAAACTGCGCCGAACATCGACCACCTGTAGAGGAAGTGTCGCCATGGATTTAGGCCTGCAAGGGCGTGTCGCAATCGTAACGGGCGCCAGCAGTAACGGAATCGGGCGGGCAATCGCCGGACAGCTTGCCGATGAGGGCGCTCACGTGGCGATCGTCGCGCGACGCAAGCGCTTGCTGCTCGAGCTTCGCAGGGATATTGCTGAGCGGACAGGCAATACCCCCTTGGTGATCTGTGCCGATCTTACTCAAAAAAAGGCGGCGCGGGCGATTCGGGACCAGGTGCTCCGGGCCTTCGGGAAAGTGGACATACTGGTAAACTCGGCGGGCGGCTCCCGCCCGCTGCCTGTGGCGGCTCCCGACGAGCAGTGGGACGAAGCGCTCGCCCTGAACTTTACCGCCGTGCGCCGCCTCACGCATAGCGTGCTCGCCTCGATGCTCGCGGGCAGGTGGGGGAGGATCATCAACATCACGGGAACCAGCGAGCCGCCGATGCTGAATGCCGCGCACTCCGCGAAGGCGGCGGTGCACGCATGGGCCAAGGGGATCTCCCTCGAGATCGGCCGGGCGGGCGTCACGATCAACTGCGTGGTTCCCGGGAAGATATTGAGCGAACAGATCCGTAAGCGCATTCATCCGGGCGAGGCGAACCGGCGGGCTTTTGCGAGGAAGAACATCCCGGTCGGTTTCTTCGGTGACCCGGAGGACGTGGCAAATCTGGTGGCGTTTCTCGTATCGCCCAGGGCCCGCTACATTACCGGAGAATTGATTCACGTTGACGGCGGCCTGCGCCGGCATGCGTTCTAGCTGCAATACCATCCTGAGGGCAGTGTCATGCCGGCCAACGGGAGCTGTGGACCACGGAGGTAAAGCATGGGCGATACCGCGCGCGACTTGCTGAGTTACACGATGTCCCTCACGCATTCCGAACTCGACGCACAGGTTCTCCATCAAGCAAAGCGGCGCATCATCGATGCGATCGGATGCGCGATCGGAGCGTACGCGGCGCCGCCGGTCAAGATCGCGCGCAAGGTCGCTCCCGCCGTGTACCAGGGCAGGACAGCCCGTGTATTGGGCAGCCTTTCCCGCACGTCGCTTGACATGGCGGCGTTTGTCAACGGGGTCATGGTGCGTTATCTCGATTTCAATGACACTTACAGAACAGTCGATGGCGCGCATCCCTCGGATAATCTGCCCGCGGTTCTTGCTGTTGCGGAATCGGAGGACGCAACCGGAATGGAGTTTCTCGTGGCGCTCACGATAGCGTACGAGATCCAGTGCAGGTTTGTCGACTGCGTCCCGTTCAACAGCCGCGGATGGGACATGCCCGTATCAGGCGCCATTGCATCCGCGCTCGCCTGTGGCCGGTTGCTCGGACTGACAGAGTCGCAGTTATCCGAGGCGCTTTCCATTTCGGCGATTTCGAATATCTGTACCTATCAGAGCCGTGCCGGAGAATTGTCGATGTGGAAGGGATGCGCCGCGGCGAATGGCGCCCGCCAAGGAGTTTTCGCTGCGGTGTTGGCGAAGGAAGGCATGACGGGGCCCTCCAGCCCGTTCGACGGGGAGTACGGACTGTGGCCGCAGACCATGGGGCGGGCGTACGAGATTCGAGGCCTCGCCAGGAAAGGACAGAAGTTCGGTGTCGCGCAAAGCAACATCAAGAGATTTCCCGTCAAGGATTCCCTGCAACTGCCCGCTGCGGCTGCCCTGGACGTGCACGGGAAAATTCAACCGGACCAGATCGAACAAATACGCGTGGAGACTTATCAATCCGCCTACAAGGGCGCTGCGGCGGACAAGGAGTTCTGGGCACCGAAGACCCGGGAGACGGCGGACCATTCCATGCCATTCTGCGTGGTCGCGGGCATCCGGGACGGGGCGATCACGTCGGACACATTCCTGCGGGAGCGTTATCTCGACAACGACGTAAAAGAACTCCTGGGCAGGTGCAAAGTCGAGGTGGCGGAGTCCTTTACAAAGCAAGCGCCGGCAGTGCGTAATTGCCGGATCACCGTGATCGCCCGTAACGGGCGCGAGGTTACCTCCCACCGCAAATTGACGATGGACGATATTGAACGCGGACTTGAAGACGCGGAGCTGGAAGCAAAGTTTATCAGCCTGACCGCTGAGTTCCTGACTCGGGATCAGCAGAAGAGAATATTGAGCGCCGTCTGGAACCTCGAGCAGGCCGGCAGCACGCGGAGCTTCGTCGATCTGCTCGAGGTTTGATCGAGCCGCGGGAGCGTGCGCTTGTACTGGAGAGTCGACATGTTCATCTCAAGGGTCCTTCATCGCCGGAGACCGGGGGCAGGGTTATTCGCGGTTACCGCAATGGCATGCGCATGCGGGCTGCCGGCTTCCGCGCTGGCGCAGGACGCGCGCTATCCCGAAAAGCCGATTCGCTTTCTTGTACCCTTTCCTCCCGGCGGAGCAACCGACATCGTGTCACGGCTCGTCGGCCAGAGACTCGCCGAGAGGTTGGGGCAGCAGGTCGTTGTCGAGAATCGCGCTGGAGGATCCGGAATCATCGCCACGGAAGCAGTTGCCAGGTCTCCCGGCGACGGCTACACCTTGCTGCTCGGCAACACGGGAATCCTGGCGATTAACCCGCATCTCTACGCGAAGCTGCCATACGACCCCGTCAGGGACTTTGCGCCGGTCACGATGACGACGAAAGTTACGAATGTGCTTGTCGTTCACCCATCTTTACCCGTCAGATCCGTCAAAGAGCTGGTCATGCTCGCGAAGCGCAGCCAGCGGAAACTGAATTACGGGACCCCCGGCAGCGGAAGCCTGTCGCATCTGGCGATGGAGATGTTCAAGCTGGCCGCGGGCGTGGATTTTGTCCACATACCCTACAAGGGCGGCGGACCGGCGATGATCGATCTGGTCGGCGGGCATGTGGAACTCATGATCGCGACCATGCCGTCGGCCCTGTCCTTCATCACGTCGGGGAAGCTCAGGCCGCTCGCGGTTTGTGATGCACGACGCTCCGCAGTGATGCCGAAGGTACCCACTGTCGCGGAGTCGGGTTATCCGGGTTATGAGGCGTTTTCGTGGCACGGCATCCTCGTGCCCGTTGGGACGCCGGCAGGCATCGTCTCGAGGCTCAACAAGGAAATCGTAGGCATCCTGGCGACACAGGACGTGAAGGACGCTCTCTTCAAGAGCGGGGGATTTGATGTGGTGGGTTCAACCGCGGAGGAGTTTGCGAGCATCATCAAATCCGAGCTTGCCCGATACGCTCCTGCGGTGAAAGCGTCGAAGGCCCGGGTGGACTAGCAGCTTGATGCAAAATGGTTTGTCACTCCCGCGAAGAGCCTGCCCTCGAATGCTGTACTCGGGGGCGGGAGTCCGGAAACACGCTCGCAAAGAAATGAAACACTTCTGGATTGCCACAAATAATTGACCTACATCAAAATTCCGGCGCGTCGTGCGCCAATATAATGCGCCATTTTCCACGCCGGACCCATGGTGCGAGGCAAGTTCGATAGAATTGCGCGACATGTTCCGTTCCGATCTACCGAGATGGACGCTTAAGACCCGGAGGCTGCTTCGCATCGTCCAGGGCGGCATGGGGGTCGGCGTGTCCGCGCACCGTCTGGCGGGGAGCGTCGCGCGGGTCGGCGCAATGGGCACCATTTCCAGCGTCGATTTGCGCCATCACCACCCGGACCTCATCGAGCAGGCCGGCGACACGTGCGACAAGGACGAGATCGACCGGCTGAACCTGATCGCGCTCGACCGCGAGGTCCGCCAGGCGCTCGCGCTCTCCGCAGGCGAAGGCGCCGTCGCGGTCAACGTGATGAAAGCGGTGGAGCAGCAGGCGGCGTACGTGCGCCAGAGCTGCGAGAGCGGCGCGCATGCGATCGTGATGGGCGCCGGGCTTCCGCTCGATCTGCCCGACATGACCAGGAATTTCCCCGAAGTCGCCCTCATCCCCATCCTGTCGGACGTGCGCGGCGTCAACATCGTGATCAAGAAATGGATGCGCAAGAACAAGCTGCCGGACGCGATCGTGATCGAGCATCCACGCTACGCCGGCGGCCACCTCGGCGCAACGCGGGCCGAGGAGATTCGCGATCCGCGCTTCGACTTCGAACCGGTGCTGGAAGGCATCCACGCGCTGCTGCGGCAGCTTGGAATCGAGCGCGAGCGCATCCCGCTGATCCCCGGCGGCGGCATCAACACGCACGAGAAGCTCTGCGCGCTGCTCGCGCTGGGCGCAGCCGCGGTGCAGGTCGGCACGCCGTTTGCGGTGACCGTCGAAGGAGATGCGCACCCCAACTTCAAGAAAGTGCTCGCCGAGGCGCGGCCCGAGGACATCGTCGAGTTCATGAGCGTCGCGGGGCTCCCCGCGCGCGCCGTGCTGACGCCGTGGTTGCGCAATTACCTGCGGCGGGAGAAAGCGCTGCAGTCGCACGCCAAGGCCGATCCGCGGCGCTGCGTGCCCGGGTTCAACTGCCTCTCGGTGTGCGGCCTGCGCGACGGCATCGCGAGCATCGGTCAGTTTTGCATCGACACGCGCCTCGTCTTCGCGCTCCAGGGCGACGTCAAGAAGGGGCTTTTCTTCCGCGGCTCGGAGAGCCTGCCCTTCGGCCGGGCGATTCGTCCCGTCGTGGAACTGATCGAGTACTTTCTCACCGGCCGCATGCCGGCGCTGGCGTGATCCGCCCTCAAGTCGGACGCCGGCAATCAAGATGGATCAACGCGCCGGACGGGAAAATCCGCACGGCCCCTATACTCGCGCGACCCCTATACCCGGGGCGCTCCTGCGCGCATAATGAAGTAGTCGAATTCTCTTTTGGGCCCGTCCGCAGTCCCTTTTAGCTGGTACTTACGGTCCTCTCCCATAGGTAATTTGATGCCTCGCACACTACCGCGCGAGGCGACGCCAGACCTGGAGGACGCTATGTCTACCGGCACCGTGAAGTTTTTCAGCACCATTAAAGGTTTCGGCTTCATTCAACCCGATGACGGCTCGAAGGACGTATTCGTGCACATCTCCGCCGTCGAGCGCGCAGGGCTCGGCACGCTCAGCGAGAACCAGAAAGTCTCGTTCGACCGGGAGGAGGGCCGGGATGGCAGGACGTCCGCGACCAATCTGAAGGCCATCTGAGGCCCCGTCCCGGGACGGACGCCACCGTTCCCGTCCTCGCATTCAACGCACAAGGGGTCCAAACGTGGCCAAAGAAGAGATGATCGAAATGGAGGGCGTGGTCGGCGAAGTGCTGCCCGATACGCGCTTTCGCGTTGGCCTGGAAAACGGCGTCGACGTGATCGCCTACATGTCCGGCAAGATGCGCAAGCACCGGATCCGCATCCTCGCCGGGGACAAGGTTCGCGTCGAGCTGACGCCCTACGACCTCACCAAGGGGCGCATCACCTTCCGGCACAAGGACGAGCGCGCTCCCGTCGCGCCTCTGAAACGTCGCCCGCTCTACCGCGGGCGGCGCTGAGCGCCGCCCCGCGGCGGGCGCGGGCTGATTGGAAAACGCGACGGCAAAGCAGCCCGCTACCCCGTTGGTATAATAGGCAATCCTTGGGGATCGCAAGCGCAAAGCGGTGTCTATTTCAACACGGTTCCCGATCGTCGAGTTCAGCGCGCGACAGGACGGCAATTCCGTCATCGTCTTTCCATCGGAGGGCGAGGGAACAACAGCGTGACGAACCCGGAGCCGAGCACGGGGAACACGATGAGGCGACAAGGAATACCGTGCGGTGGCGCGCGAGCCGTCTTGGCGTCGCGAGCCTTGATGATCGTCCTGGCGGTCGTGCTCCTGCCCGCACTCGCCGCCGTCCCATCGGGTCGGGGCGCACCCAAGGGGAACCCGCGTCTCGCGAGCCTGCAGATCGAGATCTGGCCGGAATTCGACCGTCCCGCGGCACTCGTGATCCTCAAGGGCGAGCTCGCCGCGGATGTTGCCTTGCCGGCTGCCGTATCCCTTCGCATCAGCGCTTCGTCCGGAGGCCCGGCGGCGGTGGCGTACGCGAATGCGGCGAAGACTGGGCTCTTCAACCTGAAGTACGACCGCGCGGACGCCGGAGACTTCATCACGCTGAGGTTCGAGGTCCCCGAGCGCTTCTTTCATGTCGAGTTCTACGACCCGATCAAGATGAGCACGCCCGATCGTAGCTACACGTATGCCTGGTCGGGCGACCTCGCCGCAGACCGGCTGAGCGTGATTCTCCAGGAACCCGCCGCGGCGAGCAATATCTCGGTACAACCAGGTCTCGAGGGCACGGCCACCGGGCAGGAAGGGCTGCGCTACCGGTCGGCCGAGCTGGGCGCCTTCGAGGTGGGCAAGCAACTACCCATCAGGATCCGCTACACGAAGACGGACTCGCGAACTTCCGCGGAGATACTCAAGCTGAAAGCTCCACAAGCATCGCCGTCGCCGGCTGCGGGCTCCGGTCAGGAACCCGTCTGGCTCTTGGTTGTCATTGCTGCCGCGGCTCTGCTGGCGGGGGGAGGGGCGGCTTTTCTGTGGTGGCGACGCTCAGCGAAAGCGTCCGGCCCTCAACCCGGCGGTGCGGCCTTCTGCACCAAGTGCGGTAACCGCCTTGGTTCCGGGGACCGCTTCTGCGCGAGGTGCGGCACGCAGGTCGGATAACTCAGTCATCAACGACGGCGATGACCCGAACCGGAGCAGCTTCCACCCCTGCATATTTCGGCGGCAGTGCGAACATCGTTGCGCGACGCCCGATCAGCTGGTCTATCTCGCCGCCAAGATTCTCGATCATCAGGATGCCCTTGGGCAGCAGCGTCCTGTGCCCGTAGCTTCTCGGGAACACCTCGCGATCCGGGTCCGCGGGGAAGATGTCGGGACGGAGCGTTC
>JACQGO010000079.1 GCA_016199485.1 Betaproteobacteria bacterium
ACTACTTCACGATCCACGCGGGCGTGCTCCTCCGCTACATCCCGCTCACCGCCAAGCGCGTGACGGGCATCGTCTCGCGCGGCGGCTCGATCATGGCCAAGTGGTGTCTGGCCCACCATCAGGAGAGCTTCCTCTACACCCGCTTCCGCGAGATCTGCGAGATCATGGCCGCCTACGACATCGCCTTCTCGCTCGGCGACGGGCTCCGGCCCGGCTGCACGGCGGACGCGAACGACGAGGCCCAGTTCGCCGAGCTGGACACGCTCGGCGAGCTGACCAAGATCGCCTGGGACCACGACGCGCAGGTCATGATCGAGGGCCCCGGCCACGTCCCGATGCAGCTCATTAAGGAGAATATGGACCTCGAACTCCAGTACTGCCGCGAAGCGCCGTTCTACACGCTGGGCCCGCTCGCGACCGACATCGCGCCGGGCTACGACCACATCACGAGCGCGATCGGCGCGGCGATGATCGGCTGGTTCGGCACCGCGATGCTCTGCTACGTGACGCCCAAGGAGCACCTGGGGCTCCCCAACAAGAAGGACGTCAAGGACGGCATCATCGCCTACAAGATCGCGGCGCACGCCGCCGACCTCGCCAAGGGGCATCCCGGCGCGCAGATCCGCGACAACGCGCTCTCGAAGGCGCGCTTCGAGTTCCGGTGGGAGGACCAGTTCAACCTGGGGCTCGATCCCGACACGGCGCGCGAGTTTCACGACGAGACGCTTCCCCAGGAGGGCGCGAAGCTCGCGCACTTCTGCTCGATGTGCGGCCCGCACTTCTGCTCGATGAAGATCACCCAGGACGTGCGCGACTATGCCGCGAGGCACGGCGTGTCGGACGAGGAGGCGCTCGCCAAGGGAATGGAAGAGAAGGCGCGCGAGTTCGTCGAGAGCGGGGCGGAGATCTACCGCCGCACGTAGGCGGTGCGACCGGGCGTGCGGAAGCCGCCGGCGCCGTGCGGCTCAGACCGCCACCGCCGCGCGGGCGGCGTGAAACTTTTCGTTACAAAGTCGCATCCGGGCGCTGTATTCGGCGCTGCCCGTGTCAGCTAAAATGCCGTTTTGATCGTTATTCCCGGCACGGCGCCGGCGCGGCATCGCCGCGGCGACCGCCGGGAAAGCGCTTATGAGCAGACGTTTCATCATCGCCGGAATCGTGCTGCTGCTCGCGGCAGGCGGCGCCGGCGCCTATACGTGGTGGAGTGCGCGCAGTGGAGAGGCGGCCTACCGGCTCGGCAAGGTGGAGCGCGGCGCGATCACCGCGGCGGTCTCGGCGAACGGCACGCTCAATCCGGTCGTTGCGGTGCAGGTCGGCTCGCAGGTCTCGGGCCAGGTGAAGGAGATCTACGTTGACTACAACTCCCCGGTCAGGAAGGGCCAGCTGATTGCGCTGATCGATCCGGCCTCGTTCGAGCTGCGCGTCAACCAGGCGCTCGCCGACCTCGAGTCCGCCCGCGCGACGGTGCTGACCCAGCGCGCCAACGTTGCGGCGCTGCAGGCCGAAGTGTCGCGCACCAGGGTCAATCTCGCCGATGCGCAGCGCGTGTATGAACGTTCGCGGGCGCTGTTCGAGAAGAACTTCGTCTCCGCGGCGCAGCGCGACAAGGATCAGGCCACGTTCGAGGCGGCGCAGGAGCAACTGAAGACCGCGCAGGCGCATCTCAACGTGGGCGAGGCGCAGGTGCGCAACGTGGAAGCGGTGGTCAAGCAGCGCGAGGCGCAGCTCGCGCAGGCGAGGGTCGATCTCGAGCGCACCGCGATCCGCGCGCCGGTCGACGGCGTCGTGATCTCGCGCAACGTGGACGCCGGCCAGACCGTCGCGGCGAGCCTGCAGGCCCCTACCCTGTTCACGATCGCGCAGGACCTGCGCGACATGCAGGTCGACACCTCCATCGACGAGTCCGAGGTCGGGCGCGTGCGGGTCGATCAGGACGTCACGTTCACCGTCGATTCCTTCCCCGGGCGCACTTTTTCCGGCAAGGTCGTGCAGGTGCGCAAGGCGGCGCAGGTCGTGCAGAACGTGGTGACGTATATCGCGGTCGTCTCCGCGCCCAATCCCGATTTCATCCTGTTCCCCGGGATGACTGCCAACGTGCGCGTCGTGGTCGACACCCGCGACAATGCGCTCAGGGTGCCGAACGCCGCGCTGCGCTTCAGGCCCGCCGGCGTCGCGGACGCGCGAAAGGATTCACCGGCGGCGGCTCCGGGGGCCGGTGCCCCGCAGCGCGGCCCGGAGGCGGCGCGCGCGCAGCGCGAGCGGCTTACCCGGGAGCTCAAGCTCGACGCGGACCAGCAGCAGAAGCTCGAAACGATCTTTGCCGAGCAGCGGCAGAAGATGCAGGGACTCAAGGGGCAAAGCGAGGCGGAACGCCGCAAGCAGGGCGAGCGTCTCCGCGCCGAGTCACGCGCCAGCATCGCCGGGATGCTGAATGCCGAGCAGCGCGCGCGTTACGAGGAGATCGTCGCTGAGCAGACCGGCCGGGCGGCGAGCGGCGGGCGCGTATGGGTGCTCGGCGCGGACGGCAGGCCGCAGGCAGTCAACGTGCGGCTCGGGCTCACCGACGGGACCTCCACCGAAGTCGTCGCGGGCGATTTGAAGGAGGGTGCGCAGGTGATCATCGGAACCGAAACGGCGAAGGGCCGCGCCGCCACGAGCCCGGGCGGCCCGCCGCACCTCAAGATGTAAGGCGACCCGGGGAACGGCGATGGCAGAACTCCTGATCGTCACGCGCAACCTCGCCAAGGACTACTACCTTGACGGCTACGTCGTGCACGCGCTGCGCGGCGTGTCGGTCGAGATCGCGGGCGGCGAATTCGTCGCGATCATGGGGCCCTCGGGATCGGGCAAGTCGACCTTCATGAACCTGCTCGGCTGCCTCGACTCGCCGACCGCCGGGGACTACTCCCTCGCCGGCGAGAAGGTCTCGGCGCAGCGCAGTGATGCGCTGGCGGCTATCCGCAACCGGCGCCTCGGCTTCGTGTTCCAGAACTTCAACCTCCTGCCGCGCGCTTCCGCGCAGGAGAACGTGGAGCTGCCGCTGATCTACGGCGGCTGCCAAGCGGCCGAGCGCAGGCGGCGCGCGACCGAGAAGCTAGCCGCGGTCGGGCTTGCCGATCGCGCGCATCACCACCCGGCGCAGCTCTCGGGAGGCCAGCAGCAGCGGGTGGCGATCGCTCGCTCGCTCGTGAACAATCCGGTGCTGATCCTCGCCGATGAGCCGACCGGCGCGCTCGATACGCGCACGAGCTGCGAGGTAATGGCGCTGTTGCAGGAGCTGAACCGCAGCGGCATGACCATCGTGCTGGTAACGCACGAGCGTGACATCGCGGCGTTCGCTTCGCGCGTCATCGGCTTCCGCGACGGGCACGTGACCGACGACCGCCGCATCGAGCGGCCCGCGGACGCGCAGGCGATGCTCGCCGCGCTCGAGAAGGAAGCGGCATGAAACGTGGGGTTAGTACCTTTCTGGGCCCGATGTTCAAGGTTCAAGGTTCAAAGTTCAAACCCGGAACCTGGAACCTGGAACTTGGAACACAGAAGGCGGAGGCGGCATGAACCTGCTTGCGAGCATCCGGATCGCGCTGCGCGCGCTGCGGGTGAACGCGCTGCGCACCACGCTCACCATGCTCGGCATCATCATCGGCGTGGGCGCGGTGATCACCATGATCGCGGTCGGCTCCGGGGCGCAGGCGCGCGTCGAGGAACAGATCAGGAGCCTGGGCTCGAATCTCATCATCGTGCTGCCCGGATCGGTGACCTCTGGCGGCGTGCGGTTCGGCCTCGGTGCGCGCTCGACGCTGACCGAAGAGGACGCCTACGCGATCCAGCGCGACATCCCGGAGGTACAGGCCTCGGGACCGGCGCTGCGCGGCACCGGCCAGGTGGTGGCGGGCAACAACAACTGGTCGACGGCGTTCTTCGGCGTGACGCCCGAGTATCTCGAGGCGCGGCAATGGACGATCGCCTCGGGCAGGGCATTCGAGCCCGCGGAAGTGAACGGCGCGGCCAAGGTCGCGCTGCTCGGCCAGACGGTGGCGAACATGCTGTTCGGCGACACCGACCCGGTGGGACAGGTGATCCGCATCCGCAAGGTGCCGTTCACCGTGATCGGCGTGCTCGAGCGCAAGGGCCAGAGCCTGATGGGACAGGACCAGGACGACGTCATCCTGATGCCGATCAGCACCGCGCGCAAGCGCGTGCTCGGCCAGAGCCAGGCCAAAGTGCGCACGGTGCAGAACATCTCGATCAAGATCCGCGCCGATGCCGACATCACGGAAGCCGAGAACCAGATCAGGAGCCTGCTGCGCCAGCGCCACCGGCTGCAGGCCGGGCGGGACGACGACTTCTGGGTGCGCAATCTCTCGGAAGTGCTGCAGACGCAGGAGCAGTCGAGCCGCGTGCTCACGCTCCTGCTCGCCGCGGTCGCCTCGGTGTCGCTGCTGGTGGGCGGCATCGGCATCTTGAACATCATGCTGGTGTCGGTCACCGAGCGCACGCGCGAGATCGGGCTCAGGATGGCGGTCGGCGCGCGCGAGAGAGATATCCTTACCCAGTTTCTGGTCGAGGCGGTGACGCTCGCGCTGATCGGCGGGCTGCTCGGCATCCTGCTGGGAGTCGGCGGCTCTTATGGCATTGGGCATTTCGCGGGGTGGCGCATTGCGCTCAGGCCGGAGGCGATCGCGCTCGCTGTGAGCTTCGCCGGGGCGATCGGAGTGTTTTTCGGCTTCTATCCGGCGCGCAAGGCATCGCGGCTGGCGCCGATCGAGGCGTTGCGCTACGAGTAGAAGCAACAGACAGGATGAACAGGGTTCAAACAAGACTTACAAGTTTTCCGTGCTTTTGATCTAATCCTGCTTGGTCTCAAGTTCCAAGTGCAACGTTCGGAGCGGCGAACGAAGTGTCCTCCCCTCCTCGTCGAGGAGGTGCGACGCGAAGCGACGGGGTGGTCGGGCTGCAGCACTCTCCTCGCAACCACCCCGGCCCTGCGGGCCACCCCTCCTTGTGTAGGAGGGGAGAAAAGTAGGGCTGCTTCATTTGGTTAGGTGGTCCAATGTGTTGCACTTGTTGTTTGAGGGCAGGCCATCTCAACAATCACGCAAAACCGATTCAACCGAAAAGGCTGTAGCCACAGAGAGCACAGAGAACACGGAGAAAATCGGAAAATCCTGTATTGCGCTTGCCCCATCCCTTCACAGGGTTGATCATTAAACTCCGTGACCTCTGTGTGCTCTGTGGCTGAAGTTTTCAGGTTTCTGAGGCCGGTTCTAGTAAACGGGGGTTGACATGAAGACGCGTTGCGACGGCAAAAGCGTGCGGAGAATCGCCGTACTCGCGGGGGCGGCGCTCGCATGCGTAGCCACGGCCCAGGCACAAACCTGGAAGCCGGAGCGCGCGGTGGAGCTGGTCGCGCCGTCGGGTCCCGGCGGCGGTACCGACAAGACTGCGCGGCTGATCCAGCGCATCTGGCAGAACGCGCGCGTGGTCGAAGCGCCGGTCAACGTGATCAACAAACCGGGCGGCGGCAACACGGTCGCGCTCACCTACCTCAAGCAGCACGCCGGCGACGCCCATTACCTGCTGGTCGTTTCTGCGGTGGTGCTCACCGGCCACATCGTGGGCAGGACCACGATCAACTACACGGATTTCACGCCCATCGCGCAACTGAACAGCGAATACGTCGCATTCGCGGTGCGCTCGGATTCACCGTTGAAATCGGGGGCGGATCTGCTCGCGCGGTTGAAGCAGGACCCGGCATCGCTCAGCATCGCAGTGGGCACGAGCCTGGGCGGGGCCAACCACATCGCCGCGGCGCTTGCCGCGAGGGCCGCCGGTGCGGATATCCGCAAGCTCAAGCCGGTGGTGTTCAAATCCTCCGCGGAATCGGTGACCGCGCTGCTCGGGGGCCATGTGGATCTGGTGACCTCGGGCGCCTCGTTTCTCGCGGGGCAGTTCAGGCAGGGGACATTGCGGCTGCTCGCGCTCGCCGCGCCGCGGCGCGGGGCAGGGGTGCTCGCCACGGTGCCGACATGGCGCGAACAGGGGCATGACATCGTGTCGGACAACTTCCGCAACGTGCTGGCACCGGCAGGCATCGATGCGCAGCAGGTGCGCTACTGGGAGGACGCGTTCGCGAAACTCGCGCGGACCGACGAATGGAGGAAAGACCTCGAAGCGAACCTGTGGGAGAATACCTACATGAGCAGCTCGGAGAGCCGCAAGTACCTCGATGCGCAGTACGCCCAGCTGAGACAGATATTGGCCGACCTCGGGCTCGCGAAATGAACGAAGCGACTTCCTGGAAGAAGGTGATCTTTTGCGCGGCAGTCGGGGCGGCGGCGGCCGGTGGCTACGGCGCGAGTGTCTGCGCACAGGGTTATCCCTCGGGGCCGCTGCGCATCATATCGCCGTATCCGCCCGGAGGCGGCACCGATGTCCTGGGGCGCACGATGGCCCCGAAGCTGAGCGAGAGATTCCGCCAGCCGGTCGTCGTGGAAAACCGCGTCGGGGCGAATGGAACGATCGGCACGGCGTTTGTCGCGAAAGCCGCCCCGGACGGTCACACGTTGCTGATCGTGCCGGCCGGCTACGCCGCGAACCCCAGCCTCTACAAGCACCTTCCCTACGATCAGGCGCGCGACCTGGCGCCGGTCTCGCTGCTCGCCTCCGGACCGCTGGTGCTGGTCGTGCATCCCTCGCTTCCCGCGAAGTCGGTCAAGGCACTGGTCGCGCTGGCGAAATCCCGGCCGGGACAAATCAACTTCGGGTCGCCCGGAGCGGGCTCGCTGCCGCATCTGAGCGCGGAGTTGTTCAGCGCGATGAGCGGCGTCAGGATGACCCACATTCCCTACAAGGGGCCGGCGATCGCGATCGTCGACCTGTTGAGCGGCCAGATTTCCGCGTACTTCATGAACGTCCTGCAGAGCCTTCCGCTTGCCAAGGCGGGGAAGCTGCGCGCGCTGGGCGTGACGAGCCCCCAGCGCTCGCCGATCGCGCCGGAGCTGCCTGCGATTTCGGAGGCGGGCCTGCCCGAGTTCGACATGACGAACTGGTACGGCATGCTGGTGCCCGGAGCGACGCCGCGCGCGGTGATCGGCACATTGCAGCAGGAGGTCGCGCGCATACTGAATCTCCCCGAGATCAGGGAGCGCTTCGCGGCGGATGGAATGACGGTGATCGCCGGCACGCCTGAACACTTCGCCGGCTTCGTGAACCGGGAAAGCGCGAAGTTTGCCCGCATCATCCGCAGCGCCGGCATCACCGCCACGCAGTAAAGCGGCCGCTGTGCTTCCAGGCGGCGCCGAACCGGGCCGCGCGACACGTCTTGCGCGTGATGCGGCGCGGTCAACCGGGCCGTTTCAGGCCGCGACGCGCGTGTCGCTGCGTGCCTTTACCGAGGCGGCCATCAGCTCCGTGAGCTCGCGCACGTTGTCCAGCGACTCGAAGTTGCGCAGCGTCTCAAGTACCCGCGAGACGGCGTCCGCCCGCAGCGCACGGGCTGCGCAGTCCCTGAACTTGGGCTCGAGCCGGTCGGGCGGCGCGGGATTCTGCGGGCCGCGCAGCGGCTGGTCCACCCGCGCCGAATAGGTTACGCCTTCGGTCGTGGTGACGATGACCTCGCCCTGGAAATGCTCGTACATGCCGTCCGACTGGTGGGCGTGGGGGCGCGCGCGGATGCGCCCGAGGAGCTTGCGCACCTCGGGATCGCGCCAGGCGTCGCCTTCGAAATGCTCGAACGTCACGTCGCCGTGCATCAGCGCCCGTGCGACGCAGTACTGGACGCTGAACTTGGCGTCGAGCGCGCTCGCGGGCAGCGGGCGATCGGTGTGCGCGAGCGCGCGGTCATGCGTCACGGACTCGATGCCCGCCACGCGCTCGGGCGTGAGCCCGTGGCGCTCGCGCAGCAGGATCGTGGCGTCGATCGCGGAGTGCGTGCTGCCGCAGCAGGGATATTGCTTCAACCCCACTCCGGGTGCGAGGATGTCGAGCGGATCGGCCCAGCCCGCGAGGATATTCTCCGCGTCGAAATTTCCGGCGCCGTTGAACACGTTGAGGAAGCCGTGCTTGTGCTCGAACGCTTCCGCGCTCGCGGTAAATCCTTCGCGCGCGAGCAGCGCGGCATACAGGCCGTTGCGCGTGCACTGCCCCGCGTGCAGCGGCTTCGTCATGGTCCCGAAATTGGCCTTGACGCCGGAAGCAAGCGAGACGGAGATCGCGAGCGCGGTCGCGGTCCGTTCCGGCGTCAACCCGAGCAGTCTCGCGCATCCCGCGGCTGCCCCGAAGATCCCGAGGGTCGAGGTGGGATGCCAGCCTTTCTCGTAATGGTGGAGGTGCACGCCGTGCGCGACGCGGGCCTGCGTCTCGAATCCCGCGATGTACGCGAGCAGCGCGTCGCGCCCGCTCGATCCCAGCGATTCTCCGAGCGCGAGCACCGCGGGCAGCACGGCGGCCGACGGGTGGCCCGCCAGCGAATTGTTGCAGTCATCGTAGTCGAGCGCGTGTGCGGCGGTCCCGTTGATCGCGGCGGCGTCGAGTGAAGACACACGCCGGTCGGTCCCCCAGATCAGGCTCGGCCCGGTCTTCCCGCCGGGTGTCAGCACCTTTTCGACGATCCGCGGCCCGGCCTCCGGCGCAGCCGCCAGCGCACAGGCGATGGTGTCGATGAAAGAGATCTTCGCCCAGTCGACCGCTTCCGGGGGCAACGCCTCGTAGCGCATCCCGGCAATCCGCCTGCCAAGTTCGTCGGCGATGGTCATCGCTTCTTCCTCCCTTTGCTTGCGGCGCCGCGCCGCGCCGCGGCGGCGGGTTTCGACGCAGTGCGCATCAAGGCTTTCGCCGCACTGGCGCCCGCGATGCGGCCGAATACGGCCCCCGACATCAGCCCGGTGCCGGCGGGGTAGTTGTCATGGAAAAGTCCGCCGACCATTTCGCCGCAGCAGTAGAGTCCGGGAATGGGTTCCCAGTTGTTGCCGATGACCTGCGCCTTGTCGTTGATCTTCAGGCCGCCGAACGTGAAGGTGATGCCGCCGGTCACCGGGTAGGCGGCGAAAGGCGGAGTGTCGATCTTCTGCGCCCAGTTGGTCTTGGGCGGAGTGATGCCGACCGTGTGCATCCCGTCGAGCTTCGTCGGAACGAAAGCGCCGTGACCCGCGGCGGCGTTGTATTCCTGCATCGTCGCGAGCGCCCGTGACTTGTTGAGCTTGAGCTGATCAAGCAATCCCTCCAGGGTGTCGGCGGTGGACGGCTTCGTCGTGGCGTAACGACCCTCCAGCAGATCGAGTACCTTGCTGTCGAAGATCTGGTAGGCGATGCTGCCCGGCTGCCCGAGCACCAGTCTGCCGTAGAGCGCGTAGGTGGTCGGGTGGAAGTCGAGACCCTCGTCGAGGAAACGCTCCCCCTCGGCGTTGAGCATCACGCCGAAGACGTAGGACAGCCGGTTGGTCTTGTCGGTGAATTCCCGCGAGGCGTGGGCCGGCGCGTCCGCGGAGATCGGCGTCGCGTGGCAGCCTCCCCAGTTGCCGTAAGGCACCGCGCCGATGTTCATCGCCATGCGCAGGCCGTCACCGTGGTTGAAGGCGCATCCCCGGACTTTGGCCTGATCCCATTTGCCTCCGAGATACATCGCGCGCCATGAGGGATTGGCTTCGAACCCGCCGCAGCCGAGCACGACGGCTTTCGCCCTGATCGTCTTGATCTTGCCGCCTTCGCGCACCACGACCCCGGTGACCTTCCCCGCGGGATCGAGAACGAGCTCCATCGCGCACGCATCGTAGCGAATGTCCACGCCCTTCGCTTCCGCCGACGCGAACCACGACTTCGACAGCCCCTTGCCCTGGCCGACGGCGCGGATCACGCACCCGGGTTGCCAGCGGACTCCTTTGCCCTTGCGCACCCCCTCGAGCCCGCGGCCGTCCTTGGCCGGCTCACCCCCGAACGAGCGGGCAGGCTCCAGCGGGATTCCCATCTCCTTCATCCACCGGAGCGTCGCGTAGGAGTTCTTGATGAGGATGTCCGAAAGCTCCGGGTCGGAGCGCCCCCCGGTCACTTTCATCAGGTCCGCCCGGAACGCCTGCTCCGGGTAGGGATCGATGCCATGGCGGTATTCGGGCCAGTCGCGTTCGACGTTGGGGATGAGCTCGATGGGCTGCTCGATCCGCTCGAATGCGAAGCGCAGCAGACCGCCGCTGAAGAAGGTATTCCCGCCGCGCGCTTCCTTCTGCGCCTTTTCCAGCACCAGTACCTTGTGCGCGCCGCTCACCCGGGCGGAAACGGCGCTCGCAAGCGCAGCGTTCCCCGCGCCGACGACGATCACATCATATTCGGCCATGCCTTGTTCCTCCGGTTCGGATCCGCCGGATCGCGGTATTGTGGCGAGAGCGCGCCCGCACCGGCGTCGCGTTCCGGGCATCGTTGCCCACAACGTGGACACCGGCCCCGGTAACGGCGCGCAGCGTGCTTCGTCGGTCGATTCTAGGGGCCGCCATTTTGACTGTCAATCGTGGCGCGCGGGGGTGCATCGGAGCCCGCGGTAGCGGATTTTCGGATCGTGCGGACGTCGTCCACATTATGGTCCAGAGCAGCGACCTTCTTGCTGGCGAGGGCGCTCGCTGAGATAATCAAATGCGGCGCATGTCAGCGGGAACTCGTCCGGCGCGCCTGTCATATAACCAGCAACTCCGGGAACAGCCATGCTACGCAGCCTGTGTGCAGCCCTCTGGTCGGCGATCCTTTTCCTCGCCTCTCCCTACAGCGCGGCGCAGTATCCGGTGCGTCCGGTGAGGCTGGTCGTGCCGTTTGCGCCGGGCGGCTCCACCGACGTGATTGCGCGGCTGCTCGCCCACAGACTGACGGAAGGGCTGGGGCAGCAGATCGTGGTGGAAAACCGCGCGGGAGGCGGCACGAATATCGGCGCGGACCACGTCGCCAAGTCCGCCGCGGACGGCTACACGCTGCTGATGGCGTCGAGCACGCAGGCCATCAACGTCAGCCTTTATCCCAGGCTCCCGTACGACCTGACGCGGGACTTCGCGCCCGTCAGCCTCGTCGCGTCGAGCCCGAGCATGCTGGTCGTTCACCCGTCGGTGCCGGCCAGGACCGTGAAGGAGCTGGTCGCGCTGGCAAAAGCGAGACCCGGGCAACTCAATTACGCGTCCTCCGGGAGCGGAAGCACGGCGCATCTCGCCGGCGAGCTGTTCAAGCTGATGGCGAAGATCGACGCAGTGCACGTGCCGTACAAGGGCGCCGGCCCGGCGCTCACTGATCTCGTCGGCGGGCAGGTGCACATGATGTTCGGGTTCACCGCCGGAGCGCTTCCCCATGTCCGCGCGGGGAAGCTCCGCGCGCTGGCGGTCACGAGCGCAAAGCGATTGGCCGAATTGCCCGGCTTGCCCACGATGAGCGAGGCGGGCGTGAAGGACTACGAGGTGAGCGTGTGGTACGGAATACTCGCTCCGGCCGGAACCCCGCAAGAGCTGATCACGCGGCTGCACGCGGAAATCGTCAAGGCGGTCACTTCACCGCAGATGGCGAGCCGGCTTGCGGGCCTCGGCGCGTACGGCGTGACGAACGAGCCCGGGCAGTTCGCCGATTTCATTCGCGTCGAAATCAGGAAATGGGCGCAGGCCGTCAAGGCCTCGGGAGCCAAGGTCGACTGATGTCCCCCGGGCGTGACGCGTTCGCGGTGCGGCTGCCTGTCAGCCGGAACGGCGAGGCATGAGCGAAGGGACAGCCGCGAGCCCCGCTGCACTCGAGGGGATCCGGGTGCTAGACGCCGCGGGGCCGATGGGGGCCTATTGCGGGAAGCTGTTCGCGGACATGGGTGCCGACGTGATCCTCGTCGAGCCTCCGGCGGGAAGCACGCTGCGGCGCGAGCCGCCGTTCATCGGCGACGTGGAGCAGCCGGAATCCGGTATCGCCTTCACCTATTGCAACACCAGCGAGCGAGGCATCACGCTCAACCTGGACGAGGCGCGCGGACAGGCGCTGTTCCTCAAGTTGTGCGCCACCGCGCACCTCGTGATCGAAACCGAAAAACCGGGCGTAATGGCGCGCCGCGGGCTCGGCTACGCCCAGCTCGCGGCGGCGACGCCGGCGATCGTGCTGACCAGCATCACGCCGTTCGGGCAGACCGGCCCCTACGCCGATTTCGAAAGCGAGGACCTCGTCGGGCTGGCGATGGGCGGGCTGCTCAACATGATGGGCGACCCGGACATCGCGCCGACCCGCGCCGGCGGGAACCAGGCATACGCGATGGCCTCGATGTTCGGCGCGGTCGCCTCCATGCTGGCGCTGCTCGAGGCCCAGCAGAGCGGCGCGGGGCAGCACGTCGACGTGTCGATGCAGGAATGCGTGGTGATGGCGCTCGAGAACGCCGCCCAGTTCTACGACCTCGAGGGCACCGTGCGCAGGCGTTTCGGCGGCGCGCAGCGCCAGGCGGGCACCGGCACGTTCGCGTGCAAGGACGGGTACGTCTACATCTTCGCCGGCGGCATGGCCGCGGTCAGGTTCTGGGGCAACGCCGTGCGCTGGCTGATCGACGGGGGAGCGCCGGGGGCGGAGCAGCTCGAAGATCCGCGCTGGTCGGATATCGGCTTCCTGGACAGCGCGGAGGCGAAGCAAATCTTCTCCGGAATCTTCGGCCCGTTCGCGCTGCGCTACACCAAAGCCGAGCTCTACTACGAGGGCCAGCGGCGGCGTGTCCCGATCTGCCCGGTGAGCACCGCGGCCGATATCGCCGGCAACCGGCAACTGCAGCATCGCGGCTTCTTCGCCCAGGTGATGCACGCGCCGTCGAACCGGGCGCTCACGATGCCGGGGGCCCCGTATCGCTTGTCGGAAACCCCCTGGCGGATCCGGCGGCCCGCACCGCGGCTGGGCGAGCATAACGCCGAGATCTACGGCGAGCTGGGGGTGGAAGCGCGGGAACTGCGCGCCCTGGCGCGGCAGGGGGTGATCTGATGGCACGGCTTCCGCTCGAAGGAGTGCGCGTCACCGACTTCTCGTGGATCGGCGCGGGCTCGTACACGACCAAGCTGCTCGCGGACTTCGGCGCGGACGTGATCAAGATCGAAAGTTCGACGCGCCTCGATTCGCTGCGCTCGACCGCGCCGTTCAAGGACAGGGTCCCCGGAGTCAACCGCAGCGGATACTTCGCGGACCGCAACACCAGCAAGCGCAGCGTTACGGTCAACATGAAGCATCCGCGCGGCCAGGAGCTGGCGCGCGCGCTCATTGCGCGCAGCGACGTCGTCGCGAACAACTTCACGCCCGGCACGATGGAGAAATTCGGCCTCGGCTACGAGGACGTGCGCCGCTTCAAGCCCGACATCATCTATCTCGCGATGTCGATGCAGGGCGCGCGCGGCCCCGACAGCGAGTTCGTGGGATTCGGGCTCACGATCGGCGCGCTCACCGGGCTGCAGTACCTCTCGGGATCGCCGGAAAGGATACCCGCCGGGACCGGGACCAACTACCCGGACCACGTGCCCAATCCGTGCCACGCCGGATTTGCGGTGCTCGCCGCGTTGCACCACCGCCGGCGCACCGGCCGCGGACAGTACATCGACTTCGCGCAGACCGAGCCGACGATCGCGCTGCTCGGGCCGGCGATCGTCGACTACACGGCGAACGGGCGCATCGAGGAGCGCTCGGGGAACGACCATCCCCGGGCCGCGCCTCACGGCGTGTATCCCTGTCTCGGAGAGGACCGGTGGATCGCGATCTGCGTGATGCACGACGGCCAGTGGCGGCGTCTTGCGGAGGCGCTCGGTCGTCCTGAATGGTCCGCGGCTGCAGACTGGAGCACTGGGGAAGGGCGCCGTGCGGATCGCCGGCGGCTCGACCGGCTGCTCGCCGCCGAGACCGCGAAACGCGATCCGTACGAGCTCATGCTGCTGTTGCAGCGGCACGGCGTGCCCGCTGGAGTAGTTCAGAATGCGGCCGACCTGGTGGCGCGGGACCCGCAGCTCACGCACCGGGGCCACTGGCTGCGGCTCGAGCACCCGGAGATGGGCGAATCGATCTACAATGCGCCACCGTTCCGGTTCTCGCGCACGCAAGTCGCACTGAGCCGGCCCGCGCCGCTGCTGGGGCAGCATACCGCGGAGGTGCTTGGCGGGCTGCTGGGAATGCCGTGCGAGGAAGTCGCGGCGCTCGCCGCGGAAGGCGTGCTGGTGTGACGCCGGCGCGAGCCGGGCCCATGAGAAACGCGAAGAGGAACGAGCCATGCCGATAGACGTGACCGTCGAGGACCACATCGCGACCGTCGTGATCAACCGTCCCGAAGCGATGAACTCGATCGACCCCGAGATGCGCGAACAGCTCCACGGGCTGTGGGACCGCATGCGGGAGGACGACGGCATCCATGTCGCGATCGTCACGGGCGCCGGGGACCGGGCGTTCTGTACCGGGTCCGACCTCAAGAAGACGATGCCGCCCAAGGAAAGCTTCGCCGAGCTGCTGTTCGGCAGGAACAAGCCGGGCAACATGATGGACCGCTTCGGGACCGACAAGCCGCTGATTGCCGCGGTGAACGGCTACGCGGTCGGTGGCGGGCTGGAACTCGCGCTCGCGTGTGACATCTGCATCGCCTCGGAGAACGCGCGTTTCGGGCTCGCGGAGGTCCGCATCGGCAGCATCCCGGGCTCGGGCGGAGTGCAGCGCCTGCCGCGCACGGTCAGCAAATCGAACGCCATGCTGATGCTACTCACTGGCGATCAGATCGACGCCGCCGAGGCCTGCCGCATCGGGATCGTGAGCAAGGTGGTGCCGTTGCCGGAACTAATGCCCGCGGCGCAGGCAATCGCGAGGCGCATCGCCGAGAACGCGCCGCTCGCGGTGCGTGCGGTCAAGCGCCTGGTGCTCCAGGGCATGGAGATGCCGCTGCCGTCCGCGATCGAGCTCGACCGCTACGTCTGGGGGTTGCTGCGCGACACCGAAGACCGCATCGAGGGACGCAAGGCGTTCGCCGAGAAGCGCAAGCCGAGGTATAAAGGGCGGTGAAGGGTGAAGGGTGAAGGGTGAATGTGTGAAGGGGGAAGGGTGAAGGGGAAGGGTGGAGAGCGAGGTCCTTGATTCAGCGTTCGCGCGGGGCGGAACAAGTTCCGGCGCCTCAGCCAGCGATTGCGGTGCCGATGCTCGTCCCCTTCACCCTTCACGCATTCACCCTTCACTGACGTAAAGATGCATCCGCTTCGAAACAAGACGGTGATCGTCGGAGTGGGTGCGAGCCCGCAGGGAAAGCTGCCGGGCTCGACGCCCACCACGCTCGGAGTCGAGGCGTTCAAACGCGCGCTCGACGACTCGGGCCTGAAGAAGGAGCAGATCGACGGGCTGCTCACGATGCCCGGCACGACCTCGCCCGAGGGCGGCTACAATTTCGCGCGCCTCGGGGAGGCGCTCGGCATCGATCCCCGCTACACCGGCAGTCTGACGCTGGGCGGAGGCACCGCCGGCTCGATCCTGCACCTCGCGGCAATCGCGGTGAACGCGGGCATGGCCGATTACGTGGCGTGCGTGTTTGCGGATGCGGCCGCCACGGGCGGATCGCGCTTTTCCCGGGCCTCGGGCTGGGGCGATTCGTACGCCATCTGGGGCTTCATGTCGGCGTGCGCCAACAGCGCGATTTCGGCGAGCCGGCACATGGCGCTCTACGGCACCACCAGCCGCCATCTCGGCGAAGTGGCGGTCGCCTGCAGGAAGCACGCGTCGCTCAACCCGCACGCGGTGATGCGCAAACCGATCACGATCGAGGATCACCAGAGCTCGCGCTGGATCGTGAAGCCGCTGCACCTGCTCGATTGCTGCCTGATTTCGGACGGGGCGGTGTGTATCATCGTCTCCAGCGCCGAGCGGGCGAAGGACTGCCGCAAGCCACCGGTGCTGATCTCGGGCATGGGGCAGGGCTATACGCTGCAGAACATGGAGCGGGAGGACTGGTGGTACGTCCCGCATCAGAAGGAGGCGGTCGAGCGCGCTTACCGCATGGCCGGCGTCGGCGCGCGCGACATCGATGTCGCGCAGTTCTACGACAACTTCAGCATCAGCGTCATCCTGTGGCTCGAGCACGCGGGATTCTGCAAGCCGGGGGAAGGCGGTGCTTTCGTGGAAGGCGGGCGCATCCAGCTCGGTGGCGAACTGCCGGTCAACACCGCGGGCGGGAATCTCTCGGAGTCGTACATGGAAGGCTGGCTGCACGTCGTGGAGGGCGTGCGCCAGCTGCGCGGGGAATGCGGGGTGCGACAGGTGCCGGGCGCGGAACTGTGTCTCGTCACCGGGCGCGGAATGTCGCTCAACTGCGCCAACGCGACGGTGCTGGGCAAGGGCTGAGAGGCTTCATCGCAAACACTCGAAACCCGTGAAGCCGCCGATGGAGGCAGATCAGGTCGAACGCTCGACGAGGAGGGAAGACTCATGTGGCGCCATCTTTCACCGATTATGAGCGTGGTACTGCTCGCTTCAGCGGCGGCGGGCGCGAACGCGGCCGAAGCCTACCCGTCGAGACCGATCAGGATGATCGTGCCCTTCGCCACCGGCGGCAACGCCGACATCCTGGGCCGCGTGATCGGGCAGGGGCTCACCAGCGCGCTCGGGCAGCAGGTCGTGATCGACAACCGGCCCGGCGCGAACGGCGTCATCGGCACCGACCTCGCCGCCAAGGCGCCGCCGGACGGCCATACCCTGCTCTTCGTCGCGACCGGACACGCGACCAATCCGTCGCTCTACGACAAGCTGCCTTTCGACCCGGTGCGCGACTTCGCGCCGGTGGGCCTCACCTCCCGGACCCCGCTGCTGCTGGCGGTGACGCCATCACTGCCGGCCCGCTCGGTGAAGGAGCTCATCGCGATCGCGAAGAACCGGCCGCGGGAGCTCAGTTTCGCCTCCGCCGGCAACGGGTCATCGGCGCATCTCGCGGGCGCGCTGTTCAACACGCTCACCGGGGTCGAGATCGTGCATGTGCCGTACAAGAGCACGGCGCAGGCGACGATCGACCTCATCGGCGGCCGCATGCAGGTGATCTATCCCAGCATCACCTCCGTTCTGCTGCACGTGAAGGCCGGCAAGGTGCGAGCGCTCGCGATCACCAGCGCGAAGCGCTCCGCGCTGGTTCCGGATCTGCCGACGGTCGCCGAATCGGGAGTGCCGGGATATGAAGCAGCGATCTGGAACGGTGTCCTCGCACCTGCCGCCACGCGCGGGGTGGTCGTTCGCCGGTTGAACGCCGCGCTGGTGGCGACGACGCGGAGCACCGAGATGAAAGAACGCGTCGCAAGCATGGGTGCCGACGCGACTTCGAGCACGCCCGAGGCGTTCGCCGCGTTCATCAAGTCCGAGATCGCGAAATGGGGCAGGATCATCGCCGCCTCCGGGGCGAAGATCGACTGAAGAGAGACGAGCCGCAGACCAGGGAGGAGAAAGATGTGCACCAGAGCGCTTACAAGGCTTATCTTTGCTCTCACGACGCTGGCGTGTGCGTGGGCGGGAGAGGCCGTCGGTCAGGGGTATCCCGTCAAGCCGATTCGTTTGATCGTGCCCTTCTCGGCAGGAGGACCTACCGACGCGATCGCGCGCATCGTGGCCCAGAAGTTGTCGGAGAGCGTGGGACAGCAGGTCATCGTCGACAACCGTCCCGGCGCGAACGCGATCATCGGCACCGAGCTCGGGGCGAAGTCGGCGGCGGATGGATACACGCTGGTGATGGTCGCCTTTCCCCATGCCGTCAATCCCAGTCTCCACCGGAAGCTGCCGTACGACACGCTCAACGACTTCGCCGCGGTGACGCTTGCCACGTCGGGTCCCATGCTGCTCGCTGTCCATCCGTCCGTGCCCGCGACCGATGTGCGCGGTCTCATTGCCCTCGCCAGGGCGCGGCCGGGGGACCTGACGAGCGGATCGTCGGGCACCGGGTCTACGGCTCACCTCGCGCTCGCTCTGCTCAACCACATGGCGGGCACGCGCATCATGCACGTTCCGTACAAGGGCGCGGCGCAGGGCGTGAGCGATCTGCTGGGCGGGCACGTTTCGATGTACTTCGGCGGCGTGCTGGCGCTCCTGCCGCATGTGAAGAGCGGGAAGGTGAGGGGGCTCGCGGTGAGCACGCGCCGCCGGTCGGATGCCGCCCCGAACATACCGACCGTCGCCGAGGCCGGCGTTCGCGGTTACGAGGTCAGCGGGTGGTACGGCGTCGTTGTTCCCGCGCGCACTCCGAAGGAGATCATCGCGCGCCTCAATTCCGAGATCGTGCGGCAATTGCGGAATCCGGAGATGAAGGAAAAACTTGCCGCGAGCGGCGCCGAGGTCGTGGCGAGCACTCCCGAGCAATTTGCCTCGTACATCGGATCGGAGATCACGAAATGGTCGAAAGTAATGAAAGCGGCGGGGATACGCGCGGATCAATGACGGTCGTGCATCGGGTGACTGAAACCGGTCTCAAAAAACTGAAAACTTCAGCCACAGAGCGCACAGAGGTCACAGAGTCTAACCATCAACCCTATGAAGCGATGAGATTGGGGGGCAAAAGAGGATCTTGCCGGTTTTCTCCGTGCTCTCTGTGGCTATAGCTTTTGGTGTGAATCGCTTTTGAGTAATTTTTGAGATGGGTTCTGCCCGTTTTGCGCCTCGAATCAGCGGAGGTTGACATGTCTCGCTCTGGCAACGATGGGTATTACGAAGTGTTCTGGCCGCGCACGCCGCGCCAGGTCGGGGTGAAGCCGCTCGCGCCGCGGCTTGCAACGCTCGAGGGCAGGACGGTCGCGCAGCTCTGGGATTACATGTTCCGCGGCGACGAGGTGTTTGCGCTGCTCGAGGAAGGCATCCAGGCGCGCTTTCCCGGCGTGCGCTTCGTGAG
>JACQGO010000090.1 GCA_016199485.1 Betaproteobacteria bacterium
AGCCGCGCGGTCCTGTCATCCGATGCGGAGAGCACCCTGCTCCCGTCCGGACTGAACACGGCCATGTTCACGTCGCTCTGATGACCGGTGAAAGTCCGCAGCACTTTTCCGGTCTCGACGTCCCAGAGCCGGACTGTGTGATCCGAAGATGCGGTGAGGAAGCGACGGCCCGCGCCGTCGAACGCCACCCCGTTAATGTCGCCGCGATGCCCGTCAAAACGGCGCAAGAGCGATCCGGTTTCGGCGTCCAATAGGCGGGCAGTCCGGTCGTCCGATCCGGTCAGCACGCGGCTCCCATCGGGGTTGAAAGCGATGGCGTTGACGGCTCCACCGTGGCCCGCGAGCGTGCGCAAGAGCGCGCCGGAATCCGCGTCCCAGAGTCGTGCAGTCCGGTCTGCCGATGCGGTCGCCACCCGGCGGCCGTCGGGGCTCAGTGCCGCTGTCGTGACGTTATGCCCGTGTCCTTCAAAAACCCGGAGCTGCCGGCCGCTCTGTGCATCCCAGAGCCGGGCGGTCTTGTCGTAGGAGGCGGTGACCACGCGGCGACCGTCGCGGCTGAAGGCGGCGGCGTTGACCGTGGCCACATGGCCCCGGAAGATCCGCACCTGCACGGCGCGGCCGGCGTCCCAGAGTCTGACAGTGCGGTCAAGCGATGCGGTGAGCACGCGCCCGCCATCGGGGCTCCACGCCGCGGTATGGACGAAGGCGCGATGTCCTTCGAGGGCGAGCACGGGACCGCCGGATTCCGCATCCCAGATGCGCGCGCTGTTGTCCGAGGAAGCGGTCAGCACGTGCCGGCCATCGGGGCTGAAAAACGCAACGCGGACATTGTCCCGATGTCCCTCCAGACCGCGAAGGAGCACGCCCGTTTCGGCATTCCACACGCGCGCCGTCTTGTCTGCCGACGACGTCAGGATCCTGTGGCCGGTTGCGTCGAATGTCGCGGTGTTCACCGGGCCGCGATGTTCGAAGGTGCGCAGCAGCCGGCCGGATTTGGCCTCCCAAAGCCGCGCGGTCCCATCGCGGGAAGCGGTCAGCACGCGCTCGCCGGCGGGGCTGAGCACGGCCGAGACCACGCCATCGCGATGGCCGGCGAAGGTGACGCGGGCATCGCCCGTTTCCACGTTCCAGAGCCGCGCCGTTCCATCCTGCGCCGCCGTGAGCACGAAACGCCCGTCGGCGCTGAACGCGGCCGCGGACAGGCCATTCCGGTGCCCAGCGAAAATCCGCAGAAGCTGCCCGGTTTCCGCCTGCCAGAGACGCGCGGTCCGATCGAGAGACGCGGTCAACACGCGGTGCCCGTCGGGACTGAATACCGCAGTGACCACCGCGTCTTCGTGGCCTTCGAATACGCGCAGCGTCTTGCCCGCGGCCGCGTCCCAGAGCCGCGCCGTCCGGTCGTTGGAGGCTGTCAATACCTGGCGCGAATCCGCGCTGAATACAGCAGAGAGGACGCTGTCGCGGTGGCCCGCCAGAATGGCGAGCGGCCTTCCGGTCTCCGCGTCCCAGAGCCGCGCCGTCCCGTCCTCCGCGGCCGAGAGCACGCGCTTGCCGTCGGCGCTGAACGCCGCGGCCCGCACGGAGCCTCGATGCGGCAGCACGGCGTAAACCGGCGCGCCGCCGAATGTGCGGGCCAGGATCGTACGCGCAAACCAGGGCAAGACCACCTCGGTGCGGTTGCCCACCCCCTTCAAGGCTTCGCCCAGCAGAAGCAGCGCCACGTCCGGACTGCCGGCCTTGCGCGCGTCCTCCGCCTTGGCGACGAGAAAGCGCGTGCGCTGGGCGAGCGCTTCGGTGAGATTGCGCTCGGCCTCGTCGCGGGCCCGGTAGGCGAGGAACGCCGCTCCCGTGGCACCGACCGCCAACAGCGCGATGCTCATCACCGCCGCGCGCGCTATCCTCCGAGTCCGCCGGTGCTGGCGCACCTCCTCGCCTGCGATCTCGTCCAGGCTCTTGCCGTGAAGGGCGGCGGCCAGCTTGGCCACGACCTGCTGGAAACGCGGCTCGCGCGATGACAATTGCTCCCCGCGCCGCGCCCAGGAGAGGTCCAGCCAGAACGGTTCGTCGGCGCACGCGCGCCGCAACGCCGGCGGCAGCGCGTCGGTGCGCGTCCAGTCGAAATCGCCGGCCGCGTCGTCCCAGGCAATCGTCCCCTCCGTCAGGACGATGAGCATGGTCTGCGCGGATTTGGTGCTGAGCCAGTGCTGGGTCTCGGCGGCGACCCATTTTGATTGCGCCGCTGCGGGCGAGGCCAGCAAGATGAAAAACCGGGCCCCGTCGAGCGCGTCGACGATAGCCCTGCTCAACGAGGACGCGGCAGCCAGACTCGTTTCGTCACGGAAAATGTTGAGCGCTCGCAGCTTCCACCACGGCTTGGCGTAGCGGTGCAGTGCATTCTGGAGCGTCGGCGCGAGGCGCCCGTCGGCGGCGTGGCTGTACGAGATAAAGGCATCGTAGGGCATGGCTACGGCGCCCCCCTCACGGATCGCTCTCCCACCTGACCCAAGTGAATACGCGGAACAAGCTCACAGAGCAAGGGTCACAGGGCAAGGGTCAGGTCTTGACATCATGGTTTTCACTTTTGCTGTTGATCACGTCGGAGTAAATCCGATCAGGGCAATTCTTGGCGTGTACTGATCTTCTCGGCGGACCGAAGTGTTGTCCGGCCTGATGAGATTCGTGTAAGGGGCGGGCGCGTAGTATTCATCCTGAGCGATGTGCGGCCCGGATCAAATCCACCGTGAGCTTACTGCAAACAACCTGATCCTTCAAAGACCGGGGGTTCGAGACCGCATCTCGAAAGTATTCCCGCCACCGTGCCCGCAAGATCCTTCTCTGGATCGACGGCGGCCTCGGGTCACCTGGTATTTTGCTGGTAAGCAAAAATTCTTGCTTAAAATTTTGCTTGGGGGCATAAATATCGGTATACTGCGCGGATGGTTGCCCGCCGTCGCCGCTATCTTGCCACCGCCATACGGCGCGACCTCGCGCGGAAGATGGTGTTCGTCGCGGGTCCACGCCAGGTCGGCAAGACCACCCTCGCGCTCGCGCTGCCGGGCGCGCGCGGTGCGTATCTCAACTGGGATATCGCGGCCCACCGCGAGCGCCTGCTCAAGGGCGAGCTGCCCCCGGGACGGTTCTGGATTTTCGACGAGATCCACAAGTACCGGCGCTGGCGCAACTTCCTGAAGGGGCTTTATGACGGCCGGCCGCGCGGGCAACGGATACTCGTCACCGGCAGCGGCCAGCTCGACGTCTACCGCTACGGCGGCGACTCGTTGCAGGGCCGTTATCACCTGCTGCGGCTCCATCCTTTTTCCATCGCCGAGCTGAGGCTGACAAGCTCGGCGGAGCTGCACGATCTCCTGCGGTTGGGAGGCTTCCCGGAGCCTTTTCTTTCAGGAAGCGAGGTCGAGGCGCGGCGCTGGTCGCGTGAGTATCGCACGCTTCTCGTCCGCGAGGAGGTTACGGCGCTGGAGCGCATCCAGGACCTGGGACACCTGGAACTGCTGATGCTTCGTCTGCCCGAGCTTGTCGGCTCCCCGCTCTCGGTGAACGCGCTGCGCGAGGACCTGCAGATCAGTCACCGGGCGCTGACTGCGTGGCTCGGGGCGCTCGAGCGCCTTTACGCGTTGTTCCGGGTCGCTCCCCTTGGCTCGCCGCGCATCCGCGCCGTAAAAAAACAACAGAAACACTACCAACTCGACTGGACGGTGGTGCCGTCCAACGCCGCCCGCTTCGAGAACCTCGTCGCGTGTCACCTGCTCAAGTGGGTGCATTTCGAGCAGGACACGCTCGGGCGCGATCTCGATCTGCGCTACTTTCGCGATCTCGAGGGACGTGAAGTCGATTTCGTGATCACGGAAGGCGGGAATCCGAGACTCTCCGTCGAGTGCAAGTGGGACGATGCCGATGCGGATGGCAGCCTGCGCTACCTCAAGGCGCGCTTTCCCCATGCCGAGGCGTGGCAGCTGTCAGCAGTCGGGAAGAAGAATTACCAGACTCGCGAGGGCATCCGCGTTGCCCCGGCGGTGGAATTGTTGAAGAAGCTGGTGTAATAATAATGCGCACCGCCGGGCTCATTCGACATTCCACCACGTTCCGGCATTAGCCGCCGCACATTGGGGCTCATGATATCGTCACCACGTGGTCGAGCAGATTCTGCGAGCCAGCATCACTTGCGGGAATCATCAAACCGGAGAGGTCGATTTGAATAACGCCTTCGAAGACCGCATCGCCGCTCATCTTTCCGATACGCAGTTCGAAGATCTCCCACCAGAAGCGGTCGACGCCGCCAAGAAATGCATCCTGGACATCCTGGGAGTAATCGCCGCAGGGAGCAGCGCCGACGGGATTGCTTCGCTGAGGAGACTGCTCGAGGGCAGGAGCATGCGGCCGGAGGCGACGGTCCTGATCACCGGTGCGCGACTGTCGGCTCACGACGCGACCTGGGTGAACGGTGCCATGGCCCGTGCCCGGGAAATGGACGACTCGCATGACGCCACCGGTCATCACATCAGCGTGCCGATCGTGCCGGCCGCTCTTGCGGCGGTCGAGCTGCTGGGCAAGGCTAGCGGACGGGAAGTGCTGCTCGGCTACGTGCTCGCCGCCGATCTCGGCGCCCGCATGCGGCTCGCTTCACCGCATCGCTCAGGCGAGACGGGGTTCGCCGCCAATACCTACTCGCCATTCATGGCGGCCGCGGTGGCCGCCCGGCTCCTGGGCCTGCGAGGCGAGGCGATGCGCCACGCATTGGGGTGGGCGTATACGCAGTGCGCGGGCGGACTGCAGCTGCAGCAAAGCGGGAGTTCGGCGCTGCACATTCATCATGGTCTGGCGGCTGCCGCCGGGCTCCAGGCTGCCTTGCTGGCGCGCCACGGCCTGCCCGGGCCGGATGAGTTCCTGACCGGCAGGTTCGGGTTCTACGCCGCTTACGACGGCGGCAACCCCGATCTCTCGAAGTTCGCCGATCGGCTCGGGGAGCGATTCGAGGTCACGCAAATCGCGATCAAGCTGTTCCCCTGCGGGCGCGTGATTCACGGGCCGATCGAAGCCGCGATCGCGCTGCACCGAGAAAATGCCATACGGCCGGAGGATATCGAAGAGGTGGAAGTCCTGTATGGCCCCCGTGGGTTCAAGATGACCTGCGAGCCCGAGAGCGAGCGCCGCCTCCCCACCAGCGTCCAGCATGCCAAGTTCAGCCTGTACTATGCGGTCGCCAGCGCGCTGGTGCGCGGCCACGTAGGGCTCGAAGACTTCACTCCGGAAACCGTCGCCGACCCACAAGTACGGATGGTTGCGTCGAGAATCCGGGTAAACCAGGACGCGGCCCTGCGGGGCATACCGGGGGGCGACGTCACCGTGAGGCTCAAACAAGGGCCCCGGATCAGGCGTGAGGTGCCGGTGCTGACCGGCACACCGGAGCGACCGCTCAGCTATGCCGACTGCGCGGCCAAGTTCCGGCGCTGCGCCGAGTTCGCCGCCGTTCCGCTTGCCAAAGACAAGGTCGAGGCCGCCATCGACTTTGTCGCCAACCTTGAATCAGCCGGGAACGTTCGCGACCTGGTGACCCTGCTGACATGATGCTGCACGGTGCCGGGTGGAACCGCGAAACAGAGACCGGAAACTGTGATGAAGGCCAGCGGATGAGGATGATATGACGTTGCGATCGTGGGTGATGACAGGGCGTTTCATGGCGGTCGCGGCGCTTGCTCTCGCTGCGGCATCCGCCGCCTCGGCCGATAACTTCCCGGCCAGACCGGTTCGGGTGATCGTTCCCTTTGCGTCCGGGGGAAGCCTCGACGTGCTCGTGCGCATCCTGGGCCAGAAGCTTGCCGAGTCATGGAAACAGCCGGTCGTCGTCGACAACCGCCCCGGCGCGGGCGGCAACATCGGGGCGGAGATCGTGGCGAAGGCGATCCCTGACGGCTACACGCTCCTTACCCACTCTCCTTCGTTCGCGGTCAACGTGAGCCTTCAGAAGAACCTGGCTTTTGACCCGGTGAAGGATTTTGCGCCGGTCACGCTGCTGGGAGCGTCAGGCAGTGTTCTGCTGGTGACCCCATCGTTACCCGTGCGTTCGGTCGGGGAGCTGATCGCACACGCGAAGGCGCGGCCCGGCGAGTTCACTTACGCCTCGACGGGAAACGGGACCGCCGGGCATCTCAACATGGAGCTGTTCAAGCTTTTGACGGGAATCGATGTCGTGCACGTGCCTTATCGGGTGATCGCACAAGCGCAGACAGAGCTGATGAGCGGGCGCATCGCGCTCTGGATCACCACGATTCCCGGCGCGTTGCCGCATATCCAGGCGGGCAAGATGCGCGCGCTGGCGGTCGGCAGCGCGAGCCGGTCGACGGCGCTTCCGAACGTCCCGACCATGATGGAGGCCGGCATTGCCTATGAGGCGTCCACTTGGTATGGCCTGTACGCACCCGCCGGAACCCCGAAAACAACCGTCGTGAAGATCTATAGCGGACTGCGCAGCGTCCTGGCGACGTCCGACGTGAAGGGACGGTTCTCGTCGCTCGGCGTTGAGCCCTACGGCAGCAGCCCCGAGCATCTCGCAAAATACCTGCGCGAAGAGATTGCGAAGTGGGCGGATGTCGTGAAAAAAACCGGCATGCGTCTCGAATGAAGCGCTCGCGACGTCGAACCGTTCACTCGAGCTTGATCCCCGCTTCACGCGCGAGCTTCGCCTTCTTCACGAATTCCGCCCTGACGTATTCCGTGAAAGCCTCCGGCGAGGCGCTGGCGGTCAGCTCGACGCCCATCTGGATGAACCGCCGGCGCAGCTCGGGCACCGCGACCGCCTTGGCGACTTCCGCGTTGAGGCGCACGAGGATGTCGCGCGGAGTTCCGGCGGGCGCGACGAGCCCGTTGAACGTGATGTCTTCGTAGCCACGCACGCCGGCCTCGTCAACCGTCGGCAAGTCGGGGAAGAGCGGGGAGCGCTTGAGGCTTGTCACCGCAAGGGCTCTCAGCTTGCCGGCCTTGATATGCGGCGCCGACGTGCTCACCTGATCGAACATCATCGTGACCTGCCCGCTGATGACGTCGACGATCGCCTGGGCGTTGCCCTTGTACGGCACGTGCAGCATTTTCAAACCCGCGTGACTGTTGAAGAGCTCGGCGGCCATGTGCCCGGTACCGCCGGTGCCCGCCGACGCGTAGGAGAGCTGGCCCGGCCGCGCCTTGGCAAGCGCGACCAGCTCCTTCACCGAGCGTACCGGAAGCGCGGGATTCACCACCAGCACCTGCGGCACCAGGCAGGTCTGCGTGACGCCGGCAAAGTCCTTCAGCGGATCGTAGCCGGCGGTGGACAGGATCGAAGGCACCACGGCAAATGTGTTCGCCATCGCGAGCAGCGTGTAGCCGTCAGGCGCAGCCTTCGCGACCAAATGGGTGCCGACCAGTCCGCTCGCGCCGGCCCGGTTATCTACGATGACCTGCTGTCCAAGGCTCTCCGAGAGCCGCTGCGAAACCGCGCGCGCGACGAGGTCCACGTTTCCTCCCGCCGCGAAAGGCACGACGATCCTCACAGGCCGGACGGGATAACTCCCTGCCGGCTGAGCGTGCGCGCCGGCAGCACAGATGGCGGTAAGTGCAGCGGCAACGACGACGATCTTCGCGTTCATCATTCTTCCTCCTTCTGCACGGTCGGGCGCAAAGCGCCCGCTGGTCGTATGCAACTGCCGTCATCCAGCCGCAGGATCGGCCGGTAGCGCTGGGTGCCCCGAGGCTGGCCGAGAATGCAGCAGGCGCGGCACTCCGACACCCCATAGCGCCGCATCGCCTGTCCCACCGCCTTGCGCCGTCGCCCGGGGCTTGGAAGTTTCCCTCGGCAGCCTCCTTCAGTATCGCCTGTTCCGGGCTATACTGCTTCTTCGCCATGTGCCGACTCCTTCTTCCAAGTTGAATACTACAACATTCAACCCGGCACCGAAAAAGCCGGTCAGGTCGGTGGCGTCTTTCCTCGATTTGCTGAACCACGATTTCGACAATCGCATTTCAGCAAAGATGATGCGCCGCCTCTCTCAACCCAGCGCCGGACGCCGGTCTCAGTCATAGCTCATGAACCTGAGACAGATCACGAGCCTGTGCGAAATCGTCGATCGCGGACTGCAGATTTCCGCAGCCGCGAAGGCGCTGCATCGCTCGCAACCCGGCGTGACCCGGCAGATTCTGGACCTCGAGACGGAACTCGGCGTCCAGATTTTTCTCCGCCGAAAAAACCGCATCACGGATCTCACTCCCCAGGGAAAGGAACTCGTCGCGATCGCTCGTCGTATTCTTCAGGATACGGCGAGCATGCGTCTGGTCGGGCAGGATGACGGCACAGATGCGAAGGGAGAACTCAGGGTCGCCACCACGCACACCCAGGCGCGATACGTGCTCCCTCGTATCATACGCGAATTCATGGCGACCTTTCCGAACGTGAAGCTTGCCCTGCGCCAGGGAGATCCCGTTCAGTGTTGTGATCTGGTGTACCGGGGTGCGGCGGATATGGCGATCTGCGCGGAAGTCGCGAACCTTCCCCAGGACGTCGTGCAGATCCCGTGCTACCGGATGAACCGCAGCGTCATTACGCCACCGCGACATCCCCTGTTGCGTGTTCGACCGCTGACGCTGGAGGCGATTAGCCGCTATCCGATCATCACGTACGACGATGCTTTCAGCGGCCGGCGAATCGTGGACAAGGCGTTTTCCGATCGCGCGCTGACTCCGTCGATCGTTTTGAGCGCGGTGGACGCCGACGTCGCCAAGTCCTACGTCGAGATGAAAGTCGGTATTGCGATACTGGCGACCATTGTCTTCGACGAAAAGCGGGACACCGGATTGCGCCGGATCGACGCGAAGCATCTTTTTGCGCCGAGCAAGGTGGGATTTGCATTACGACGGAATTCGTACCTCCCGCGACACACCTTTGCATTCATGCAAATGTTCGCGCCCAAGCTCCACAAAGCGGACATCATCAACGTCCTGGGAGGCGGTTCCACCGTCTCCAATCGCGTGGAACTTCCCCAACTCTGAGTTCATTGCGGGGCCGCGCTTCGCTATGCGCCTGGATTATGCAAAATCCAAATGATATAGGACGTTTTTTTTATTTTCCTTTATAGTTCGACGGGTCTACGATGATTGGAACGCGAACGTGGAGAGATGCTTGTGGGCGAGACCGTCCAGTATCGAATCGAGAACCGCGTGGCGTGGATCACGCTCGACCGGCCCGAGAAGCGGAACGCGATCAACGTCAGGATGCGCAAGGAGTTGCAGGACGCCTTCGAGGACGTCAAATACAACCCCGATGTCTGGGTCGCCGTTCTGACCGGCGAGGGACCGGTATTTTGCGCGGGCAAGGATCTGACCGAAGTTGCGCCGTGGGAGAACCGCGGCGTGCTTTCCAATACGGCCCTGCATCACTATCAGATGAACATATTCAAGCCGTTCATCTGCGCCCTCAATGGCGGGGCCTACGCCCAGGGCGTCGGTTTCGCGTTGAATTCCGACATCATCATCATGTCGGAAAGGGCTTCCTTCGGCTGGCCTCACGTCAAGCGGGGCATTTCATCCATCAGCGGACCTACGCGGGGTGTTCATATCCTGCCCTGGCACGTCGCCATGAAGCACCTTATGCTCGGCGAGCAGCTTTCGGCGGCCGATTGCCTGCGCTGGGGAATCGCGACGGAAGTCGTCGCGCATGAAGAGCTGCTTCCCACGGCCCGGCGCTACGCCGAGGCGATCCTGGAGTCCGCGCCGCTCGCGGTGCGCGCCATCAAGGAAGTCGCCCGTCGCGCATACGACCTGCCGTTGCCGGAGCGCATGCAGCTCGCGGAGCTCATCGTCGAGCGCATCGATCGCTCCGAAGACCGGCAGGAAGGCATCCAGGCGTTCAGGGAAAAGCGCAA
>JACQGO010000091.1 GCA_016199485.1 Betaproteobacteria bacterium
ACCTCGGTCGAGGTCGGCGCCCGCCGACCCATGGCCATGAGATAGTTCTTGGCCGTATTAATTCCAATCCTGTACAGCCACGTGTAAAACGCGCTGTCGCCGCGAAACGTCGGCAGCGCCCGGTAGGCTTTGATGAAGGCCTCCTGGGTGACGTCCTCCACCTCCGTGGCGTCCCGGATGAAACGGGACAGCAGCCGTGCCAGCTTGCGCTGGTACTTGGCAACCAGCAGCTCAAAAGCCTGTTTATCACCCCGCTGCGCGCGCTCGACCAGTTGCTGATCGACTTCGCGATCGCCCATCTCATCCCGTCCCTGATTTTTCTTGAACCGAGCGCCACATCCGGCATAAAGGCGTAAGTATATACTGCCCCGCCGGAGGCCATGGAACGCAGAGGTGACCGTTACTGCAATGACAGCCGGACCCCGGAATTAGTTCACTTTGCGGTAGGGATGTTTGTCGGTAGCGCCCCCCTTTGCGGTCTCGAGAGCGCCGGGGCGGGAAGTAACGGCCACTACCCGCACCCCATCCGACGCATCGAGCATTCCGGCGGCCGCGAACGAGACCGGTTATCACTTGAACGCAGGCTGCATGCACCGGCATGGCCGCGAGCCCCGCGCCGCTCGTGTAACCCGGCACGGAGCCCGGCCCGTACCGACGGGCAAAACCCGAAGCATGCGATCCCGTGCCGGAGCGGCACCCGCTAATGGGCGATCAGTCCCGCTCGAGCAGGCTTGCGACGAACCTCATCTCGGCGATGAACGCCTCCAGACCGGCGGGCTTGGTGCCGCGGGGTTCCCCGGCCGGTCAGGCACGCAGACCTTCGGAGATCAACCGGCGATCGAGCAGGTCGAACAGCCCCTGCACCAGCAGCGCCATGGCTGCCGCCGGTATCGCGCCGGCGAGCAGCATTTCGTTGTCGTTGCGCGCCAGCCCCGCCGCGATGCGCTCGCCGTATCCCCCCGCTCCGATAAATGCGGCAATGGTCGCGGTGCCGACGTTGATCACCGCGGAGGTCTTGATTCCGGCGAGGACCGAGCGCGCCGCAAGCGGCAGCTCGATCAAACGCAGCCTGGCGAGCGGCGGCAGCCCCAGCGCGCGCGCCGCTTCCTGCAGCGCAAGCGGAATGTCGGCGAGCCCGCTCGCGGTGTTGCGTACGATGGGGAGCAGCGCGTAGAGAAACAAGGCAACGAGCGCCGGGGCAGTGCCGATCGTGCCGAGCAGCGGGATGAGGAAAGCGAGCAGCGCGAGCGACGGGATGGTCTGCAGCAATCCCACGCTCGACAGTATCCACGCCGAGGCCGGGGGACTGCGCGCCGCCCATACGCCGAGCGGGATGCCGGCGAGCATGCTCGCCGCGAGCGACGCGAACACCAGCAGCAGGTGCTCCGCCGTGAGTCGCCAGAAATCTCCGCCGAAAAGGATCCCGAAAAACGTGCGCGGCCCGTCCCCCGGCGCGACCGCGGCGGCGCCGCCGAGCTCCGAAACGAATCCGGCGGCCACCGCATCGAAACTCTTGCCCGCAAGTTCCGCCTCGGCGTTGAGGCCGATCATGCGCGAAGCCTCGATGCGGTTCTCGAGCTTTGCCAGCGCCGCCCAGGTCGCGGGAAAGCGCTGCGGCACGTCGAGGCGGTAGAGCAGTACCGCCTCGTAGCGCGGAAAGAACCGGAGGTCATCCTCGAGCACGCGCAGGCCGTACTTGGCGATCTTGGCGTCGGTCGAATAGATGTCCATTACGTCTATTTGCGCGGCCGCGAGCGCTTCGTATGCGAGGCCGTGGTCTACCCCGCGCGGTGCGAACGGCAAACGATAGGCATGCTTGAGCCCGGGCCAGCCATCGTTGCGGTTCAGGAATTCGTGGGACAGGCCCAGCGCCAAGCCGGCGTGACGCGACAGATCCGAGATGCTGCGGATGCCGAGCGCCCCCGCCCGGGTATCGAGCATCGCCAGCGCGTAGCTGTTGTTGAAGCCGAGAGGCACCGCGACACCAAGCCCGGACTTCGCGAGCTCGCGGTTGATCGCCCGGATGTCCACCGCCTTCGGGTCATTGAGTACCTCGAACGCGATCGTCCCGGTGTACTCGGGATAGATGTCGATCGCCCCGCTTCTCAGCGCGGCGAACACGATGCCGGTGTTGCCCAGCCCCGGCTTGTGCACCGCCCGCGCCTCTCCGGCGTCGGCGGCGACGCGCGCCACGATCTCGCCGAGGATGTAGGATTCGGTGAACCGTTTCGAGCCGACGGTGAGCGTATCCTGCGCGAAGCACCAGGCCGGCAGGAGGAGCAGAATGAAAGCGCGCGCCATCACGATGCGACCTCCGGCAGCGTGCTGCGCTGCGCGCGGATGAAGTCGCGCACATAGGATTCCACGGGACGGCGGACGAGGTCGTCGAGCGTGCCGGCCTGCACCACGCGTCCCTCGCGCAGGAGCACGATGTGATCGCCGAGATACGCCGCCTCGTTCATGTCGTGCGTGACGAGCACCACCGTCTTGCGGAGCGCGGCGAACATGCGCTTGAGCTCCTCCTGCAGCTCGAAGCGCGTGACCGGATCGAGCGCACCGAGCGGCTCGTCGAGCAGCAGCACCGGGGGATCGAGCATCAGCGCGCGCATGACGCCGATGCGCTGCCGTTGCCCGCCGGAAAGATCCTTGGGGTAGCGCGCCAGCGCCGCGTCCGGGATGCGCGTGAGCCGGGCGAGTTCCGTGACGCGCTGCCCGATCCACTGCTGCGGTCGCCCGAGGCAACGCGCGAGCAGGGCCACGTTCCGCTCCGCGGTGAGATGAGGAAACAGGCCGCCGTCCTGGATCACGTAGCCGATGCCGTGGCGCGCGCGGTCGGCGTTCACCGCGGTAAGCTCCTCACCGTCGATGAGCACGCGCCCGGAATCGGGTCGCGCGAGCCCCACGATCATGCGCAGCAGCGTCGACTTGCCGCAGCCGCTGGGACCGATCAGCACCGTCGTGCGGCGCGCGGGAAAGCCGAGCGTCGTGGGCGCCAGCGCGACCTGCGCGCCGTAGCGCTTGGAAACGTTTTCGAGGGTGATCAACGCCGTGGAACCCGGCCCTACTCCGGCTTGATTCCTGCCGCCTTGACGATCCTGGCGAACTTCGGGATTTCTCTCCTGATGTGCGCGGCGAACTGCTCGGGAGTGCTGGTGAACGGCTCCACGCCCTGGCCGATGAGATACGACCTGGTATCGGCCTCGGCGACGATGCCGGTGATCACGCCGTTCAGCCGGGTGATGACCTCGCGCGGCGTCGCGGCGGGCGCGAGCAGTCCGAACCACGTGCTGATCTCGTAGCCGGGCAGAGCGGCCTCGGCGACCGTCGGCACTTCCGGAAGCTGCGACGAGCGCCTGGCGCCGGTGACCGCGAGCGCTCTCAGTTTGCGCGCCTTGACCTGCGGCAGCGCGCCCGAGATGCCGCCGAAGTAGACGTCGATGTGCCCGCCGACCAGATCGGCAAGCGCCGGCGTCGCGCCCTTGTAGGGTACGTGCGCCATGTCCACTCCCGCCATCGTCTTGAACAGCTCGGCCGACAGGTGCGGCGGCGAGCCGATTCCCGCCGAAGCGTAGTTGAGCTTGCCGGGCCGGGACTTGGCGAGCTTCACGAGTTCCTTCACCGATTGCGCCGGGACCGAGGGATGCACCACCAGCACGTACTGGTTGGTGACGATCAGTCCGATCGGCGCGAAATCCCTCTCCGGGTCGTACGCGAGCTTCCTGTAGAGGCTGGGGGCTATGGTGACGTAGCTCCCGCCGAGCAGCACGGTGTAGCCGTCCGGCGCCGCCCTCGCCACATATTCGGCGCCGATGTTTCCTCCCGCGCCCGCCCGGTTCTCGACGACGACCGGCTGGCCGAGAACCTCCGCCATGCGCCTGGCGACCGCGCGCGACACGATATCGCTCGGTCCGCCCGCGGGAAACGCGGCGATGAACCGGATGGGCTTCGAGGGATAGGTCTGGGCCGGTGCGAGCGCTGAATGAGACAGCGACGCGGCGGCGATTGCTGCGATGATGGTGATTTTCATGGCTATTGCGGCCTCGTATGTGTCAGCAGGAACCGCTTGAGCTCCTCGGCGCAGCGGTCGGGCACAGCATCGGTGATGTTGTGCGCCATGCCCTCGTAGATCACAAGCTCGCACTCCGGGATGCGTTGCTGGAGAACGCGATACTCGTCGACGGTGTGTATCGGATCGGCGCCCGGTGCCACCGCCAGCGTCGGGCAGCGGATATTCGCGAGTTGCCGCGATAGATCGACGCTCGCCATGAGCGGCACGAATCGCGCGAGCAGGCCTGGGTCGCTGCGCGCCGCCTCGCCGATGAACCAGTTCACGAACCCGGCTTCCACCCTGCTCAGGTCGAAGCGGTCGGCCGCGGTCTCGCGCAGGAACGCCGCGACGCCTTGCGCGGCGATGCGCCTCACCCAGCCGCCGTAGTCCTGTTTGCCGTGTTTCAGGCCGGGCGTCGAAGCAAACAGCGCGAGCGTCGCGACCCGCGCGGGGTGCGCAATCGCAACCTGCTGCGCGATGACCGCGCCGGCGGATGAGCCGGCGAGATGAACGCGCTCGACGCCGAGGCGGTCGAGAAGCTCCACGGCGTCCAGGGCGAGCCGCTCGAGCGTGAGCTGCTGCGCGCCCGGAATGCCCGATTCACCATGGCCGCGCAGGTCCATCCGCACGACGCGGAACTCGCGGGCGAGATGCGGCACCCACGCATAAAAACGCCGCGAACTGCCCATCGCCGCGTGCACCAGCAGCAGCGCCGGCGCTTTGGTCCACGGGTCGGTGAAGTCGTCGACGACGTACGCGAGCCTGAGCCCGTCGCTCGCGGTAAAGCTCTCCGTCTGCCAGCGCGGCTCCACGCGATCTATTCCCGGAACGGCGCGCGCCCGTCGTACTCGGCCGCGGCCTGCTCCATGGTCATGAACACCGCACCGTTTTCGGCAAGCGTGCGGATCAGCTTTTCGAGCGCGAGCATGCGGTGACCGCGCCCGATCACGAACGGATGGAAGGTATAGGTAATGATGCCCCAGTCGAGGTTCCGCTTGAGGTAGAGGAAATCGTTCACCCAGTTCTCCAGCACGTCGCCCGCGTTCATCAGGCCCTGCAGTATCCAGGTCTGGGTGCGGATGAACTCGAAATGGGGATAGTCGTCGAGTGTCCAGCTGACCGGCATTTCGACGAGCCGCGTCGGCTTCCCGAACACCGCGGGTCTCTCGAGCTCGATGACGTCGCCCCGGCGCACCCGGTACGGCGTGTAATCGTCCCCCATCATGCTGCTGTCGTAGACAAACCCGTGCTTGAGCAGCAGATCCACCGAGTGCGGGGAAAGGTCCCACGACGGGGAGCGGTAGCCGCGCGCATGCTTGCCGGTGAGCTTCCTGATCGCGTCGTTTGCGCGCGAGAGCCCCTCTTCCTCCTTTTCGCGCGTCAGCATCGCCGGCGGCACGTGCGTCCAGCCATGGTGGCCGATCTCATGACCGGCGTCGAATACCTGCTTGCAATGGTCGGGGTAGGTCTCCAGCGTGTGGCCCGGAATGAACCAGCTCGAAAGAACGTCATGCTTGCCGAGCAGCGCCAGGATGCGCGACGCGGCCACCGCGCCGAATTCGCCGCGCGAGATCGGGGTCGGCGAAGTCATGCCGCGCGCGATGAAGCCCGACATCGCATCGAAGTCGAAGGTGAGACAGACGATGTGTCGCGGCATCATTTCTCCCGAAGGGGCGCAGCGCGGGCGGTTACACGCCATCGCGAACCGGCGTCCTGAGTGAAATGTGAAACGTGAAATGTGAAACGTGAACCCGTTTCTCCACCGCGGTTGAGGTTACGTGCGGCGGCGGTCCGATTTGCCACGTTTCACCTTTCACTTTTTACGTTTCACCGCTAGTACGCCGAGCGGCCGCCGTCGGCCGGTATGCTCGCTCCTGTGATCATGCGCGATTCGTCGCAGGCCAGGAACAGCGCGACATACGCGATGTCCTCGGGCTGCCCAACCCAGAACGGATATTCCTTGAGCCTGCCCGTCGCGTCCTGGCGGTCGACGACGACTCCGGGCTTGTCCGGCGTGCCGTAGTTCCGGGTGATGCGCTCGGTGAGGATGCGTCCCGCGCAGATCGCGTTGACCCGCACGTTATGCTTCACGTAGGCGCCGGCGAGCGCGCGCGTGAGGGACACGATCGCGCCCTTCGCGGCGGTGTAGATGTGCGCGGGACTGCTCCCGCGCAGCGCGGCGCCGGAAGACATGTTGACCACCGCCCCGCCTCCCGCCTTGATGATTTCCGGTATCGCGTGCCGGCAACAGAGGACCGTCCCCAGCAGATCGAGCGTCATCGTGCGCTCCCACACCTCGAGGTCGACGTCGGTGACCAGGCTGTCTTGCGGCACGGAACCCCCGGCGCAGTTGTAAAGCACGTCCAGCCTGCCGAACCGCCTCACCGTCGCCGCCACCGCGTCCCTTACGCTGTGCTCGTTCGTGACGTCGGTCGCGACGAACAGCGCGTCCCCGCCGGCCTCGCGCACGCGCTTCTCGGTCGCGCCGCCAAGCTCGGGGGCGATCTCCGCGACCGCGACCCGTGCACCCTCGCGGGCAAACAGCTGCGCCGCAGCACGCGCGATGCCCGACCCGGCCCCCGTAATGAATGCGACCTTACCCGCGAGACGCCCTGTATGCATGGTACCCCGGCCCTGTCGTGTTGATTTTAGCCGCAATGCCGGAGCAGAAAGCGCTTGAGCTCCTCCGCGCAACGCTCGGGAACGGCGTCGGTGATGTTGTGCGGGAGGCCGTCGTAGACCACGAACTCGCAGCCGGGCACGCGCTGCCGTATGACCTCGTACTGCTCGAGCGTGGACAGCGGATCGTGGCCCGGCACCACCGCCAGCATGGGGCACTTGATGCGATGCAGCTCCGCGGTCTGGTCGACCTCCTTCATCATCGGTACGAAGCGCGCCAGAAGCTCTTCGCTGGTCGTTGCGGATTCGTCGATGAACCAGCGCAGAAAGCCGGGGTCTGCGGTCGCGGCGTCGAAGCGCTCGCTTATCGTCTCCTCAAGAAATCCGCGCAATCCCCTCGCCCGGATTCCTGCAATCCATTTCGCGGGGTCGATCCTCGAATGCTTGAGGCCCGGCGTGGAAGCAAAATCGGCGAGCGTCGCCACGCGTTCGGGGTGTTCGATCGCGGTCTGCATTGCCACGATCGCCCCCGCCGAGGAACCGGCGAGATGAAAACGCGCGCATCCGAGCCCGTCGGCAAGTTCGAGCACGTCCTGCACCAGGCGTTTGAGCGTAAGCTGCCCGCGGCCGGGGACTTCGCTCCGACCGTGCCCGCGCATGTCGGGCCGCACGACGCGGAAATGACGCGCGAGGACCGGCACCCACTTGTAGAGCCGCCGCGAGCTGCCCATCGCCGCGTGCAGCAGGAAAAGCGTCTGCCGCGGCTTCCACGGATCACTGTAGTCATCGACGCTGTAGGCGAGCTTCAGCCCGTCGCTCGCAACGTGCATCTGCATTTCCGAGGACAGCGGCATGCGTTTTCTTTTCGCTCTATTTCACCGGCTTCATCAGCGGTTTGCGGTCGGGTTCGAGTCCGATCCCGAACGCGTTAATGGTCGAGCCGAGCGCGACGAAATAGCAGCACAGCAACGTGAGATCGGTGATCTG
>JACQGO010000122.1 GCA_016199485.1 Betaproteobacteria bacterium
GCGCAAGGTAGGCGGCGCGCCGGCTGATGGCTTCCAGCAGTTGCAGAAAGCGCTCCAGCGTCGCGTCGGGATTTGCGAACTTCGCGGCGATCTCGATGACCTGGGGCACCAGCGCGTCGAACCGCGCCCGGCTCGCCTCCGAGAGCTGCTCGTAGCGGCTGCCGGCCCTCAGCTGTGCGAGACGCCCGAGAACGCGTTCGGGATCCGCATAGCCGATCTCGGCGAGCTGAACCGCGCCGCTGCCTCCCGCCGCGAGCCATAACGCCGCGAGCGGATGCTCCTCCGGCTCGCGCCGCGGCCCGGCGAACACCTGCTCGAAATGCCGGGTCACCCGGCTGCGGTGCGCTTCCAGCGCGTCGAGCAGGGCGTCGTAGGTGGCATAACCCATCGCGGCGGCGAGCAGCGCGTGGTCCTCCCGGCTTGTCGGGAGGTCCTGCGTCTGCTGATCGTCGAGGTACTGCAGGCGGTGCTCGAGGTTGCGCAGGAAGACGTAGGCTTCGGTGAGCTCCACCACCGCCGCGTGCGGCAGCAGGTTACGCTCGGCAAGCAGCGGCAGCACGGCAAGCGTCGGCTGGCACTGGAGCGCGCGGTCGCGCCCGCCGCGGATGAGCTGGAACACCTGCGCTATGAACTCGATTTCGCGGATGCCGCCGGGGCCGAGCTTCACGTTGTCGTGCATTTCGCGGCGCTCGACTTCGCGCCTGATCTGGCGGTGGAGGTCGCGCAACGACGCGACCGCGCCGAAGTCGAGATGGCGCCGGTAGACGAACGGCCGTACCAGCGCCGCAAGCGGGTCAGGGTCGGTCCGGCACACGACGCGCCCCTTGATCCATGCGTAGCGTTCCCACTCGCGGCCCTGGGTGATGAAATAGGTCTCGAGCATCTCGTAGCTCACCGCGAGCGGCCCGCTGTCTCCGTAGGGGCGCAGCCGCATGTCGACGCGGAACACGTAACCATCGGCGGTAAGCTCGGAAAGCGCCGCGATCAGCTGCCGCGCGAGCCGCGTAAAAAACTCGTGGTTGCTGATGCGCCGGCTGCCGTCGGTCTCGCCGTCCTCGGGATAGACGAACACCAGATCGACATCGGAGGAGACGTTGAGCTCGCCGCCGCCGAGCTTGCCCATGCCGACCACGTGGAGCTCCTGCGGCTTGCCGTCGGATGCGCCGCGCGGTGTGCCGTACTGAGCAGCGAGCCAGCGGCTGAGATACCGCAGCGCGCAGCCGATTGCAACCTCGGCGAGCGCGGTGGTGGTGGCGATCACCTCGGCGAGCGTTGCGAGTCCGCCGAGATCGCGCACGATCACGCGCAACATGACCTGCTTGCGCAGCCTGCGCAACGCCCGTTTGAGCGCCGCGTCATCGCCGACCGCCTGCGTTTCCAGAACCCCGCGCATCGCGTCGGCGGTGAACGGCAGCGACGCGTTATTGTCTGCAAGGAGGTGGGGCTCGGCCGATACGAGGCGCCGTGCGTAACGGCTGAGCTCCAGTGCGCGGCGCACCACGTCGACGTGGGCCGCTTTGCCGGTGGGTTCGGGTGATTCCATCGGTGTATCGCGTTACAATAGCTCAGGCGCAGGCTAAATTGTTGAACGATTAGGCGAATCGTGGCAAGTCTTAAATCGCGGTGGCTCACCCTGAGCGGGGTGTGGTGCTACCGTGTGCTCGGCTATGCCGTGCTCGCGGCGGGCCTCGCGTTCGCGGCAATCGTGCTTTCCTTGCGCTACTGGGTGCTGCCCAACATCGAGCAGTATCGGGAGGACATCGCCGCGGCGGCAAGCCGCGCCGCCAAGCAGCGCATCACCATCGGAAAGATCACCGCGAGCTGGGAAGGGTTGCGGCCGCATCTCGTACTGGCCGACGTCGAGGTGTTCGACGCGGCGGGCCGCTCCGCGCTGCGGCTCGCGCGCGTGGACAATACGCTTTCGTGGCTGTCGCTCGTGTATTTCGAGCCGCGCCTGTACTCGCTCGAGATCCACCGGCCCAGTCTGAGCGTGCGGCGCAGCCGGGACGGCGCGATCACGGTGGCGGGAATCGCGCTTGCCGCGAGCGAAGAGGGGGGCTTTTCCGACTGGATGCTGCGCCAGCGCGAGATCCTGGTGCGCAACGCGATGATCACGTGGCAGGACGACATGCGGGGTGCGCCGCCGCTCGAGCTCGCGAACGTCAACCTCCACCTCGACAACCGCGGCGGCCGCCACCGTTTCGGGCTGCGCGCGACGCCGCCCGGGGATCTCGCCGGCCCGCTCGATTTGCGCGGCGATCTGCGCGGCGGCTCGTTCCGGGATCCCGGGCGATGGAGAGGGCAACTGTTCGTTCAGCTCGATTACGCGGACATTGCCGCGTGGCGCGCGTGGGTGCCGTTTCCGATCGAATTTCCGCGCGGGACGGGCGCGTTGCGCATGTGGCTTACCTTCGAGGGGTGGGAGCCGCTGCAGGTGGTTGCCGACGTGCGGCTCGCCAACGTGAGGACGCGGCTCGCGCCCGAACTCAAGGAGCTCGACCTCACCGATCTCACGGGGCGGGTCGCCTGGAGAAGGCTCGAGCGGGGGAGCGAAGTCTCGGCCTCGAAGCTCGCGCTGGTGACGCAGGGCGGACTCGCTCTGCAGCCGGTCGATTTTCTGCTGCGGCTCATCCCCGCGGGTGGAAGCGGGCCGGCGCGCGGCGAACTGCAGGCCAACGCGCTCGAGCTCGAGCCTCTGATGGCGCTCGCCGAGCACCTGCCGCTCGACGCCGAGCTGCGAGCGCGGCTCGCCGAGTTCTCGCCCAAGGGCAGCCTGTTCGACACGGTCGTCAAGTGGGTTGGGGTGTGGCCGCGGCCCGCGCAATACAGCGCCAAAGGGCGCTTTCACAACGTGAGTCTGAAGGCAAACGGCAAGGTCCCGGGGTTCGGCGGCATGAGCGGCAATCTTGACGGGACCGAGAGAGGCGGGACGCTCTACCTCAATACCCGGAACGCGACGCTGCACATGCCGCTCGCGTTCCGCGACCGGCTCGAGTTCGACGTGCTGGTGGCGCAGGTCGGCTGGAGCCGCGGCGGCAAACAGTTCGACCTCCGGTTCAACAACGTGTCGTTTTCCAACGCGCACCTCGCGGGCACGGTGTTCGGCACCTACCGCTCGGTCGCGGAACGCAGGGGTGTGATCGATCTCACGGGACAGCTTACTCATGCCGACGCGCGCTACGTCTCGCGCTACGTCCCGCTGGTGATCGGAAAGGCAACACGTGACTGGCTCGACACCGCTCTTGTCTCCGGCCGGTCGAACGACGTGAGCCTGCGGCTCAAGGGCGATCTCAACGATTTTCCGTTCACCGGCGACAAGGGCGGAACGTTCCAGGTTGCGGCGAGGGTCACGGGCGGCACGTTGCATTACGCCGACGGCTGGCCGCGCATCGAGCACATCAGCGGTGACCTCGTGTTCCGGGGCATACGCCTGGATGTGAACGCGCGCGAGGCGACGATACTCGGCGCGCGGCTCGCGAAAGTGCACGCTGAAATCCCCGACCTCAAGATCGACGACGAGGTTCTGCGTATTACCGGCGAGGCCGAGGGGCCGACCGCCGAGTTCCTGGGCTTCATCGGGAAGAGCCCGGTGCTCGAGATGATCGACCGTTTCACCGAAGGCATGAAAGCGCAGGGGCGAGGGCGGCTTGCCCTCAAGCTGGAGTTGCCGCTGCGCCGACTGAAGGACTCCAGGATCGCCGGCGGCTACCAGTTCCTCAGCAACCAGCTCGTAGCCGACGCCGACCTGCCGCCGCTGGAGGGCGTGAACGGTCGGCTCGAATTCACCGAATCCGGCGTCAGGGTGCAGAACGCGACCGCGAACTTCGCGGGCGGCCCGGCGACCATCAGCGCAGCGACGCAGCGCGACGGCACGGTGCGGGTGACCGCGCAGGGCCGCGCGAGCGGCGAGGCGCTGCGTGGCCTGACCGGGAACGCCGCACTGCAGGCGCTGCGCGGCACGACCGACTGGCGCGGCACGGTGACGCTGCGCAAGAAGCTCGCGGACGTGGTGATCGAGACCAATCTGCAGGGCGTCGCTTCGGATCTGCCGGCGCCGCTCGCCAAGACGGCCAACGAAGCGATACCGTTGCGGCTCGAGAAGCGCGTGCTCAACCCGCAACAGGATCACGTGCTGATCTCCTACGGCGACGCGGTGTCGGCACAGCTCGTGCGGCGCAAGGAAGGCGCCGGCACCGTTATCGAACGCGGCACGGTCAGTTTCGGGGGCACGGCGGCCAGTCCCGAGCGCGCCGGCGTAGCGGTGAGCGGCACGCTGCAGAGCCTCGATTTCGACGACTGGCTGAGCGTGGTCAACCAGTCCCCGGCGTCGGCGCGCGTTGTCTTTTCCAATATCGATGTGAAGATCGGTGAGCTCGACGTCTTCGGACGGCGCTTTCACGATCTCGCGATTCGCGCCGCGTCGCAAGGCGAGAACTGGCAGTCGCGCATCACGGCGCGCGAGGTCGAGGGCGACGCAAACTGGCAGCCGCGGGGCAAGGGCAGGCTCGTCGCGCGCATGAAGCGGCTCGCGATTCCCGCGGCCACCGCGAGCCGCGCCGCGCCGGCGCTCGAGAAGAGCGCGAGCGAAAAGCCGCCGGAGCTGCCCACGCTCGACGTGACGGTGGAGCAGTTCCAGGTGCGGGACAAGCTGCTCGGCAAGCTGGAGCTTGTCGCGGTGGCCGAGGCGCGCGACTGGCGCATTGAGCGGCTGCGCATCACCAACCCCGAAAGCATGTTCACGGTCGATGGCGTGTGGCAGGGCTGGCTCAGCCGGCCGCGCACCCAGGTGAACGTCAAGCTCGAAGCGAGCGATGTCGGGAAGCTCCTTGCGCGCCTGGGGTATCCCGAGGGCGTGCGGCGCGGCACGGCCAAGCTCGAAGGCCCGTTGTCGTGGGCGGGCAGCCCGCAGGATCTCGATTTCCCGACGCTGTCGGGCAATCTGGTGGTGGAGGCGGCCAGGGGGCAGTTCGTCAAGCTCGAACCCGGAATCGGCAAGCTGCTGGGGATCCTTTCGCTGCAGGCGCTGCCGCGGCGCGTCACGCTCGACTTCCGCGACATCTTCAGCGAGGGCCTTGCGTTCGACGAGATCATCGGCGCGCTCAAGATACAGCGCGGCATCGCCTCCACCGAGAACTTCCGCATCCAGGGGCCGTCGGCCCGCATCATCATGGGCGGCGATGTCGATCTCGTGCGCGAGACGCAGAAGCTGCACGTCAGGGTGACGCCGAGCGTGGGCGACAGCGTAGCGGTCGCCGGCGCGCTCATCGGGGGACCGGTGGCGGGCATCGCCGCCTTTCTTGCCCAGAAGGTGCTCAAGGATCCACTCGATCGGCTCGCCTCATTCGAGTACAGCATTACCGGAACCTGGGCCGAGCCCAACGTGTCGAAGCTGGAGCCGCAGCCGCAGGCGGCGGAAAAACAATGATCGCGCGCATGGCAGGATTCTTGCTCTCGCTGCTGTCGGTGGCGGTTTCGGCGCAGGCGCAGATCTTTCCCGTGCCCGCCGAGTTGTGGGACCGCCCGCGCAGCGCGCGCGCGGTGATGGAGCAGGCCGGCGTGAAGCAGGCGGTCGACCTTTATCTTGCGCAGTCGGCGGCGAAGGTGGCGATCCACCACGGGTTGGGACAGGAACCGCTGCTGCAGGCCGAGGAATTGCGCGCGTGGCTGATTGCGCTCGCGGTCGACTCCGGGCGCATCACCCTGGTGAACGACCTGAAACCGGGTGAACCGTTGAAACTTGAAATCGTGACCGGCAAATGAACGTGACGGAGCAGGCCCTTTCCGGCAAGACCCAGCCGCACGCGGACGAAGCGCGGAGCGCGCCCGGCAGCACGCGCATCGCCGCAGTGCAGATGGTCTCGGGCCCCGCCGTCGAGGACAACCTGCGCGAAGCGCGGCGCCTGATCGAATCGGCGGCGGCGCAGGGCGCGAAGCTCGTGGCGTTGCCGGAGTATTTTGCGATCATGGGCATGCGCGATCGCGACAAGGTGGCGGTACGCGAGGCCCCGGGCCGCGGCCCGATCCAGGCGTTCCTTTCCGAGACGGCGCGGCGTCTCGGCATCTGGCTCATCGGCGGCTCGGTGCCGCTCGAAGCTTCGGATGCGAACAAGGTGCGCAACAGCTGCCTCGTGTTTGACGAGCAGGGCAGGCTCGCGGCGCGCTACGACAAGATTCACCTGTTCGGCTTCGAGATGGGGGCGGAGCGCTACTCGGAGGAGCGCACGATCGAGCCCGGCAAGGAAGTCGTCGTGGTCGACTCGCCGTTCGGGCGGCTCGGGCTCTCGATTTGCTACGATCTGCGCTTCCCCGAGCTCTACCGGGCGATGCAGGATGTCGACATCATCCTGGTACCCTCCGCGTTCACTGAGACCACCGGCAAGGCGCATTGGGAGACGCTGCTCCGCGCGCGTGCCATCGAGAACCTTGCTTACGTGCTCGCGCCGGCGCAGGGTGGGCGCCACGCGAACGGGCGCGAGACCCACGGCGACAGCATGGTCGTCGACCCGTGGGGCGTGGTGCTCGACCGCCTGCCGCGCGGCGCGGGGTTGGTGGCGGCGGGCGTCAACCCGGCCTACGTCTCGCGGGTGCGCCAGGGCCTGCCGGCGCTCTCGCATCGAACCATTCATCAGTGCTGAATGGTTTGGTTCCGAGTTCCGTGTTCAAAGTTCAGGGTTTAGAGTTGGAGGTTCAAACTTCGGGGTTGAAACGATGGCGCTCCGGATCCAACTTATCCGGGCGGATGTTCACGAGCACATGACCGACGACCTCAAACCCGGAACCCTGAACCCTGAACCCGGAACCCGGAACGGGGAACCCGAAACCTCCTTCGCCACGGCGAACGAAATCCTGCTGGCGCCGTTCGCGCTCGACGCGGGCAAGCTCGAGCGCGTGTTCGGCGAAATCATGACGCATCGCGTCGACTATGCCGATTTGTATTTCCAGTACAGCCGCAGCGAGTCCTGGAGCCTGGAGGAGGGCATCGTCAAGTCGGGCAGCTTCAACATCGACCAGGGGGTGGGCGTGCGCGCGGTGAGCGGCGAGAAGACGGCGTTTGCCTATTCCGACGACATCAGTCTGGAGGCGTTGCGCGGCGCGGCCCAGGCGACGCGCGCGATCGCGCGCTCGGGAAAGGGAGCGCGCGGGCAGGTGGTCAAGCGCAGCACGGGCCGCATGCTGTATGCGCCGATCGATCCGCTCGCGAGTCTTGCCGACCGGGAAAAAGTTGCGCTGCTTGAGAAGCTCGAACGCCGCGCGCGCGCACTCGATCCGCGGGTGACGCAGGTGATGGCGCATCTCGGCGGCGAGTACGAGGTGGTGCTGATTATCCGCAGCGACGGGATGATGGCGGCGGACGTGCGCCCGCTCGTGCGGCTCTCGCTGCAGGTGATCGTCGAGGCCGACGGCCGCCGTGAACAGGGCACTTGCGGCGGGGGTGGACGCCGCGACTACGCGCACTTCAGCGACGAGGTGGTGGAGGATTACGCGAAGAAGGCGGTGGAGCAGGCGCTCGTGAACCTCGACGCAAGGCCGGCGCCGGCGGGCGCCATGACGGTGGTATTGGGGCCGGGCTGGCCGGGCGTGCTGCTGCACGAAGCGGTGGGGCACGGCCTGGAAGGCGACTTCAACCGCAAGGGCACTTCCGCCTTCTGCGGGCGCATCGGCGAGCGCGTCGCGGCCCCGGGCGTTACCGTAATCGATGACGGCACGATTCCGGGGCGGCGCGGCTCGCTCAATGTCGACGACGAGGGCAGCCCGACGCAGACCAACGTGCTTATCGAGAACGGCGTGCTGCGGGGCTACCTCCAGGACACGCTGAACGCGCGCCTGATGGGCGTGCCGGTCACCGGCAACGGCAGGCGCGAATCCTACGCCCACGTGCCGATGCCGCGCATGACCAACACCTACATGCTGA
>JACQGO010000008.1 GCA_016199485.1 Betaproteobacteria bacterium
CGACGACACCCGCATTGCTCACTAATTTCTGAACCAGAGTGTCTCAAAGTCATTGACATATTCCGCCAGGTTGAGCACGGTCCGGCTTCAGGCACAAACCTGTCTGCGGAAAAAGGATGCGCTATTTTGCATTAATTGATAACTTTGTCAAGCAAACGATATCAATTAATGAATTAACCAATCCAAACACGCTCCAAGCTTCGCTATTAACGCATTGTAAATAAACGATTATTTATGTTTGACTCGAAAATCCTTCGATCAGCTCCCTATTTCAATACGTTGAGACGGGTTGCTCCTCGGAGAGAGTTATTACCTGCGGGCGCCTTTCCCTTTTCCCCCGGCGGGTCCGCCGTGCTGTCGTTGGTGTCCAGCGCGTCGCAGAACGCAACCTCGTTCTGCGCGGCGGCGTCAATTTCGGCCTCGCCAAAGCTGGACTGCAAAGTCTGATGCAGCTCGCGCACCTGCGCGATGTTCACGTCGCGAGCCAGCGCCTCAACGTCGAAACCAAGGCAGATCTCGATGTCCTTCTGAGACAGGTAGTTGCCGTGGATCGGGTACCTTGCCCACGAGGATGTCGCGGGCGGTGTCGATGCGGCGTTTGGTGTCGGTATCAAGCACGGGCAAGTTCTTCAGGCAGAAAACTGATTGAGGGACACATAGTCCTTCACGTATTCGGGAATGAGCGAGCGGTACTTCTGCGGCACCGCCTTAAAAGTCGCGCGTCGAGAACATCGGATTGGTCGCCAAGTCGGTGAACTGTCGTGTGTCGACGATTTCGCGCACGCGGCCACTGGTGACGTAAGCCTTGAAATAGGTCTTGATGGCCGGAATGGCCGTGGCCTCTCCGGGCTTGCAGTCGGCGACGAACTTGGCGAACTCCTCTTCAAGCAACTCGTCCTTGGACTTGAAGCGCGGGATTAGGTCGAAGATTTTCTCCAGGATCTCGCGCAGCGTTACGCGGCGGTCCACAGCGGCGGCTTTGCGCAGCTTTTCGAGGGTGTAGTACTCCTCGGGCTTGTCGAATACCTCACGGTTCACGTAATCAATCACGCGCTCCCACTGCCCGGTTTCCACGGCGGCGACGATCTCGGGGTTCTCGCGCACCGTACTCTCGAATTTCTCGAAGAACATGCGGTCGATCTTCATGCCCTCGGCGGCAATGTGCACAACGCGGAGCGAGGCGAGGATGTCGGCGCCCAGGTGTTCGTAGGTGCCCTCGTAGACAACTGGCCCCTCGCCCCCACCGTCGTCCGGTCGCCTGGCCTTGGTCGGAGGAAGTTTCAGAACTTCGTCGTAATTGAACTCGGTCTCGAAGTATTCGTAGTTGGCGAAAAAGTCGAAGAGCTTGAAGGCGGTTTTTTTAGGGCGCGCGACGCTCTCCTTGAGTGATTCGTCGAAGAGCTGTTCCAGGAAGTTGTGGTTGCGCGTGCCGCGACCCTTGATCTGAATGAAGTCGGTGGGCGAGAAGATCGGGCGCAATAGGCCGAGGTTGAGAATACCAGTACCGCCAGCTTGCGGCCTGCCAAGGATTGCTGATGCCGCAGATTCCGATCGGTTGTCACCAGAGCATCGAATCGGCCTTCAGCGGCAGCCAGGAGCTCGCCGTTAGTCAGGCGAGACCAGCCCAGCTCGTACGCGGTTTCTACCTGGTGTTCGGTGAGGTGCTGCTTGAGCGGGACGGGCGTCCCCTGGTCGAACAGGATCCGCATCCCGACTGGTTCTCAAGCGATTTGAACGCTGCGCGCCGCGTGCTCGAGGACGGCTTCTACCTGCTCCCGCGTGACGCCGGGGAACCACTGCAGGAATTGGTCCACGGTGGCGCCGCCTTCCAGATTCTCGAACAGCGCGCTCACTGGCACCCGCGTGCCGCGAAAGACCCACGCCCCGCTGACTTTCTGCGGGTCACGCTCCACGGCCGAGCAAGTGGTCCAATCCAGCATTGCCGTACTCTACTGTGAACACGACGAGACAGCAAACACGCTTCTTCTTGCGGCCCGGTATCTACCACAACCCGCGCAGGACATAGTGTACCCCTGCCGGCATGGCGATGCGCGACCGCCGTATCTCGCGGCCCGGCCGGATCATCACTTGCTGCTATGGAGTTTGCGCCACCTCAAGCACCGTTGCTTCGCTCAGGCCGTGGCGCGATGCTTGTCGTGAACGTTTCCTGCTGAATCAGCGCACGCGCCAAGGGCGTAGGTAATCGAGCCGGTCGACCGAGCGCAAGGTGAGCGCGCGCACGACGTTCGCCTGAAGCACGTGCAGCCTGATCTCCGCGCCCGCCGGGCCGCTTCCCCACACCTTCTGGTAGAACTCGGCCTGGCTCGCGATCGGCTCGCCGCCCACGCCGAGCACGATGTCGCCGCGGCGCAATCCGCCCTTCTCCGCCGGCGAGCCGGCAAGCACCTGGGTGATGACCACGTGCTTTTCAAGCTCCTCCGAATAGACGCCGAGCCAGGGGCGCGCCAGTTCCGCGCGGCGCCCGTTTGCAACGAGGTCGGTGAGCAGCGGTTTGAGCAGATCCACCGGAACGAACATGTTGCCGGGAAACGCGACGCCGAGCTCGAGCGCGTCGCCGACCCACAGCGAGCCGATGCCGACAAGCCTGCCCGCGGCGTCGAGCAGCGCCGCCCCGCTGTGATCGAAGCGCGGCGGAGCGGTGAAGATCGCCTCGTCGATTAGGTACTCCCAGTAGCCGACGAAACGCCGCCGCGCGACCACGCACGCGGTCGAGCCGCCGCCTGCCGCCGGGTGCGTCGCGATCCGCACCGTGTGCAGCTCGCGCACCGCGGACGAGTCGCCCAGTGCGAGCGGGCGGCGCGCGACCGCCGGGTTGGCGCGCAACAGCCCGAAACCGGTCACGTGATCGAACCCGACGACGGTCGCGGGGTACATCTGCCCATCGGCGGCCATCACGATGATCGAGCCCGACTCGATGATGAGGTAGCCGATCGTGAGGATCAACCCGTCCTCGCCGATGACCGCCCCGGTGCCCTCGCGTTCGGCGCCGAGCGTCGCGGCGCTGCGCGCGCCCTGCACCGCCTTGATGCTGAGCTTCACTACGCCCGCAGGCAGCTCACGGCTCGCCCTGGCGCGCGGTGTCGGAGCGTGCGCCGCGCGCCACGCCGACAACGACGCGATGAAAAAAGGCAGTGTCACTCGCGCAACCGGCTGGTAAACGAAGGATGAGCGCAGATGAACACAGGTGAAGCGCGGTTGTCAACCGGTCGTCATTCATCCGCGGACACGCCGGTTTCCCGCCAGCGCGCCGCAGGAGCAATTACGCCTGCCGGCGGCGATGAGTGTTCGACATCACCGCTTATGCTGCAAAGCCGGTCATCCCACGATCTCGGCGAGAGGCCGCACCGCGATTCCATGGTTCTTCAGGGCCGCGGAGACCGCAGCGGCGATCTCCCGCGCGCCACGCGTGTCACTGTGCAAGCACACCGTATCGGCCGCGATATCGACACGCGTTCCATCGACGCAGGTTACCTTGCCTTCGTTCGCGATTTCCAGGATGCGCTTCGCCGCTTCCGCCGGTTCCCCAATCAACGCCTGAGGGTGATTTCGCGGGACAAGCCGCCCGCTGCGCTCATAACCTCGATCCACATAAGCCTCGGATGCCACGCGCAGCCCGTTTTCCCTCGCGTACCGCAAACCCGGCGATCCCGCCATGAACACGACTATCATTTCCGGATCGAATTTCTTGACCGCCTTGACCATTGTTTCGCAGAACTGCTCCTCATACGAAATATCGAACGAGAGCGCACCATGGCATTTCACGTGCTTCAGGCTTGCGCCCACGCCGCGTACCACGGATGCCAGCGCGCCGAGCTGGTAGAGCAGGACCGCCTCCAGATCCTCGCTGCAAAGGCTTACTCGTTCCTGCCCGAAGCCGAAACCATCCGGATACGAGGGATGCGCGCCAAGGCTGATGCCGAGCGCCACGGCCTCCACGGCAACCCGTCGGATAAGGACCGGATCACCCGAATGCGCGCCGCAGGCGAGATACGCCGAGCTGACGTAGCGAAGCACGTCGTGGTCGTGCCGTTCCTGGAGATGACGGTAATGGAATCGCCGCCGCGAATCGGCAAGCTCTATCTTCGCGAGATCTTCGAGCGGAATGCCGAACGGAGGCAGCACAAAGCCTTCGGCAGTCTCCGTGGCCAAATCAATTGCGCTCATCATGCGTCGTGCGCTTTCCCGCGACCGTACCGCTCACTCGACACCGGCTCCCGATTCCTTGACGATGCGCGCGTACTTCTGCGCCTCAGCCCGGATGAAGGCGGCGAACTGCTCGGGCGTCGTCTCCGAAATGACGATGCCCTGCTGCTCGAACAGCTTCGCCACCTCCGGGTTCCTGAGGATGGCGTTGACAGACGAGTTGAGCTTTGTGACCACGGCTCGAGGCGCGCCCGCCGGGGCGAAGTAGCCGAACCACGCCGCGATGTCGAACCCCGGAAAGCCGGACTCCGCCACCGTCGGGACGTCGGGCAGGCTCGAGACCCGCCGCTGGATGGATACCGCGACCGCCCGCAGCCTGCCGGACTTTACGTGGGGGATAGCCGGTGGGATCCCTGAAAAGAAAAGCATGACGTGACCGCCGACAACCGCAGCCACCACTTCGGCCCCGCCCTTGTAGGGAACGTGCGTCATGTCAACTTTTGCCACGCGCTTCAGATATTCCATGCCCAGGTGCGCGGGAGTACCGTTACCGGCGGACCCGTAAATGATCTCTCCCGGACGCGCTCTGGCCAGCGCGATGATGTCCTTCACGCTTCTCACCGGCAACGACGGATTGGCGACCAGCACCAGCGGCAATACGCCGGCCATCGTAACGGGGATCAATTCGCGCGAGGGGTCGTAGGCCATTTTGCGAAACAGGCTCGGATTGATCGCGATTTCCGACGTGTATCCGAGCAGTACGGTGTAACCATCCGGAGCAGCCTTTGCCACCGCCGCAGCACCAATCATCCCCGTGGCTCCGGGACGGTTTTCGACCACCACTTGCTGGCCCCAGGTTTCGGTCAGCTTCTGGCCGACGATCCGTGCAATGATGTCGCCCGCCCCGCCTGGAACATACGGGACGATGACACGAACGACCTTGCTGGGGTAAGTTTGCGCGTGGATCGACGTCGCCGCGACGAGGGCAAGACCGGCCCATGCGCAATATTCAGCTATTCGCAAGCCAGAAATGAGTTTCATCGCACCACTCCCCGGTCAGATGGCCGCATAATTATGCGAAGATTCTATACGATCAACGACCTTGACCAAAGGGAGAGCATTCCATGAGCGACCCGACGGAACCGCGCCTGCCGAACATCGTGCTCATCCTCGCCGACAATCTCGGATGGGGCGAGCTCGGCTGCTACGGCGGCGGCGCGCTGCGCGGCGCGCCGACGCCGCGCATCGACCACCTCGCCTCCGAGGGGATGAGATTCCTCAACTTCAACGTGGAGAGCGACTGCGTGCCGACGCGCTCGGCGCTGATGACGGGCCGCCACCCGATACGCACCGGGGCGCTCCAGTCGGTGCCGGCGGGGCTGCCGCAGGGCATCATCCCGTGGGAAATCACGATCGCGCAACTGCTCTCCGCGCGCGGCTACGCGACCGGCTGCTTCGGCAAATGGCACCTCGGCGACCGCGAGGGGCGCTATCCCAAGGACCGCGGCTTCGACGAGTGGTACGGAATCCCGCGCACCACCAACGAGAGCATGTTCACGAGTTCCCCCGGTTTCGACCCGTCCGCGGTGCCGCTGCCCTACGTGATGGAAGGCCGCAAGGGCGAGCCGGCGCGCAATGTGGAAATCTACGATCTCGAGATGCGCCGGCGCATCGACGCCGAGCTGGTCGCGCGCACGATCGACTTCATGCGCCGGCAGGTCAGGGCGAAAAAACCGTTCTTCGCGTACGTGCCGATCACCCAGCTGCACTACCCGACGCTGCCGCACCGCGACTTCGCGAGCAGGACGGGTGCGGGCGACTTCGCCGACGCGATGGTCGAGATGGATTACCGCGTCGGCCAGGTGCTCGATGAGATCGACGCGCTGGGGCTGCGAGATGACACGGTTCTGATCTTCGGCAGCGACAACGGACCGGAATTCCGGCGCCCGTGGCGCGGCACCGCGGGCCCGTGGACCGGCACCTACCACACGGCGATGGAGGGGTCGCTGCGCGTGCCGTTCATGATCCGCTGGCCGGGGCGCGTGGCGGCGGGCCGCGTCACGAACGAGATCGTTCACGTGGCGGACCTGTTCCCGACGCTCGCGCGCACCGCCGGCGCCGAGGTGCCGTCCGATCGGCCGATCGACGGCGTCGATCAGCTCGATTTCTTCCTCGGGCGCCAGGAGCGCTCCAATCGCGAAGGATTCGTCTTTTACATCAAGAACGAGATGCGGGCGGCGAAGTGGCGCAACTGGAAGATGCACTTCATCTGGGAGCCGGAGCCGAACGCGGGACCGGTCAAGCTCGAATCGCCGTACCTCTTCAACCTCATCCAGGACCCGAAGGAGGAGACCGACGTGCTCACTCCGAATAACTGGGTGAGAGGACCGGTGCGCAGGATGATCCACGGGTTCGAGCAGGCGCTGAAAGCGCACCCGCCGATCCCCCCCGGCGCGCCCGACGATTTCATCCCCGGATGAACACCTTACGCGTCTGGGCCACGGCCTGCTCGCACGTGCACAGCGATCTGAAGCACGGCCGCCGCAGCCTGGCGGAGCCGATCGAGCAGAGCGAGTTCGGCGGCGCCGAAGGCGGCCCGCCGTTCGACTGGGACATCATGCTGCATCTGGGCGATATCTCCGGCACGCAGACGGCTCCCGCGGATGCCGACGGCTCGCCGGTGATGGAGCAGCTCAACGCGGGCAGGAAACACCGGCGCGAGCGGATCTACTGCCTGCTCGGCAACCACGACGCGAGCGGCCCCGGCGAAGAGACGCAGTGGTGGTTCCGGAAATGGATCGATCCGCTGGGCGAGAATACGGCGGTTTCCGGTGTCCATCCCGGGTGGCGGCCATTCCCCATCGAGGGAACATGGGAGCGCTACAGCTTTACCGCCGGCAACGTCGTGTTCCTGATGATGGGAGATCGCAACGACGGGGGCCCACCCAAGGGCAGGGGCGCATACGGCGGTTACCCGGCCGGCGCGATCACCATGGAAACTTTCGAGTGGTGGAAAGAGAACGTCGAGCGCAACCAGGACAGGATCATCGTGACCTGCGCGCATCACGTGCTGCGTGACACCACGACTGCGTCGGGACGCTGGGAGGGCATCCGGGCCGGCTACCACAAGCGCTACGAGGACGCGGAAGGCGCGTCTTATCTGTACTGGGTCGGGGACGACGCCGATTCCAACCTCTTCCACGACTATTTTGAGGCGCATCCGGCTTGCATCGACCTATGGCTCGGCGGCCATACCCATACTTTTCCGGACGACGACTTCGGCGGCAAGAAGCTGATCGAGCGCCGCTGGGACGTCACGTTTGCCAATGTCTCCGCGCTCACCAGGTATCACGGCGGGCGCAAGAAAAAGCCGGTCCCGATGAGCCGCCTGCTGACCTTTCAAACGGGAAGCAGCGAGCTGCGCATCGAGTGCTATCTGCACACGAGCGATTACGCCCCGCAGGGGTGGTACGCCCCTGCCGGGCGCATTGTCCCGTTGCGCAGGCCGTTTTCACTCTAGCACCGCCGTGGTCGCGCCGTCGCTTCCGCAGGCAGCCGGAGTCAGTCGTTCGAAGCGGGTCGGTCCGCGTCCCAGTGCTCCTGATAGGGCGGCCGGTCGCCGGGCTTGAGCCGCAGGCCGGCGGCGGTGCGCTCGCGCGTGGGCAGCGCGTTGCGGTCGATTCCGCCCTCGAGGGTGAGCGCGAGGTCGAGCGCAAACAGCTC
>JACQGO010000009.1 GCA_016199485.1 Betaproteobacteria bacterium
CCTCCGCTCCGCCCCGCACCGTGAAATTGCTTGCCGCCCCGACGGTCAGCAGCCGGTTTGCAAGCACGGTGGTGGACTGGGTTCCCGAAGCGCTGCCGACATTCACGTTGGCGCCGGCCAGCAGCGCCATGTCGAGAGACTCCACGCGCGTTGGAACGGTGGAGGACATGATGTCGAGATCACCAGTAGCGGCAACGAGCGCCAGGCTTCCGCCGCTGTGCAACACGATCGACTTGTTGATGCTTACGCCGTTGCCGGCGAGCAGCGCAAGGTCGTGTTGGAATGGTGTCACCGCGCTTCCAATATCGCTGTTCACCGAAATGTTCTGGTGCTGCAGCCTGAGCGTGGACGCGTTCACGTCCGTCGTGTTGAGCGCGGTGTTGACGCTCAGCGTGCCGGTGTCGGTCGTGCGGCCGATTTCGAGCGCGCCGGCGGTGATCTTCTGCAACTCGGAGGGGTTGAGGCTCAGCACCCCGCTCGTCGCGCCGCTCTCGATATTGATGTTGCGCGTGGTTGAATTCGGACGCAGGATCACGGTGCCGCCCCCGGCGTTGATCGTGCCGCCGATGCTCATGCCGTCGGCCTGCAGCGTGACCCCGCTCGCGATCACGGCCGAATAGGCGGATCCGGTTCCCGTTACGGTTCCATCAGAAAGCACCACGTTCCCGCTTGCCGTCGCATCGAGCGCTCCGGGGTCGAGCACCGCGCGGGCAACGGCGCTGCCCACGTTGGGCGCGACAACGCTGTCGAGCGCCGAGCCGCCGAGGATCTGGAGGTCGCCGGTGATGTTGAGCGTCTTGGTGCCGGCGACCTGAATCCCGGCGCTCGCCTCCGCAATGGCCGAGTTCGCGCTCCCACTCGAGCCCTGCGTGCGCGCCGTCCCGCCCTGGAGCGTCACCGGCCCTCCGGTGTACGCCAGGTTCCCGGTTGCCACGATGTTCGCGTTGGCGAGCGTGGTCGCGCGGTTGGCGCCGCTGCTGCCGTTGAATGCCGCTCGGTCGGACGAACCCTGCACGCCGCCGGAAACCGTGAGGCTTCCCGCAGATATCGTGATGTTGCCTCCTGTCACCAGCGCACCGGCGCTTGTGGTAGCCTGATTCGTGTTCCCGCTGCCGGCGTAGCGCGCGGTGGCGCGCGCCGCGCTGCCGCCCGCCACGTTCATCGCCCCGGAGATGATGAGATCCAAGGCGGAGGTTGCGTTGAGGAGACCGTTTGCGGTAATGGTCGCCGTGTTTCCCACGTTGTCCGTAGCGCTCGCGCTCGCGCCGTTGCCGCCGCGCACGGTCAGGCCCGAGCTGGTGATCTTCACGCTCCCGCCCGTGATCTGCCCCTCGACGTTCATCGTCGCACTCGTAACGGCGATGCTCGAACCGTATGCACTGGCTCTGGCATTATCGCCCCCGCGCACCGTCACTAGCCCCGCGGGGCCTTTGATTTCGACCAGCCCGCCCGCCGCCATCTTGCCGCGCGCGTTCACTGTTGAGATCACGCTCAACGCGCTCGACGAAGCCGATGCCCTCGCCGCACCGCTGCTTCCACGATCTCCACCACGCACCGTAACGGGGCCCTGGTTGTTCATGATCACGGTGAGATTCCCGCCCGCGGAAAGCTCGGCGTTGGTGTTTACCGTCAGATTGCGGCTCTGGCCGCTTGCCTCGGTACCGGATGCCTTTGCGTTATCGCCGCCCGCCACCGTCAGGGAGTTGCCTTCACCGGCGTTGATGGTTAGCGTCAGGTTATTGGTGGCGCGTACGAGAGCGTCAGCAGTCGTCGTCGCCGTATTCTGAGCACTGCTGCTGTTACAGCAACTCGCAAGAGCTCGCGCGCTATTGCCTCCGCGAATGACGACATCGTCGGTCACGGTGAGATCCATCGCGTTCGCCAGCACCGAGGACTTCACGTTGACCAGCGCCGTAATCAGGCCGTCACCCGAGGAATTGGATGCAACGGCATTGTCCCCGCCCCGCACCGTCAAGCCGCCGCCCGAGACGGTGAGCGTGAGCAACCCGCCTGAAGACACCAGCGCATTGGCATCGATCCTGGCTGTATTTAAACCCGTCGTTCCGCTCGAAGCGGAAGCGAAAGCATTGTCGCCGCCCCGCACCCTCATGCCGCCGGTGCCCACTATCAACGTCATGTTGCCGCCCGAGGAAAGGGTAGCGTTGGCGTTGGCTGTCGCCGTATTGGGACCCCCGGAACTCGCCGAGGCTCTCGCGGAGTCACCGCCGCGTACTTCCAGGCTCGCCGCGTCCAGGGTGAGCGTCGTTCCGGCCGTGACAGAAGCATTGGCATTGGCTGTAGCGATGTTAGGTCCGGTGTAGTACGCGCTGGCCTGGGCGGAGTCGCCCCCCTGCACCGTAATCCCGCCGGCAACCTCGAGTGTCATGCTGTTAGTAGCGGCGAGGCTGGCGTTCGCGTTGGCGGTTGCCGAATTGTTCGTAGAGCCGTTGTAAAAGGCCCTGGCAGTAGCGCTCCCGCCGGCGACCGTCAGCCCGCCGCTGGTCGTGATCAGTTTCAGGTTGTTGCCGGCCGATACTTCGGCATTGGCGGTCGCGGTATTGAAACTGTTGTCCAATGCGCTTGCGTCTGCGGTGCCGCCGCGGATTTCGACGCTGCCCGCCTTGATGAAAACGTTGCCGTTCGCGTGAACCGTGGCTGAGGCGTCGCCGAAGTTGCTGGCGGTCCCGCCCTGCACCAGCATCCTGCCGGTGAGCTCGGGCAGGCCGCCGCCGAGGTCGGGGTGATTGCCCACGATCAGGTCAACGCCGGCGGTGACCGTTACCGCCTTATTGGTGCCGCCGAGCACGTTGAAGTCGACGCCGGAGACCTTGATCGAGCCCAGCGTGTCCACCGTTACGGGCGCGGTCGTCGGGGTGATGGTCACGTTGCCGGTGGTCGTGTTGACGCCATCAAGCGCCGTAACATTCGCGGCGAGCGTCAGCGTGCGGTTGCCGAGGTAGATGTCGCTGTTGACGATGACATCGTTGCCGGCGTTGAGCGAGAGATCGTGATCGAAGCGCGTGCCGGACGTGCCGATCGGCGCGCTGATGAGGACGTTATTGCCGGCACTGAGGTTCAACGATCCGCCGGCGGACCCGTTGTTCACGTCCGCGTTGCCGATCGGCGACAGGACCGACACGTTATTGAGCGCGGCCAGCGATACGGTGGACCACAAGCCGTTCAGCGCGGAAGGCGCGATGTCCAGGGTCGAGGTCGGGCTTTCTCCCGCCAGTATGATGCCGTCCCCCCCGGTATTATCAGGAGCCAAGGTGATCACCGAAACGCTCGGGCCGAGGCGGTTGGTCACGTACACCCTGCGGCCGTCGGGTCTTGCCGCCGAGAAGATCGGATCGTCGCCCACGGGGACGGTGTTCACGACGGTGTTCGTTGCGGTGCTGATGACCGAGACATTGTCGGTGGTTCGGTTCGTCACGAAGACTCGACTTCCATCCGGGCTGATCGATGCCGCGCTGGGTCCCGTACCCACCGGCACCGTCGTGACTACCAGGTTGGTTGCGGTATCGATCACCGAAATCGAGTTGCCCGTGCCATTCGTCACATACAGCCGCGATCCGTCCGGTGAGGTGACGATATGGCGCGGCTGACTGCCGACGCCAATCGTGGCAAGGACCGTGTTGACCGTGGGGCTGGCGGGGTTGGTGTCGATGACCGAAACGCTGTTCCCGGAGAGATTCGCGGTGTAGGCGCGGGCGCCGTCCGGCCGGACTACGATCCATTGCGGATTGGCGCCCACGCCGATGGTGGTAACCACGCTGTTCGTGGCCGTGTTGACGACTGAAACGCTGTTTGAAGCGCCGTTGTTCGCATACACGAATGCACCATTGGGCGTGACCGCGCTTCCCGAGGGTCCGCTTTGAATGTTCACCTGAACAGTCGTGTTGTCCGCGGTGTTGAGCACCGTCAGTCTGCTGTCATTGCCGTTGGTGATGTACGCCTTGGTGCCGTCCGGCCGCATCGAGATATGGTTTGAGCCGTACCCGGTTGCGGCAATCGCAATAAGCGTATTTGTCGCGGTATCAATCACTGATAACGTGCCTGGCACTCCGGGTCCCGTCTGATCGACGGCATAAACCCTCGTGCCATCGGGCTTGATCGCGATCGCCACGGCGCCTGCGACCGGTATTGTGGCAACGACCGCATTCGTGGCCGTATCTATGACGGTGACGAACCCGACGTTGAAGCTGCCCGAGTAGATGCGGCTGCCGTCCGGCGATACGACGACATATCCCGGAAAATTCGGGCCCACCGCAACGGTGGCAAGCACCGAAGAATCCGCCACGATGTTGATGTTCAGCGGATCGAGCAGCAGCGAGCCGTTCTTGTATCCCGCTTTCAGCGCGCGGCCGGTGAATTCGCCGTTGAGCGCGATTTTCTGCTTGCCGGAGAGCTCGAGGAACCCGCCGTTGCCGCCGTCGATGCCTCCGTCCACGCGCACCGCCGAGCCGCGCTGCATGTCGAGCGTGTCGTCGGCGACGATGCGCACTGTGCCACCATCATGGACACCGCCCGGCGCGCCGGAAGCAGAGATCACGCTGCCCGGCTCGAGCGTGATGTTCTTCGTCGCCCTGAGCAGGATTTCGCCGTTCTCGCCCGCCGCGATGGTGTCGGCGCGGATGACCCCGCGGTTGCTGATGATCCCCGCATAGATGCCGGCGCGGCCGCTGTCCGCGACGATCTCACCCAGGTTGATCGCCTGGTTATCCGGTGCGGTGACCTCGACTCGGATGCCGGGTGTGCCCGGATTGACAAGTTCGACGCTCTTGCCCGCCGCAAGAATCACCTCGCCCCTGGGCGAAGTAATGATGCCGCTGTTGGTGATCTCCGGCGCAACCAGATAGACGTTGCCGCCGGAGGCCGCGTTGATCGCGCCCTGGTTGACGATGCTGCCGGCGTTGGGCGTTTCAATAAACCTCATCCGCCCGGCAAGAAAATCCGCGTCGGGCAGGTTCAGCGTCGAAGCGACGAACCCGGCAACGTCGATGCGCGCGCCGCTGCCGATGACGATACCGGTGGGATTGACAAGAAAAACGCGCCCGTTCGACTGCAGCGCGCCCAGGATGGTCGAGAGATCGCCCCCGGTCACGCGGTTCAGCACCGCGCTCGCCGCCGACTGCTGGATGAAGCGCGTGATCTCGCTCGCCCCGATCGAGAAGCTGCGCCAGTTGATGATCGAGCTGGGACTGTTGGTGATGCTGAGGAGGGTGCCCGCCTGCTGGAACGAGGCCTGGCCCGCGACGACCGTCGGGCCGGTGGGATTGGCTACCGCGAGGTCAGCGGCAAAACACGAAGCGACCGCTACTGCAATGAGATTACGCTTGAAAGCATTCCGGCACTTCCGGTTCTTCTCCATCCCGCCCCCGCATCGGTCAGCCGTACTGCAAGCCTCTGCCGCTCGCACACGCGCACTTATAAGGTCGTCAGTTTACTCCAGGACCCGCCGATAGTCATTGCGTTCCGGGCCGCAAGATCACGATGCGGCGGGAGTGTGAACTATTTCACATTCTCAGTAGACGAACGCGAAAGCCGCGTTGACGCGCTGGTCATTCTTCGCGCGCGCGCCGCCGGCGTTCAGAACCTGTGCGACATCGACGCGCACGCTGAAGTTCTTGCCGCGCGCCAGCCGCACGCCGAACCCCGCGCTCGCGATCGACTCGCCGGATGCTTCGCCCGCCTGGATGCTGTTGCGCGAGGTTGTGCCCCAG
>JACQGO010000082.1 GCA_016199485.1 Betaproteobacteria bacterium
AGGCTGTTCGCGGCGGGTTGGGCGCTCGCTTGCGCAGTGCCTTTTCAGAGCGCATTCCCACAGACGTTTCCATCGAAGGAGATCGAGGTCGTCGCCCACACCGGTCCCAGCGGCGGCGCGGCAATTTTCGGCCGCTACGTGATCGACGTGATGAATCGGGAAAAAATCCTGCCCCAGACGATGATCGTCGTGAACAAACCGGGCGGCGGAGGTGCGGTCGCGCTGAGCTACATCGCCGGTAAGCGCGGCGAGCCTCATACGATGCTCATCGTGGCGACGACCACCTTGCTCACCGCGCCGGTGCGCACCGGGCTCGACCTTGGACTCGACAAGTTCACTCCGCTCGCGCTGTTCGGATTCGACGTCAACGTGATCGCGGTGCGCGCGGATTCCGCCTACAAGACGCTGCAGGATCTCGTCGCGGCGGGCAAACGCGAGCCCAAGGCGATCAACGTCGGCGTAGGCTCGATCGGCGGCACGGGGCACATGCTCACCTACCTGATCGAGAAAGCAACCGGCGCCAAGTACAACGTCATCTCGCACAAGAGCGGAGGCGAGGCGGTGGTCGGCACCCTCGGCGGCTACGTGCAGTTCACGACGGAAAACCTTTCGGAAATGATGCCGCACGTGGACGCGAAGAAAATACGGGTGCTCGCGGTGCCCACCGAGAAGCGCGTGCCGCAGTTGCCCGACGTGCCGACGTTGAAGGAACTGGGGTTCAATATCCACGCCGGTGTCGGCCGCGGCTTTGCGGCGCCGGCGGGGATCCCGAAGGACGCCCGGGCGGTGCTCGAGGCTGCTCTCGAAAGGGCTTATAAGACCAAGGCGTGGAAGGACTACTCCACCCAGAACATGTTCGAGGACGTCTACATGGACGGCGCCCGGTTCGCGAAGTATCTCGCGAGCAGGCAGCCCGAAATGACGCAATTTGCCCGGGACACGGGGCTCGAGAAGAAGAAGCGGTGATCCGCGCGGAGGCCCCGGGACTCGTGCGCTACGCCGACTGCGTTGCGGGGGCTCTTGTTGCGGCCGCAGGTGCGGTGGTCGTCTACGGCGCATGGCCGCTCGCCTTCTGGTCCGAGTACGGACCTGACGCCGCGTTTCTGCCGGTCACGTTGGGCGGCGGGCTCGTGCTTCTCGGCGCGATCGTCGCGTTTTCGGGCTGGGTGAAAGACGGTGGGAGCAACGCGTTCGAGGCGCACGTGTTGCGCAAGCCTCTTCTGGTGAGCGCCATCCTGCTCGTTTATATCGCGTTGTTCGACGTTGCCGGCTTCACGGTCGCGACCGCTTTGTTCCTGTTCGCGATTTTCTTCTGGGTGGAGCGGCGCCCCGTGGGGCGGTCGCTCGCGCTCTCCGTGGGCATCGTCATCGGCGTCCATCTCATTTTCGTAACCCTGCTCCAGACGCCGCTGCCGGCCGGGGTGCTCAAGTGGAAGTTCTAGCGAGCCTGCTCCAGGGATTCAGCGTTGCTTTGACGCCCGGCAACCTGCTCTTTTGCGCGATGGGCGTGGTGGCCGGCACTTTTGTCGGCATCCTGCCCGGAATCGGCACCGCGGCGACTCTCGCGATCCTGTTGCCGTTCACTTTCGGCATGGAGCCGATACCGGCGCTGATCATGATGGCGGGGATTTATTACGGCGCGATGTACGGCGGCTCCACGACCTCGATCCTCGTCAATATCCCGGGCGAGACTTCCTCGGTCGTGACCTGCTTCGACGGCTACCAGATGGCGCGCCAGGGCCGCGCGGGGGCCGCGCTCGGCATCGCCGCGATCGCCTCCTTCATCGCCGGGACGCTGAGCGTCGTCGCCTTGATGGCGGTGGCGGTGCCGCTCTCCAGCTTTGGCCTCAGATTCGGGCCGCCGGAATACGCCGTGCTCATGGTGCTCGCGCTCGCCATGGTGGGATTGATCGGGGGCAAATCGCTCGCAAAGGCGCTGGCGATGGCCACGCTGGGCGTCGTGGTCTCCACCGTGGGGCTCGACCTGGTGACCGGCGTCGAGCGGCTCACGTTCGACTTCCTCCAACTGATGGACGGTATCGAGTTCGTCATCCTGGTGATGGGCCTCTTTGCGGTGGCCGAGGTGCTGCTCAGCATCGGCGAGCAGTCGGGCGGAGAGGTGTTCCGCTCGCCAAAGCGGTTTCGTGATCTGCTGCCGACCTGGACGGATATGAAAGTAAGCACTTTGCCGATCTTTCGCGGCTCCGTCGTCGGCTTCATCATCGGCGTGCTGCCCGGCACGGGGCCCTCGATCGCCTCGTTCATGACGTACGGGGTGGAGCGGCGTCTCGCCAGGGAGCCGCAACGCTTCGGACGCGGCGCGATCGAGGGCGTCGCCGGCCCCGAGGCCTCCAACAACGCCGCGGCGACCGGCGCGCTGGTGCCACTGCTCTCTCTCGGCATTCCCGGCTCTGGCGCCGCCGCGCTCATCCTGGGGGGGATGATCATCACCGGCGTGCGCCCGGGGCCGTTCCTGTTCCGCGACCAGCCCGAGCTGGTATGGGGCCTGATCGCCAGCATGTACATCGGCAACGTGCTGCTGCTGATCCTCAATCTGCCGATGGTGCCGCTGTTCGCGAGCCTGCTGCGGGTGCCGTACTACGTGATCTACCCGGTAATCCTGATCCTCGCCGTGATCGGGGTCTACAGCCTGCACGAAACGGTTTTCGATCTATGGTTGCTGTTCGCGTTCGGGGTGGCCGGGTATTTTCTGCGCAAGCTGGACTTTCCGGCGGCGCCCGCGGTGCTCGGTGTGGTGCTCGGTCCTCTGATCGAAACCTCGCTGCGCCAGTCGCTCGCGATCTCGCACGGCAGCTGGAGCATCTTCGTCACGCGCCCGATCTCCGCGGTGTTCGTGGTGGCGCTTGCTGCGGTGTTCGCCGTCCCGGCGTTGCGCTATATCAAGGCGCGCGCCGTCGCGACGCGCCCGGCATCGTGACCGGCCTTGGGGGCGTGCGGGATTTTTCCTATTTTTTCGGCAGCCGCTTCGTGAGCGCGGTGTAGCCGCTCGCGCGCCCGAGCCCGCGGCGCGTCGGCTCGAGCCACAGCACTTCTTCCAGCGCGACGTTGGGACCGAGGTTCACATCCGGTCCGAGCTCGTTGATGAGCCAGACCTGCTGCTCGGTGTCGGCGGTCTCGAAGATGACGTGCGCGGCGCCCACCGCGCCGATCAGCTCCTTCAGCACCCTGCGGCCGCGTTCCGACTTGAACAGCAGCGACAGCTCGGCTTCTTCCAGGATCACGCGCGAGACGCCGAGCGCGAGCAGGCGCCCGATCTCGTCGGCGGCCCGGACGGGTTCGAGCGGCGCGGTCGGGTACTTCTTGCCCCATTCGTAGAGCACGCTGACGCCGGCGTCGAGGTAGCGCCGCACGAAATCGAGCTTTTCCTCGAGCGAGAGCGTGATGATGTTGTCCGAGATTTCCACGGTCTTGACGCCGAACCGGGAAGCATAGGCGATCGCCCGGTCGACTTGTCCCTGAAGCCAGGCGGCCTCGAACACGATGCCGCCGAAGAAGACCTCGATCTGGTATTCCCGGTAGAGCGCGACCTTGTCGACGAGCAGCGATTCCGGGAACAGGCGCGGCGTGAGGTTGCGCATCTTGGCGTAGTCGATGAACGGCGCCGCGGTCTCGAGATGCACGCGCAGCATCTGCAGCCCGAATCCGGGGTCGCGCACCAGGGTGAGCCCGGTCGTTCGCGGTTTCGCGGCGCGTTCGACGATCTCGATGAAGTCCAGCGCGGGTTTCATGGATTACCCTCCTTTTTCCTGACCAGCCCGAGCTCGGCGAGCAGGGTGTGCAGCAGCTCGTACTGCGCATCCATGTACTTCCGGCTCTGGCGGCTGTCGAGGTGATTGTTCACCCACAGCTGGCGCTCGACGTCCTTCCGCCACTCTTCGATTGCGGCAAGCTTCGCGAAAACGCCGTCCCAGTACCGGGTCTGCGCATCGCTCATGCCCCTGGGGCCGGTCACGATGCGCCAGTTGACGACGACCGCGTCGTATCCCTGTTCCCGGAACGTGGGCACCTCGGAAAACACGCCAGCCATCCGGCGCGGGGAGGAAACCGCGAGCGAGCGCAGGTTCCCGGACCGCATATGGGGGGCGACGGTCGAGGGCGAGGACATGACCGCGCTCACGTGCCCGCCGAGCAGCGCGGTGGTCGCGTCGCCGGTCGACTGGAACACTACCACCTTGAGCTTCCTGACATCGGCGCCCGCGGCTTTCGCGGCGAGCGCGAACGCGACGTGATTGTGGTTGCCGAGGCTGGTGGCGAGCCCCACGCTGACCGACCCCGGGTCCTTCGTCGCCTGATCGAGCAGCTCGCGCCCGTTTCTGAACGGGGAGTCCGCCCTGACCGCGAGCGCGGTGTAGTCGTCGAACAGATAAGCGAGCGGCGTCAAGTCGAGGTGACTGAAGGCGCTCCTGCCGGTGAGATGGTTGGTGAGCAGCGTAGCCGTAGCGATCATCAGGTAGTGCCCGTCGCCCGCGTGCTGGTTGAGGTAGCTGTAGCCGATGGTCCCGCCGCCGCCCGGCTTGTTCACCACGACGCTCGTCACATCGACGAGTTTGCGCTCCTGCGATATTCTCTGGATGGTGCGCGCCATGCGGTCGTTACCGCCGCCCGCGCTCGCGCCGACCACGATCTCGACGGTCTTTTCCGGCTTCCAGCCCGCTGTCTGGGCGCGGCCGTCCGCCGCGGCGAGCACGCTTCCCAGCGCTGCCGTGAGCAGCGCCGTGCTAACCCGTCTTACTGCGCTTCGTGCAGAAACCATTGCGTTCTCTCCGTGTATTCCAGAACGTGCTGCCGCGATCCGCCGCCGCGATGCGCCATCCGGCGGCTACCCTGCCGATTCGCGGCTCCCGGGAAACGAACGCGCCGGTGAACGGGTCAACGGGCGCCCCCTGCACGCGCGAATATCTCGCGCAGTGCACCCCGATCCTGAGTATGGGCGAGCGCCACCATGAGCAATATGCGCGCTTTCAGTCCGCTCAAGTAACCTGCTGAAATCGCTCCCTGCTCGAGGAGACTGCTGAAGGCGCCCTGATAGGCTTTCCCCGGATGGGGAGCCCCCGCGGGCAGCCGGGTCGCCACCACGACGGGAATTTCGGCTTGCAGCGCGTCACAGATGCCGCGGTAAAAGGCGAGGTTCACGTTGCCCGCCGCTGTGCCCTCGACCACGATGCCGTCGACCGGTGCCCCGATGCAGGCGCGCAGCAGCAGATCGTTCGCGCCCTGGGCCATGCGGATGAGCTGCACGTCTGGTCTGACGTGATCGACTTCGAGATGGAGGCGCCTTTCCGGCACCCCGAGAAAGGTCACGCCATGCTTTGTGACCATCCCCACCGCTCCCCCGTCCCGTCCCTTGAAAGCGGTCAGGTGCTCCGGGTGGACTTTTGTCGCATCGCGCGCCGAATGAATTTCGCCGCCGACGCAGATCAGGACTCCGCGGCCGCGCGTTTCGGGATGGACCGCGACCATGGCGGCGTAGAGCAGGTTGCGCGGACCGTCGGCGTCCTTTTCGTCGAAATTGCGCTGGGCACCGGTCATGATCACCGGCTTCCCGCTCCCGAGCGTGAGATCCATCAGGTAGGCGGTTTCCTCCATCGTCGCCGTGCCGTGCGTGACGACCGCGCCCACGACCGCGTCGTCGGCGAGGACCTTGCGCAACGTATTGCGCAAGGCGAACGCCGTCGCGGTGTCCATGAGAGCGCTGTTCACGTTGGAATGTTCGATGACCCGCACCTCCGCCAGGTCGGCGAGCTCGGGAACGGCGGCGACCAGGTCCCGGGCCGTGGCTGCCGATACATGGCCGCCGATGCTCGCGTCGTATTTCGAGGCGATGGTTCCCCCGGTTCCCACTACAGATACGATCGGTTTTGGCATCGCGTCGTCCGGATCCACGAGCAACTGCGGTCAAGAAAGCCTGTCAATCCGTGCCGGGAAGGCGGAACACGTTGGCGGGCTCGTCGGCGCGATCGCGGCGGCGCCGGATGCGGCCGGCCATCGCCAGCGCGTGGGGCGCGGCTTCGCACAGCAGCGCGAACAGCTTTTCGTCGAGCTTCAAGCCGGCGCGCTCGGCGAGCATCTCGACCAGGAGGCGCGCGCGCGGATCGAGGTGATCCGCGTTGAAAGCGTGAACCGGCGGGGTGATCGGGATCTGCGCCGCTCCGGGAACAAGCTGCGGGTGCCTGGCGTGCCAGGGAGTCGCCTGCTCGTAGGCGTAGGCGGCCCTGAGTACCGTTTCCTCGTCGAAGGGCCGGCCCGCGATCTGCATCCCGAGCGGAAGCCCTTCTTTGCTGAAGCCGTTGCACAGCACGAGCGCCGGGGCGCCGGTCACGTTGAACGGGGCGAAAATGCTGGGGCGCTCCCACTTGTCGAGAAAGCCTATCGTGCGCTGCGCTTCGAGCCGCTGCGCGGGGCCCGCGCCCGCGCTCAGGAGCACGTCGTACTTCTCGTAAAGCGGCCCCATCTCTTCGATCATGCGGCGGCGCTCGCGCTGCGCCTGCACGTAATCGATCGCCTGGAACAAGCAGCCGGCCAGCATGCGGCCGAGAATGATGATGCCGTAGTCTCCCGGCCGCTGCATCAAGTCCTTCTGGTGCACCGAGAACGCTTCCGGCTCGCCGATCACGACCTTCACGTCCCAGTAGTCCTGCAGCGGGCGCATCCGCACATCTTCCAGGCGCGCGCCGAGCCGGGAGAGCACGCCGATCGCCTCTTCCATCGCGCGGCACATCTGCTCGCCGGCGGGCAGATCCTCCTCCCAGAAGTGCCGCAGCACGCCGATGCGCAGGCCGCGAATGTCGGGAGAGAGCGCCGCGCGGTAGTCGGGAAGCGGCCGGTTGCTGCTGGCGGGGTCCCCGGGATCGTAACCCGCGATCGCCCGCAGCACGATCGCGCAGTCTTCGACCGTGCGGGTGAGCGGTCCGCAGTAGTCGAAGCTGAAGTTGTTCGGTATGACGCCGGCGCGGCTCACCAGGCCGAAGGTGGGCTTCAGTCCGACGACGCCGCACAACGACGCGGGAGAGCGGATCGAGCTGCCGGTGTCAGTACCGAACGCGGCGGGCACCAGCCCCGCAGCGACGGCTGCGCCCGAGCCGCTGCTCGATCCGCCGGGATAATGCGCGGTATTCCACGGGTTGCGCGCCGGGGGCCACGGCAGGTCGAACGAGGGACCGCCGTGCGCGAACTCGTGGGTTGCGAGCTTGCCGAGCAACACTGCGCCCGCCGCGTAGAGCCGGGTGGCCACCGCCGCGTCTTCGTGCGGGATGTTGTCGATGCAAATCCTCGAATGCGCCGAGGTGAGGATCCCCGCCGTGTTATAGATGTCCTTGAGGCCGAACGCAATGCCGTGCATCGGGCCGCGATGGCGCCCGGCCGCGATTTCGCGTTCCGCTGCGCGCGCCTGCTTCAGCGCGAGATCTGCGGTCACCGTGATGAAGGCGTTGATCTGGGGGTCGAGCGCCTCGATCCGCGCGAGCAGCGCCTGCGTCAGTTCCACAGGCGAGAGCTCGCGCGCCGCGATGAGCTGCGCCGCCTCGGCGATGGTGAGGAAATCCAGCTCTGGCGTTGTCGTCGTCACCATGTAGAGCTCATCTCAAAAATCAAAGCCACTCATCAACCGCAGATAAACGCCGATGAACGCGGATGAAATCTCCTGCTAACCGTTTTTCGGTGTTGATGTGATCGGCGTCCATCGGCGGTTTCAAGCTGTTTTTGAGATCGCTTCTAGTCTTTCTTGTTGCGCACGCAAACCGTAGTGTTCGCAACATGCCGCGACCACCCGCTTTGCTGTGCCTACTTTGCCAGCCCGAGCTCGACCAGCACCGCCCTGAGCTCGCGGTACTGCGCCTCGAGGTACGTCCGGCTTTCCTTGCTGCGCATGTAGTTCATCGCCCGGAAGTTACGGTCCACTTCCGTTTTCCACTCGTCGGTGTTCACGAGCTTCGCCGCGACTTCCTCCCAGTAGGCGATCTGTGCGGGGTTCATCCCGCGCGGACCCTTGAGCGAGCGGAAGTTATCGACCACGACGTCAATGCCCTGTTCTTTCCAGGTGGGGACCTCCGCGAGCGCGCCGTGCAGCCGGCGCGCTGCGGCAAGCCCGATGATGCGCACTTTCCCCCCCTGCGCCTGCGGCACCGCGCCGGCGGCGCTGATCGTCACCACGTCGATGTGCCCGCCGAGGAGCGCCGTCATCGAGTCCCCGCCCGAGTTGAAGACGACGATTTTCATCTTCCTGGCGTCGGCGCCCGCCGTCCGCCCGACGAGCGCAGCCGCGATGTGGCTGGTGTTGCCGGCGCTGGTGGACACCGCGATGCTCGCGGCCGCGGGATCTTTCCTCAGCCGCGCGGCCAGGTCCCGTCCGCTCTGAATCGGCGAGTCCGTCTTCACGACGAACGCGACGTACTCGCTGGAGAGCACGGCGGCAGTCGTGAAATCGGTGTAATTGAACGCGCTTTTCCCGGTGATGTGGTTGGTGAGCAGCGTCGCCGAGCCGACCGCGAGGTAATGCCCGTCTCCCGGATGCTGGCTGAGATAGGTCCAGCCGACGTTGCCGCCACCGCCGGCTTTGTTGACGACGATGCTGCTCACCTCCAGCATCCGGCGTTCCTGGAGGATCCTCTGTATCGTTCTCCCCATCTTGTCGAGGGTGCCGCCGGGGCTTGCACCCACGATGATCTCGACGTTCTTCTCCGGTTTCCAGGCGGCGGGCTGCGCCCCGCCCGCCGCCGCGAAGCAGAACAGCAGG
>JACQGO010000092.1 GCA_016199485.1 Betaproteobacteria bacterium
TCCATCGCTCCGCCCTCCTCCGGGCAGAGTGTAGCGCTTCTTGGCCTTGGACGGCAATCCTTAGGTTAGCGCTTATGCCCGGCTTCCCCGAGGCGAGAGCGATCAGTTCCCTCACCGACTTCACGGGCAAGGAGGGATGTACAACGAGAATATTGGGAGCGCTTGCCGCCAGGGTGATCGGCGAGAAATCCCTGACCGGATTCCAGGACAGGTCATGAAAGAAAAATGGCGCCGCCCAGAACGTGGGCCCGGCGAGCAGCAGGGTATATCCGTCGGGAGGCGCTTTGGCTCCGATCTCGCCCATTAACCCGCTTCCCCGATTGTCGACCACCAGCGTGCCGAAACTGCCCGACAGCTGGGCTGCAATCAAACGGGCTACGACGTCGGCGCTTCCGCCCACCGCGCTCGTAACGAAGCGAATGGGCTTGTTGGGATAATCTTGCGCGGCGGCAGCTCCCACGGCCAATAGCATCATGCCTACTGATAAAGTTCGTGTCAGGGGATGCCGTTTCAGCATAAATCCTCCCGGACAGAAGAACGTGCTATCTATTCCAGCTGAGCAGCTCGGGGGCGAGCTCAGCCACGCTGTTGCAACCGAGCAGGGCCATCACACGATCGATTTCGTCGCGGAAGATCTCCAGCGACCGCGTCACCCCCGCCTGTCCCGCCACCGATAAGCCATACAGCGGCGCGCGCCCCAACAGCACCGCTTTCGCTCCCAGCGCCAGCGCCTTCACCACGTCGCTTCCCCGCCTGAATCCGCTGTCGATCAACACGGTCAGCCGCTTGCCCACCACATCGACGATCTGCGGCAGCGCGGTGATCGGCGCGATCGCCCCATCCAGATTGCGCCCGCCGTGATTCGAGACGACGATGCCGTCGGCGCCGCAGTCGGCGGCCAGGACCGCGTCGCGCGGACTCAAAATGCCTTTCACGATGAGCGGATGCGGCCACACCTTGCGCAGGGCGCGCAAATCCTCCCAGGACAGGGAATCGGTCTTGGTTCGCTTCCTCCCCGCGCTCGTGCGCCCCGAGGTCAATCTGCGGCCAAGCTCTTCCGGGTAATTGTCGTGGCTTGGCAAGCCACCTTCCCGCAGTACGTACTGCAGGATTACCCCGCACAGCCAATGAAAATGCAAGAGGTCGAATGCACTGCGCCACGTGAGCTGAAACGGAATCATGAAACCGTTACGCCGGTTATATTCCCGATTGCCAAGCACCGCGGCATCGACCAGCACCACCAGCGCCTGGAAACCCGCCACACGCGCGCGCTCGACCAGCGTGTGGCACAGCTTGCGGTCCGGCCACATGGTGATCTGAAACCACAGGTTCGCCCCCCCGCTCTGCTCCACGACTTTTTCCATCGCGGTCAGCGAGGCTGCTCCCAACACATACGGCACCCCCGCCGCCGCCGCAGCCTTTGCGAGCGCGAACTCCCCCTGATACGCACACAGCCCGCCAAACCCCGTGGGCCCGATTACCAGCGGCATCTTGATCGACCGTCCGAACAGCGTCACCTCCTGGTTACGCTTCGACACATCGACCAGCACCCGTGGCCTCAAACCGATCTGTTCGAACGCCGTCCGATTGTTCCGCAACGACACATCGTCTTCCGTGCCGCGGTCCAGATATTCGAACAGGCCGTGCGGCAATCGCCTGCGCGCAATCTCGCGCAAATCCTCGATGTTGTATGCGCCCAGACTAGCATCAGCCATAAATGCCCTTTCCTGTTCTGCATTACTGTGCTTGGATGTTAGCTTCCTTGATGACTTTAGCCATCTTCGAAAGATCCGATTTCATCGCGGCTCCAAATTCAGACGCGGAATTGCCGACCGTTTCCATTCCGGTGCTAAGAAACCGTTCCTTCGCCTCCGGCGTGCGGAGGAAACGCGCGATCTCCTGGTTTAAGCGGCTGATGATCGCCGCCGGAGTTCCGGCCGGCGCGAACACTCCATACATGGCGACGGTCTCATAGCCAGGCAGTGTCTCCGCCACCGGAGGCAATCCCGGCAGCAGCGCCGACGGGTGCGCACTCGTTACCGCGAGCGCTCTCAACCGAGCCGCTTTCAAGTGTGGCGCAACAGCGCCTGCACTCGCAAAGGATATCGGTACCTCACCGCCAAGCATGGCGATAAGCAACGGGCCGCCGCCCCTGTAATTGATGCGCACGATATCGATGCCGGCCATCGCCTTGAACAACTCTGCCGCGAGATGGTTCGAGGCGCCCGTTCCGGACGTTGCAAAATTCAGTTCCCCGGGCCTCGCTTTGGCCAAAGTGATCAGTTGTTTGACGGACTTCACGGGCAACGACGGATGCACGACCAGAATATTTGGCGAGGTTGCCGTGAGGCTGACCGGCAGGAAATCCTTCACCGGATCAAAGCTCGTGCTCTGTAGCAGCGGCAGCATCCACAACAGATTGCTCATTACGAGCAACGTATAGCCGTCGGGGGGCGCTTTCGCCACCGCCTCTATGGCGATGACTGCGACCCGATTGTCCACGATCACCTGCTGGCCCAGCGGACCGGCCAGCCCTTGAGCCAACATACGGGCCACGAAAGCGCTGGTGCCGCCTGGTTGCGAGGTGACGATGCGCACCGGCTTGCTCGGATAACTTTGAGCATGAACGGCCGGTTGGAAGGCCAATATGACGAACACTAAGAAATGTCCGACCGTCGATCTTGCTCGCGCGCCAAGACGAGCGAACTCCTTCCTCGTGTACGGGGTATGCACGTCATGACTCAAGCGCGGGGAAAAACACATACGCTCGTTCACACAACCATTGGAACCATCTCGAGCATTCACTTTTGGCCTCGGCATAGGATGGTCAGTCATTGAAGAGCTGAGCAGGTTCTGCCGCGGAAATCGCGGAGAAAAACGGGCTTGTGGAGCATCATGGTTCCCGACCAGGAGGATGTCGGGGAAGGACCTCGAGACCCGCACGGCGGTGCGTATGCCGGGAAGGGCTGGAATGGCGGGCCGATTCGTTCATCAGGCAATGCGATTTGCCGGGAACTGAGTAAAACGAATTACCCCCCCGGGACAAACATATAACGCCGAACTTTTGTCGTGTCAAGCGACATTCAGACATCGTCAAATCACGAATCGGTCCAACAATTCATTGACCGGCGTTGCCTCCAGCCGCGCCTGGTCCATGCAGATATCGAGAATGGCCTCACACTGTTTCTTGGGGAAGCGGTATCCAAGATGCAAACCAAATTTTGCTTCCAGCAATGGTATGGCCTCGCTGCGCCGGCGCGGATGGCCCACCGGATATTCCACCTCGATAGCCGGCGCGGCGCTTCCGTCCTTGAAGCGCACGTGGATGCAGTTGGAATTCGACCGCTTCTGTGGATCGAGACGCTCGCGGGTATAGCGAGGCTCTTCGACTATGCTCATCTTCTCTCGCAGCCGATCGATGCGCTGGTCAGCCGCGAACTCGTCGTCGAAATCGGAAGCATTGAGCTTCCCGTGGAGCAGCGCAACAGCGACCACGTATTGGGCGCAGTGATCACGATCGGCGGGATTGGTGAGGGGGCCTCGTTTATCCATGACCCCCAACACTTTCTTGTGCGTCCTGATCGTGATTTCCTCGATATCCTCGATGCGGTCCTTGACGATCGGATGCAACCGGAAAGCGCATTCGACCGCGCTCTGACTTTCCATGGCCGCGGGGAATAACTTGAAGAGCACGTTGTTGACCGCGTATTCTCCGTACTCGCAGGAAATTTTGAATGGCTCGCCTTTGAAGACAGCGTCGTAGATGCCGTAAGTCTTTGCTGTAAGCACGCGCGGATAGCCCATTTCGCCCCTCATCGCCATCAGGCCCAACTGCACTGCCCGGCTTGCGGCATCGCCACCCGCCCAACTCTTGCGTGAGCCCGTGTCTTTGCCCTGACGGTAGATTCTGAGCGACACCCCGTCGGCCCAGGCATTCGAAAGAGCGTTGATCATCTCCTTCTCGCCACCGCCCAGAATTTGCGTCACTACGGGCGCAGCCGCGACCTTGGCGAAAGCCACGTAATCGAAAGCCCAGCGGCTCAAGCTGTTCTCGAGCGAGAGCACAACCTGGATCTCGTAAGTCTTGATCAGGGCAACCAGAACATCGCGCATCAAGATTGGAGACTTTCCTTCGGCTATCCGCCTGCGGCTCATGTAGTCCGCCGTAGCAAGAATGGCCCCTACATTGTCCGAGGGGTGGCCACTTTCAAAATTGCTGAAGGTGTCGTTCATGTCGAGCCAGCGGATCATAGTGCCGATGCTGAACGCGGCTGTTACGGGATCGAGCTCGAACCGGGTGCCGGGGACCCGCGCACCGCCCGGCAGGGTGGCGCCCGGAACAACCGGTCCCAGGAGCTTGGTGCATTCGGGGAAATCAAGCGCTTCCACGGCGCACCCGAGCGAATCGATCAGGCAATAGCGCGCTGCCCGATAACTCTCGCTGCTCGCAACGCGGTAATTCCTGACGTAATCCACAATGTCGACGAGTACCTGATCCGGCTTGAGCGTATCGAGATCGCGATGCCGGGCAATCGTGGAAGTCATTGCATTCTCTTTCCCGGGTGGCGGAGCCCTTTGGTATTCAGGCTTTCGTCGGCTTGGCGAGGATCTCGATGAGCTCGCGGAGCTGATCGAGGCGCTCCAACCGGTGTACCAGCACGATCACCCGATCGATGTCCGAGGCACTGAGGCAGGAACGCACGACGTGCCGGAACTTATATTCGATATCCTGCGGGGTCAGTGCGTTCTCCGGGCTGCCGCGACGGTGAAGGATCATTTTTTCGAAGCTGCGCCCGTCCCGGGTGGTTACCGTTACCCGCGCCGCATGGCGGAAAGCCGGCCCCATGGCCTCGATCTCGGGATCCACGTAGGCCTGGATGCGTCCGATGAAATCGAATATTTTCGGATCGTGCAGACGGTCCTCGCGGTACTGGTCGGTGAACGCAACGCCATCGAGCGCGATTACCGCCAAGCCATAGTAAAGGTTCATCTGCGCCGCCGTGATGCCCTGGGCCTTGTACTCCCAGGCGCAATGCACGTGAGTCATCGGACTCAGGCCCGTTGTCACTTTTTCAATGTTGCCTGCCGTAAATTCTTGTTCACGCATGATCGCGGCGAGACCGTCGAGTGCGGTGTGGATGCTCGTCACGCTGGCATGAGGCTTGTAGCCCACGTTGAGCGTCTCCCAAGTGCTCCCGAGCCCCGCGGTCAGTCGCGCCGGATTAGGTTTATCGGACAGGCTGCTCAGGTATCCACCATAAGGCGCCTCGAGCACGTCTGTGATGCCGGTGAATTCCGATTTTGCGAGGAGCGCGGAATACACCCCGCTTTGGGCCGCCCGGCCACTGTGAAAGCGCTTCACCATGGCGCCCTCTTGGGCGGCCATGAGGCCACCAGCCTGTGAACCGACGATCCCCAGCGCGTGTTGGAACTGTTCCGCATTCAAACCGAGCGCCCGCGCTGCGGTTGCTGCCGCGACGAAAGCGCCCGACGTTCCCTGGGGATGAAAGCCGCGAAAAAAGAGGCTCATCGTCGCCGCATTGCCGACGCGCGTGCCAACCTCGTAGCCTGCCACCATCCAAGTGATCAAATCGGAGCCCGACACATCGCGTCGCTCTTCAGCGAACGCCAGGGCGACCGGCGTTGCCAGTGATCCGGCGTGAACGATGGATTCCTTATGAATATCGTCGAGCTCGAAAGCATGCCCCGCGGTGCTGTTGACCAGGACCGCGAGCGACACCGAACTCCGCTTGCCCATGCCGAACAGCGATGCGACAGGCTTTGCTTCCTCGGCTTCGACCAACGCGGCAACTTTCCGCGTCCAGGGTAAAGTTGCACCGAAAAGGCAGCACCCGATGCTGTCAAGTACGCTCAATTTGATGCGCTCCACCGCTTCTGGCGGGATGTCGCCGTAATCAAGCTTCGCAGCGAATCGCGCGAGATCGCGGGTCGCATTTTCAAGCAGCGGCTGAGAATCGCTCATGACGTACTTCCATCCTCTGTTATCACTCGAGCTTGATACCGGCGCTCTTGATGACTTTGGTCCAGCGTTCCAACTCGCTCCTGAGATAAGCGCCGCAATCCTCGGGCGTGGAGCCGAACGGTTCTATGTTGTTCTGCGCCAGCCGGAATTTCATCTTCGCAGACTGAGCCGCCGTTCAATTCCGGTATGCTGAGTTCCGGTGAATTGGTTCTTGATCCCGCCTGTAGTCGACTTCGACGATCGGCTCAGCCCCGGCCGCGCATCGCGGCGTTTCGCCCCGCAAGCCGCCCTGATGTGAACGCCCAGCCGAGATGGTGCCCATGCCCCTTCAACAGCAACCCGCCCTGCCCCGTGGAGCCCGCGGCATACAGGCCGGGTATCGGTCGGTTTTGTGAATCGAGGACTTCCAGGCGCTCATTCACCGCCAGCCCGCCATCGGTGTAGTTGATGTAATTCTTGACCGGGCCGAGCGCGTAATACGGGCTGGTGCGGATTTCCGGGCGCCCCCGGCGTGCGAGCGCATCGGATGCGCCTGTCCCGGTTCCGCCCGATGCGTTGTATCTCTCGACGGCCGTCGCGAGCCTTGCCGGGTCGGCGCCGATCAGCGCGGCGAGCTTCCCCAGCGTGTCCGCCTTGTGCACCAGGTCCGGCCGGTTTTTCTCGTAATCGGAGAGATATGCGTACGCGAAACCCGGGGCCGTGGAGATGTAGTCGGGCCAGCGGGAGAATTTCCCGGCGAGGACGCCGTCGAACACGATGTAGGCGACGCCGTCCGGCTGGTACGCCAGCTCGAACACCATCGCCTTCGTTTCATCCGCGAAGCGTTCTCCGTCCTTGTTGACCAGGATCGCTCCGGCATCGAAGATCTCGTGGGCCGGCACCAGCACCGTGGTGAGGAACCCCATCACGAAGCGGCGCACGATCGAGCGAGGCGAGTAACGCAACGCGATATTGGTGGGCCGCATCAGCCATCGCGACGGCGGCAGCCTGCTGATCCACGACGGCTTCGCGGGCGGCACGAACCGCACTCCCCCTCCGAACATGTCTCCGTTGATGATATGCGCCCCGACCTCGATCGCCATCCGCTGTCCGTCGCCGGTGGCGGTGGGATTGATCGGCTCGGTACGCGCGACAGCGTCGGAAATCAATGCGCGCTTGAACTCCGGATCTGCGGCGTAATCTCCCGCGGCGAGAACTACCCCCCCGGATGCGTGGATCACCTGCCCCGGCCGGTCCGGCTGGTCGAACTCCACGCCCGCGACGCTGCCCTCCCTCACCAGCAAACGCCTCGCGCGCGAGCTGGTGAGTATCCGCACGCCGCGGCGTCTTGCCGCGCGCTCGAGATGAAAGATGTATGCGCGGGAATTCGGCAGCACGTTATGCATGCGCGGTTTCTTGTGCGGGGGCTCTTCGACGGGGCCGAAAAACTCCACGCCGAGGGAGCACAGCCATCTCAATGTCTCGGGGACGTTCTCCGTCAGTATCCGGCGCAGCACGTCGTTGTCGGGCCGGGACTCATGCTTCGCGAAGAGCTCCATGTCGCGGTAGTGCTCGTCGGGCGAGTCCACGATGCCCAGGCGCAACTGATGCGGGGTGCGCGTCGCGGTGATGGAACCGATCGAGCGAGCCGTCGTTCCGCCGGGCGCCAGGTTCTTCTCGAAAAGTACGACGTCCGCGCCGCTCGCCGCAGCCTCGATCGCGGCCGCCAGGCCCGATCCCCCCCCGCCAACCACCACGACATCGGCTTTCATGAGACACGCCGGCCGGCCGCGATGTGCCCGGCAATCCGCAACGCGTACGCAGAAGACTTCGCGAGGCCGCCGACGTAACCGGCGTAAGGCCCTCCATCCAGGCCGCCGGTCGTGCACCCCGCCGCGTAGAGCCCCGGTAACGGTTCGCCGTTTTGGCCGAGGACGCGACCCGTTCCGTCGATCGCCAGACCGCCCATCGTGAACGTGATGCCGGCGCACAGCTGCACCGCGTAAAACGGTTGCTGCCGGACGGGATAGGCCTTGTAGGTTGACGTCGTGCGCGGGAACGCAAGCTGCATCGTCTGCCCGGCATCAACGGCCGCATTGTACTCCGCAACCGTTGCTTCGAGCGCACCCTGCGGCAGGCCGAGCCGCGCTGCAAGACCGGTCAGATCCGGCGACTTCAATATCGTCGCCCCCGCCGATATTAGGTTGGGATTCGCCGGCAGGATGAAGTCGCGCGCAGGTCCGTTCCATATCGTCTCATCGTAGACGACGGTGGCCGCAAGCGGATCGTGCAGGCGCGCGATGCAGTTCGTCATGTAGACGCCGCCCAGTCCCTCGTCCATGAAACGCCGCGCCGCCCCATCGACCACGATCCCGGCGGTGCACACGTGGTCGAGCATCGGGAAAGGCCACAACGCATCGTTGTGCATCGCTTCCCGGGCGAGCAGATGACCGTAGATGTTCTCCATGCCGACGAGCTTCGCGCCGACCTCGCGCGCCATCTGCAGCCCGTCGCCGCCGCCGGTGGCCGCTCCGCGCTGCTTCAGCTTTTCGGGCGCGGGCGATACGAACTCCCGCAGCAACGCGAGGTTCGCCTGGAATCCCCCGTCGCAGAGCACCACGCTGCCCGCATCCACGACGACGGCCCTGCCCTGACGCTCCGCTTCAATCCCGGTGCAACGCCCGCCGTCCATGCGCAGCCGCTTCGCGCGCGTGCCCAGCAGCAGCGTGCCTCCCAACTCCTGGAGACGCCCGGCGAGCGTGCGCAGCATGACATCGCCGCCGCGTCCTTCCCAGTGCAATCCCGGTCTCACCAGCAACGGTGGCGCCAGGGTGTTTTCCCGCCAAGCATCGGCCCCCCCCTTGATGAACTTGATCCCCTTGTCTTTCAACCATCGCACCGCGGTCCGCGTATCCTTCGCCACCGCCTGCGCAACCTCCGCGCTCGCGGCGCCCCGGGTGCCTTGCGCGATCGCTTCCACGAGCGCGGCTTCGGGATCGTTGACGCTGCGAAAACACACGTGGAACGCGCCGCCGGTGTAGCGCGTGTTGCACGGATATCGCTCCTGTCCCCCCTGCTCCAGCACGGCGGCACGCAAACCCAGCTCGGCCAGCCGCACCCCGGTCATCATCCCCGCAATGCCACCGCCCACGATTGCGGCGTCGAAGTTGTATGACTCGCCCATCCTCTCTCCCCTTACCCGCGTCCGCTCATTTCGGAAGCAGCATGTCGACGATGACGCGCACCAGTTCCACGTAGCTGCGCATGATCAGATAGAGAAACGCGCTTCCCAGGACGCCCGCAAGCACGAACATCACGGACATGCCGGCGATCCACGCCACCACGCCCGCCGCAAGCGGGGCGAGTCCCGTCACGGCCGCAATCCAGTCGCCGTGGCGGACGAGAAAATGCAGCGTGCTGTACGTCGGTTGAGGCGTCCGGTTCATCGCATTGGCCTTTCGGTCCACCGGCTTCCGCGGATGGCAGGAACGCCCGGGCTATCGTGCGCCGGCGGTGTAGGTCGCGTATTCGATGCCGTTCCTGTTGTCCGCTCGCGGGACCCCTGATATGATTGAACGGCCATTCAATGGAGTATGATGACGAACAACGCCGCCGATGTCAACCGATTGCCCGTCCACGGATCGCGCGAAGACTCTCGTGAGCTGCCGTCCCGGGTCAGCTTTCGATCAGCAACCGCCCGTAGCCGGATATGCGGTCGGAAATGCCCGCCGAGCGCAGCAGTTTCCAGAATGTCGCCTGAGTCGAGGTGACGACGGGCTTCTTCCACTGTCTTTCCAGCGGATCGACGACTTCGTGCGACCGGAGATTGAGGCAGGTGATCAGCAGCGCGTCCGCATCCGGGTGCCAGGCTTTCTGGGCCAGATCGTAGATCGCGGCCGGGCTCGGCTCGGCCAGCCGGAACGAGTCGGAAATACCGAGATGCGCGGAACCCAGGATTTCGAAACCCGCGGCACGGAAGAAAACGTGCTCGGCCTCGTCGATCGCGGTCGTGTAGGGGGAGGCAATCGACAGCCGCCTTGCGCCCATTGCGTGCAGCGCCTCGATGATGCCGCGGGTCGCCGTGAAGGCGGGAACGCCTGCCGCCTCCGAGAGCTCGTGGTTGAGCACGTCATCGTACTCGAGCCCCTGCACGATGCTCGAGGCGGTGCAGCAATAGGCCACGCTCGCCGGCCTGCAGCTCGCGATCTGCCTCAGCGCGCTCCGTCCCTCCTCGCGGTCCATGCGCACCACGGCTTCGGGCGTGAGGTTGTTATCCAGGAACATGCGCGCGGCGTGCACGCTGACGCCGAACGGGCACACCGCGTTGAACCACGGTTCGACGACTGTATTGATGCTCGGCACGATGACGCCCAGCCGCGCGCGAGTATATCCGTCCCCCGAGGTCATATTCCGTCTCCATGCATATCGATGACTTCTCCCCGCCCGATATATTACCAGCTTGCACCGGGATGATTGATGGATAATACGCAGGTCATGGACAAGAATGCGCGCTTGTCCGACGCGCGCCACCGCTGCCCGATACGAAGCTGTCCGCCGGCAGTCACGACGGTTTTTTCCAAGAGAAAATAAATGCAAATAAGAGTCAAGAGCATCGTCGAGGATCCGGAGCTCGTCGCCAGGCGCCGGTCACAACTGGTGCCGGCGGCGATCAAGCTGTTCTGCCGGCGCGGCTTCCACCGCACGACGGTGAAGGATATCGCGCGCGCCGCGCGGGTGAGCGCGGGGCTGGTCTACCAGTACGTCCATGACAAGCACGACCTCCTTTTTCTCGCGCTCACCCACATCGTCGAGACCAACAAGCAGGAAATACCCGCCAGCCTCAAGGGGGTCACGGACCCCGTATTGCGGCTGTCAACGGCCATCGAGGCTTACGCGCGGGTCATGGACGCGAACCGTGACGCGGTCCTGCTCACCTATCGTGAATCAAAGTCCCTGACGCGCGATCACAAGGAAGTGCTGAAATCGATGGAACTCGAAACCAACAAGCTGATCTCGTCCTGCATCGAGGACTGCATCCGCGCAGGGTACATGAAAAAAGTGAACGTGGAGTTGCTCACCTATCATCTCGTGGTCCTCTCCCATGCCTGGGCCCTGAAGCATTGGCGACTCCGGCACATCACCACGCTCGACGAATACATCAGCACGAACATCCACTCCGTGTGGGAAAACCTCCTGACCCCGAAAGGCCGGCAACGTCATGCGCAAAGTCTCGGGGCCCCGCTCCGTGAGCGCGTGAAGGCGGCGGTATAGTGACGCGAGCCCTCCCGTTCAGCCATCGCCGGTCCTCTCCGCCGCCCTCGAGTTCACTTTTTCCGTGTTCCGGTGCCTGCGGCGGTCAGTCCACGCGCAGGCCGAGCGCCTTGATGACCTTGCCGTATCTTTCGTATTCGCTGCGGATGAACGCTGCGAATTCCCGCGGCGAGCTGCCGACTGGAATGGCCCCCATCAGCCGCAGCCGTTCGCGAAAATCGCTGAAGGCAAGCGCCTTGAGCACCTCCTGGTTGATCCGATCGATGACAGCTTTCCGCGTATTGGCCGGCGCCAACAGCCCGTACCAGTTGGCGTTCTGATATTGTGGCCAACCAGACTCCGCGAAGGTCGGCACGTTCGGCAGGTCGGGCCAGCGGCTTTCGCTCGCGATCGCGACCACTGTGAAGCGCCCGGTCTTCAGGTACGGCATTGCCGTGGCAATACCGAAGAAATGAATGTCAATTTCCCCGGCAATCAGGGCGGGCACGGACTCACCGCCGCCCTTGTAGGGCACGTGCAGCAGATTGATACCCGCTATCGAATTGAAGATCTCGGTCGCCAGGTGCGGCGGAGAGCCGGCGCCACCCGACGCGTAGCTTAACTTTCCCGGACTCGCTTTCGCCGCATCGACGAGATTCTTGACGGTCTTGATCGCAACCTTGTTGCTGGCGGCCAACAGTGTCGGCGAGGTCGCGATCTGCGTGATCGGTTCAAAGTCCTTGAGCGCATCAAACGGCACGCGGCTGTAGAGCTGCGGGCCGGTTGCATGTGTTGCAACCGTGCCGATCAGCAGAGTGTAGCCGTCCGGCGACGCTTTCGCTGCAAGGCTGGCGCCGATCATCCCTCCGCCGCCGGGGCGATTGTCCACGATGATCGGCGTGCCAAGGCCCCCGGTAAGCTTCTGCGCGAGCGGGCGCACGATATTGTCGCCGCCACCGCCGGCCGGAAACGCCACGACCAGGCGGATCGGCTTACTCGGGTAACCTTGTGCGAACGCGTTCTGCAACGAAGACATGCACACAACCAGTGTAATCAGCGCTGACAGGCGCAACGATGACTTCATGGCTTCTCCTCCAGCAAGAGTCGTAGTGCCGGCGCGTTCGACAAGCGGCATTTCACATTTGCTCGATTATAAAGCCGACGGAGGCTCAACGTGAAAGCGCCTTGCAGCATGGCCAGCCGGATACTCGAGTTCATTCCGCGGATTGAATTCGAGAGGCTCGTCAAGGACACGGGCGCCGAGCGCAACGCGAAGGGCTTGAGCAGTCGGAGTCAGATCAGGTCTCCCACGAACCGGGGCGCCTGGAATCGATGCCGTAGCGCGCGATAGCATCCCCTGCCACCGCCGGCGACACCGCTTCCTGCTCGGCGAGCGCCCTGAGCGCGGCAACGACGATGCTGGCGCGGTCCACTTCGAAGAAGCGCCGCAACGCCTCACGGGTATCGCTTCGCCCGAAACCGTCCGTGCCGAGCGTCACGTAACGCCGCGGCACCCAGGCGCGGATGAGATCAGCCACCACCCGCACGTAGTCGCTCGCCGCTATGATCGGGCCGGCTGTCGGTGACAGGCACTGCTCCACATAGCTTTGCCGTGGCACCGCCTCCGGGTTGAGCCGGTTCCAGTGTTCCACGCTCATGCCGTCGCGCCGCAGCTCGGCGTAGCTCGTGACGCTCCAGACGTTCGTCGCGATGCCCCAGTGCTTCTCGAGCATCTCCGCGGCCGTCATCACCTCGCGCAAGATCGTGCCGCTGCCGAGGAGCTGAACCCTCGCGCTGTCGACGCCGCGCAGCAGATACATGCCGCGCAGTATTCCCTGCTCCGCGCCGACGGGCAGTGCGGGCTGCGGATAGTTCTCGTTCATCACCGTGACGTAATAGAAAACGTCTTCCTGCGCCTCCAGCATGCGGCGGATCCCGTCTTGCACGATCACCGCAAGCTCGCAGCCGAAGCACGGATCATAGGCGCGGCAATTGGGCACAGTGGAGGCGATGAGGTGGCTCGATCCGTCTTGATGCTGAAGGCCTTCGCCGGGCAGCGTCGTGCGGCCGGCGGTCGCGCCGATCAGGAAGCCGCGCGAACGGCAGTCGCCGGCCTGCCAGATGAGATCGCCCACGCGCTGGAAGCCGAACATGGAGTAGAAAATGTAAAAAGGCAGCAGCGGGATCCCGTGCACGCTGTAGGCGGTGGCCGCCGCCATCCACGACGACAGCGCTCCCGCTTCGTTGATGCCCTCCTCGAGGATCTGACCGTCCCTCGCCTCCTTGTAATACAGCAACTCGTCGCGGTCCTCGGGTTCGTAGAGCTGACCGACCGCGGAATAGATTGCCACCTGCCGGAACAGCGACTGCATCCCGAAGGTGCGCGCCTCGTCCGCAACGATGGGCACGATGCGCTTGCCGAGACCCGGATCCTTGAGCAGCTGCGACAGCAGCCGGACGAAAACCATCGTCGTGGACTCCGCGCGCCCGGCCGAGCCTTCGAGGACGCGCGCGAAGCTGGAAAGCGCGGGAACGGGAAGGCCGGGCGCCGCGCGCGAACGCGCGGGGAGATAGCCGCCAAGCTTCGCGCGCCGCGCGTGCAGGTACTTCATCTCGGGGGTGTCCGCCGCGGGCTTGTAGAAGCGCATGGCCTTCACATCCTCGTCGGAGAGCGGCAGCGCGAAGCGGTCGCGGAACGCGATGAGCGCGTCGTCCTCGAGTTTCTTCTGCTGATGCGCTCCCATCCTGCCCTGCCCCCAGTGCCCCATGCCATAGCCCTTTTTCGTCTGGGCGAGGATCACGGTGGGCCGGCCTTTGTGGTTCGCAGCGGAGAAATACGCGGCGTGAATCTTCAGCGGATCGTGGCCTCCACGGTGCAGGCGGTCGATGTCGTCGTCGGAGAGGTGCGCGACGATTGCCTGCAGCTCGGGATACTTGTTGAAAAAGTGCTCGCGGTTGAAGCGCCCGTCGGTCGCAGCATACTTCTGGAATTCTCCGTCCACGGTCTCGTGCAGGCGCTTCACTATGACGCCCTCGGTGTCGCGCGCGAACAACGGGTCCCAGTCCGAGCCCCATAGCAGCTTCACCACGTGCCACCCCGCGCCGGCGAACAGCCCTTCCAGCTCCTGGACGATGGAGCCGTTGCCTCGCACCGGGCCGTCGAGCCGTTGCAGGTTGCAGTTGACGACGAAGATCAGGTTGTCGAGCCCTTCGCGCGCGGCGAGCGAGAGCCCCGCCAGCGATTCCGGTTCGTCCATCTCGCCGTCACCCACGAATGCCCATACCTTGCGCCCCGCGGTGTCGAGGATGCCGCGATGCTCGAGATAGCGCATGAACCGTGCCTGGTAGATCGCGTTCACCGGCCCCAGCCCCATCGAGGCGTTGGGGAACTGCCAGAACTCGGGCATCAGGTACGGGTGGCAATAGGAGGAGAGCCCCCGGCCGCCGGTCTCGCGCCGGTAGTTCTCGAGGTGCTCTTCGGTAAGCCGTCCTTCGAGGTAGGCCCGGGCGTAGACGCCCGGCGCCGCATGCGGCTGGAACCAGACGAGGTCTCCGGACTGCCCCGCGCGGAAAAAGTGATTGAAGCCGACTTCGAACAGATCGGCGATCGAGGCATAGGTTGCGATGTGGCCGCCGAGCTCGGGGTTGTCTCGGTTGGCGCGCACCACCATCGCAAGCGCGTTCCAGCGCACGATCGAGCTGATGCGCTGCTCGATCTCGAGGTTGCCCGGGAACTGCGGCTGCCCGGCGAGCGGGACGGTATTGCAGTAGGGGGTGTTGAGCACCGACGGCAGCGGCACGCGCTGCGCGCGCGCTTCATCGAGCAGCTTCCTCACGATGAACGTCGCCCGCTCGCGGCCCTCGTGCCTCACCAGCGACTCGAAAGCTTCCAGCCATTCGTGCGTCTCGGCCGGATCGGGATCGGCGGGAACCACGCGCCAGAAAGCGGCAGTAACGTCGGAGAAATCGGTCATGACGGCTCCTCGCGCGGCCCGCGTGTGACGGAGGGGGAATGGATCAAATACTAGCGCAGCATGCGCAGCATGGGGTTTTGTTTTGTCTTGCTGGTAGCCACTTTTGCAGCATAAAATGCTGCTATAAAAACATATAGAGGCATATCATGCTGCACATAGCATTCGATACGACAGACTGGAAGATACTCGCGCGGCTGCAACAGGATGCCCGGCTGCCCAATGTCGAGCTCGCGCGGGCGGTGAACCTTTCCCCCTCGCCGTGCCTCGCGCGCGTGCGGCGGCTCGAGCAAAGCGGCGTGATCAGCCGCTACGTGACGCTGCTCGACGCGCTGGCGGTCGGACTCACGGTCTCGGTGTTCATCCAGGTGCGGCTCGAAAAACAGGTGGAGCCCGCCCTCGAAGTGTTCGAGAACGCGATTTCCGAACGCCCCGAGGTGATGGAGTGCTACCTCATGACCGGGGACTCGGACTATCTGCTGCGCGTCGTGGTGCCCGACGTGCAGTCGCTCGAGCGCTTCATCGTCGACTACCTCGCACGGATACCCGGCGTGTCGAACATCAGGTCGAGCTTCGCGCTGAAGCAGGTGAAGTACAAGACGGCGCTGCCCCTTCCCGCCCGCCAGGCGTCCAAGTCCCGAAGAGCGCAGCAACGATCAATGTGAGCAACGATCCGCAAATGCCGGCCATCCTCCGCTTTTCCGGGGGCAAGCTGCGGTGCTAATATGTTTTTCGGGTGCTGATTTTCTCGATCAATGCCTGGCCCGCATGGTTCTTCGAGTACGCTTGGGCCCGCAGCGCGCTATTCGCAATGCGCAGCCCCCTTGGGAGGAAACCAAATGTCATATCGTTCAGCCTGTCTTCCACCGCAGACCTCGCTTGGCCGCGGCTCGCCGCTTTTGTGGGCAGCGATACTCGTTGCCGCCGGCACCGCGTGGCCGGGAGCATTGCCGGCCGCCGACTGGCAACCGGGCAAAAACGTCGAATTGATCGCGGGTGCCGGTCCGGGGGCCGGGATCGACATCACTGCACGGACACTGCAGAAAATCATGCAGGACCGGAAGCTGATGAGCCCGAACATTACCGTGATTAACAAGCCCGGCGGAGGCGGAGCCGTTGCGTGGAATTATTTGAACCAGCATGCCGGCGACGGGCATTTTCTTGCGATCACGGTTCCGGGGATCCTCACCAATCACATCACGGGCAAGAGTCCGATCACCTACACCGATATCACACCGGTGGTCCAGTTGCTGAGCGACTACGTGGCGTGGACTGTCAGGGCGGATTCCCCGATCCGGTCCGGGAAAGACCTCATCGAAAAGCTCAGGGCGGACCCCGCATCGGTGAGCATCGCCGTCGGCATCGGACTGGGAACCCCCAATCACATCGCGTCGGTATTGGCGGCGAAAGCCGCGGGGATCGATATCAGGAAGCTGAAGTTCGTCGTGTTAAACTCCTCCGGTGAGTCGATCGCGGCGGCGCTCGGGGGTCATGTGGACGTCGTGGCGTCGAGCCCCTTGAGCGCATCCAACCAGGTTCGCTCGGGGCAGCTGCGACCGATCGCGGTCTCCTCCCCCTCGCGCCTCGACGGGCTTTTCTCCAGTGTCCCCACCTGGAAGGAACAAGGAATAAATGTCGTGCTCGCGAATTGGCGAGGCGTAATTGGATCCAGGGGTCTGACCGGCCCGCAGGTTTCGTTCTGGGAGAACGCGTTTGCTTCGGTGACCGCGAGCGAGGAGTGGATAGCGAGCGTACGGAAGAACCTGTGGGAAAACACCTTCACCAACAGCGAAGGGTCGAGGCGGTTCCTCGAATCGCAATACCAGGAGTTCAGGTCGGTTCTCTCCGATCTCGGGCTCGCAAGATAATCACGCGACCCGGGCTCAGGCGGATGCACGTGGACCGCTTTTCTCTCGAGCGGAAGCGGGAGCCGTGCTTCGGGGTTTTGACGGCAGGACGCACCCCATGGGGCGCGATCGCATCCGTCACTGAAGCGACACCCTCAGGTTGCCGTAAGCATCGACTTGCACCGTGCTTTGCGGCGGCACGACGGTGCTCGTTTCCGCTTCTGCGATAAGCGCCGGCCCATTTACGCTGCGGCCGTGCACGAGCGATGATCGTTGAAAAACAGGGCAGTCGGTAAATGCGCCTGCTTCCGCAAAGTACACGGGTCGGCAACGAGGCAACGCGTTGTTTTTCTCTCCGGCAAAGCCTCTCCCTTTGATTTCGAGGCGTGGCAAGGGTGCGGATGCCGTCACGCCCCAGCTCACGGCTTCGACCGCAATCGCAGGGTTGCACCTGCCGTATACACGCGCATACTCTTGGTGAAACGCCTTCTGCAGCGACGACATGGCGTCGCTCATGGATTGCGAAGGCGGGATCGGCATCCTGAGTTCGGTTCCCTGCCCCTGGTATCGCAACAGCGCGAATCGGTTCAGCTCGACGCGCTGCGGGTCCGCGCCGGTTCCAATAACGACTTCACGACCCTGCGTCTCCAGTCGGGCCAGAATGGCATCGACTTCGTCGGCATCTGCCTGCTCCAGCAGCGCGGGGTGCCCCTGGATCATGGTGACCGCAATCGGCGCCACCAGAAAGCCGAGCGCCGAAAGCACGCCGGCTCCTTCCGGGATGATCACTTCCCGAACGCCAAGTTTCCGCGCCACCCGGCACGCGTGAAGGGGCCCGGCTCCGCCGAAAGCGAGCATCGAGAACTTGCGCGGGTCTACGCCGAGGTCGAGGAGATGGAGTCGCGCCGCTTCCGCCATCTCCGTGCTCACGATCTCGTGTATTCCCCACGCGACGCGGATCGCGTCAAGATTCAATCGGGCTGCAACATCCTCCACGGCCTTTCTCGCGGCAGCCGTCTCCAGATGCATTTCTCCACCGAGGAAAAAATCCGGATCGAGATAACCGAGGAGCAAATTCGCGTCGGTCACCGTTGCGGCGGCGCCACCCTGCCCATAGCATGCCGGGCCCGGATCAGCTCCCGCGCTTTGCGGCCCCACGCGCAGCAGTCCCAGATCATTCACCGAGGCAATCCCGCCGCCGCCCGCGCCGATTTCTATCATGTGGACGGTGGGGATCCTGATCGGCAAGCCACTCCCCTTCTTGAACCTGTAGGCGCGGGCAACTTCCAGCTCGTTGGCGACGGAAAACCGGCCGTTGGCGATAAACGAAATTTTTGCGGTCGTCCCCCCCATGTCGAACGCGATCAGCCCATCCCGTTCTGCGACGGATCCGACATGACGGGCTGCCGCACAACCTCCAGCCGGCCCGGATTCCATGAGCCGAACCGGCGCCCTTAGCGCGAGATCGCTCGTCGTCAGCCCCGCGTCCGAGGTCATCA
>JACQGO010000093.1 GCA_016199485.1 Betaproteobacteria bacterium
CTGGTATTCCGGATTGATCAGGCTGCCTTGCTCGACCAGCTTCCCGGCATGCGCTCCGTTGTCCGGTTGCAACACAAAGAAACGTGCGCGCGCGCTGCCGGCAACGACGATACACGTATTAATCATTCACCGTCCGGTGCTCGGAGGCGCGGCGACGCGGCCGATGCAGCTTTACCCCGCCACGGCTGCGCCGCGCGTAGTCCTCGAGCTGCCGCCGCACGGCACGGAACGCGTCGCGCAGCGCAATGAAGACGTCCTCGTTGTGGTCGCGATTGACCACGATCTCGCCTCCGGGTACCGTGACGCCGAGCCGCACCGCGTATTGCCTGCCCTGGTGCTCATGGTGATGCGGTATCTCGGCGAGGATGCGGCAGCTCACGATCCCGGGACAGAACCGCTCGAGCTTGGCGACCTTCTGGCGGATGCGCGCCTCCAGCGGTTCCGAGTGCGGCATGTCGCGCAGCGTGATCTGGATCTGGCTGGACATATGCGTGCTCCGCGGTCAGGTGTAATCGTCGGCGTCGACGGTGGAATCGTGCAGCGATACGAGGTCCCTCACCGCGCTGTCGTTTTCGGCTGCCTCATCCAGCCGGTCGGAGTAGACCTCGAGGTCTTCGATCTCGACGAGGCGCACCGGGTGGACGCGGACTTGCCCCTTCTCCGCACGCCGCTGCGCGCGGGGATGATGCCGCGGGTGCGCACTCATGTCGTCCTCCTCCGCGTGCTTTCGGGCAACGTCATCAAGACATGATAAAAGCGGGTGCTGCGCGGCTTTTGATCTGGATCAAACGCGCATCACAACGCGTGCAGGAGGCGCGTCAGCCCTTGACGCACGCCTTCGGGCGCAGAAACGCGACGCGGCGCGCAAGACCGGCCTGCTCGGTCGCCTCGGCGACGAGATTCACGTCCTTGTAGGCGCCCGGCGCCTCCTCGGCGGCGCCACGCATCGAGCGCGTGCGGATCAGTATCCCCTTGCCCGCAAGCTCGTCGATCAGCTGTCGGCCGTGCCATTGCTTGAGCGCCTGGTGGCGGCTCATCGCGCGCCCCGCCCCGTGGCTCGCCGAGGCGAACGCGCGGTTCTCGCTCCCGGCGGCGCCGGCGAGGATATAGGAACCCGTTCCCATGCTGCCGCCGATGATCACCGGCTGGCCGACCTCCCGGTAGCGCGCCGGCAGCGCGGGATGCCCGGGACCGAACGCGCGCGTGGCGCCCTTGCGGTGCACGTAGAGCAGACGCCGCTCGCCGTCCACCGCGTGGTGCTCGGCCTTGCAGGTGTTGTGCGAGACGTCGAACAGCGTCTCGAGCGCCGCGTGCGGCACGACCTCGCTGAACGCCCCGCGCGCGAGGTGCGCGAGGATCTGGCGGTTGGCGAACGCGCAGTTCATCGCCGCGTTCATCGCGCCGATGTACTGCCTTCCTTCCGGGGAGTTGATCGGCGCGCATGCGAGTTCGCGGTCGGGGAGCACGATCCCGAGCCGCGCCGCCGCCTTGGCGAGGCTGACCAGATAGTCGGTCCCGATCTGGTGACCGAGCCCACGCGAGCCGCAGTGGATCGACACCACGATCTGCCCCTCGCGCAGCCCGAACACCCGCGCCGTGCGCTCCTCGTAGATGCGGTCGACGACCTGCACTTCGAGGTAGTGGTTGCCCGACCCGAGCGTCCCCATCTCGCCGCGCTGGCGCTTCTTGGCAAGCAGCGAGACGTCTTCCGGCGCGGCGCCCGCCACGCAGCCGCGCTCTTCGATGAATTCGAGGTCCTCGGCAGCGCCGTAGCCTCGCGCGAGCGCCCAGCGCGCGCCGCCGCGCAACACTTCGTCGAGCTCGGCCGGCGCAAGCTTGATACTGCCTTCCTCGCCGACGCCGGCGGGAATGCGCTCGAACAGGGTGTCGGCAAGAGCTTTGAGCCTGGGCGCGAGGTCGGCCCACTCGAGGCTGGCGCGCAGGCAGCGGATACCGCACGAGATGTCGAAGCCCACCCCGCCCGCGGAGATGATCCCGCCGCGATCAGGGTCGAACGCGGCGACGCCCCCGATCGGAAAACCGTAGCCCCAGTGCGCGTCGGGCATCGTCATCGCGCACCCCACGAGGCCCGGCAGGCGCGCAACGTTGGTGATCTGCTCGAGCACCTTGTCATCCATGGTGGCGAGCAGCTCGGCGTTGCCGAAAAGGCGCACTTCCGCACGCCGCTCCTCCGCGGCGGGGGGCACCGTCCAGCACCACGGCTCGATCTGCCGCAGCCGACTGAGATCCATGATGGCCCGCCTCAGCCCGGATATTTCACCAGACCGGCCCGAAATTCATCCGCAAAGCGCATCAATGCTCGCTTCGGCGTCAATCGCGTTCCGATGAAACATCCGGGCTAAACGTCGACCACGCAGCGCGCCTCCCAGCCGTCGGCCGTCGATTTCACCGACAGCATGGTAAGCGTCGCCCCTTTGACCTCGACCCCGCGCTCCAGTTCGCTCCGCCACGGCTCGCCCGCAGCGCCCCCGCGCCAGCGCGCGCCGTCGCGCTCCAGCCAGACGCGGCCGAACACCATTCCCCGCTCATGGCAATATCCGAGCAGGAGGTTCAACCAGCGCACCAGCGCCAGTTCCTCGTCCGCCTCCTCGAATTCGAAATTCACCGCCACGGCCGGCTTCACCGCAGCGACATCGGTCATGATCGCGAACATCGCCTCGGCGGCCGCCTCGAACGCCTCCTCGAGCGTCATCCCGCGCCCCACGACGCCGAGGTCGGCGTCGTGCTCGAAGTAGCCGTAGCGCTCCGCGGAATTTCGGCTCATGCGCTCGTTCGGGAAGGCGTTCGGTGCGGTGCGGGCCCGTTGCGCATACATGATACGCGCCCCCAATGCCCTCGTAACCGCGTCCCGGCGCTTGATTGATCTATGTCAAACCGCGCTGCTGCGGATTTCGCTTAACTGCCTGTTACGGCGCCCCGCGGCGCGCTATGCTACCTCCATGGTCCTCGTCAAACACAAACGCGCCCGGCGCATCGCCGGCGCGACGCTGGTGATCGCCGGCGGTCTGCTGATGTGGCTCGCGCCCGCGGTGCTGGCGGGCCTCGTTCTGCTCGCCGCCGGCGTCGCGCTTGAGATCGTCGGCATCACGCTCGAGCACCGCAACGGAAAAGAGTCGGAACGGCGCTAGCGCATCGTGCGTTTCAGCAGCGGCCTGAGCGCGGCCAGGCTGCGGGTGTTGAGCACCTCGTCCGGCCCGAGCCAGCCGCGGCGCGCCTGTCCCACTCCGAACCGCAGGTTTGCGAAATCGAGCGTGCTGTGGGCGTCCGAGTCGATGCTCACCAGCACCCCCTCATCGCGCGCCATCTGGCAATGGAGGTCCTGCAGGTCGAGCCGGTCGGGCTGCGCGTTGAGCTCGAGAAAGCAGCCGCGCGCCTTCGCCTCGCGCACGATCTTCAGCATGTCGATGTCGCAGGGTTCGCGGCTGCCGATGAGCCGCCCCCCCGGGTGCGCAAGGATGGTGAAGTAGCGGTGGTCGAGAGCGCGCCGCACCCGCTCGGTCTGCCTTGCGCGCGGCAGATGGAACGCGCTGTGGATCGCGCCGATCACCAGGTCGAGGCGCGAGAGCGCCGAGTCGGGAAGATCGAGGCTGCCGTCTTCGAGGATGTCGACCTCGATTCCCTTGAGCAGCATGATTCCCGAGAGCTTCTCGTTCAGCCGGTCGATCTCGTCGGCTTGCCTGGCAAGCCGCTGCGGATCGAGTCCGCGCGCCACGGCGAGCCGGCGCGAGTGTTCGGTGATCGCGAGATAGTTCAACCCCGCCGCCTTCGCGGCGAGCGCCATCTCTTCCACTCTGCTGCGGCCGTCGGAGGCGCTGGTGTGAGCGTGCAGATCGCCCTTGAGATCGGCGAGCGCGACGAGCCGCGGCAGCCTTCCGCCCCGGGCCGCCTCGATCTCCCCGCGATCCTCGCGCATTTCCGGCGCGATATAAGGCAGACCCACCGCCCGGAACACCGACTCCTCCGTGTCGCCCGCGACGCGTTTCTCGCCGCGGAATACGCCGTACTCGTTGATCTTGAGACCCTTCTCCTGCCCGAGCCGGCGGATCGCGATATTGTGCGCCTTCGAGCCGGTGAAGTAATGCAGCGCCGCGCCGTAGCTTTCGGCGGGCATCAGGCGCAGGTCGACCTGCAGCCCGGACTTGAGCACCACGGAAGAGCGAGTCGAGCCGGCCGCCAGCACCTCCTTCACCTCGTCGTAGCCGCAAAATTTCTCCATCACCGCGCTTGCCCCGGAAGCGGTGACCAGAATGTCGAGATCGCCTACCGTCTCGCGCATGCGGCGGAAACTCCCGGCGATCTCGACTTGCTTCACGCCGGGCACCTGCTTGAGATACGCGGCGAGCGTCTCCGCATACTGGGTGGCCACGGCCAACTTGAAGCGCTTGCTCTCCGCCCCGCGCGCATCGAGCGCCTGCAGGATGTGAGCCTCGGTCTTCTCGCCGAAGCCGGGCAGGTCGCGGATCTTGCCGGCGCGCGCCGCCTCCCGGAGCCGGTCGAGGGTCTCGATCTTCAGTTGGTCGTAGAGCAGCTTCACCCGCTTGGGCCCGAGCCCTGGTATCCTGAGCAACTCGGTGATCGCGGCCGGGAACTGCCGGTGCAGCTTCTCGAGCGCCGCGCAGGTGCCCCTCGCCACGATCTCGTGGATCTTGGCCGAGAGATCGGTGCCGATGCCCGGCAGCTTGGGCAGCTCGCCGCCGCGGTCGAGCAGGCTCTTGATGTCCTGCCCGAACTCGCCAACGCTGCGCGCCGCGTTGCGATAGGCGCGAATGCGGAACGGATTCTCGCCGCGGATCTCGAGCAGATCGGCGATCTCCTCGAAAATCGCGGCGATGTCGGCATTGTGAACGGGCACTAGAGCCTGGGTGTCCCTTCGTGCGCGTAAACTTTTTCGCGCTGCTCGTCCGACTGGCTGAGCAGCTCGCGGATTTCCCCGCGCAGCGTGCGGATGCGCTCGTCGAGCGCCTTCTTCAGATGCCCGATTTGCCGCTGCGTCAGGTGTCTCATCGGCGAATTCCCGGTCGTCAGTGATCTTCCAGCGCACCGCGGAAGTCGAGCGGCCAGTCACGCATCAGGCGTTCGATGATGTTGGCGTCGAGCCCCGGAGAGCGGTAGACCCACACCGGCTGGTCCTTCTGCAGCTTATCGAGCCGCTTGAACCTGACGTTCACCGGCTGCATCGCGAGCTCGGCGTCGCGGTAGCGGGCCGCCTCCTCCCCGGCGTCCTCGTCGCCGGGAAACGACAGCCATTCCCGGCCGAAGACGTACTGCATGCGTTCGAGCTCGTGAGCTATTGCGTCGTCTATCGTCACCGGTTTGTCGAGCTGCGGCTGCTCGGCATCGTAATTCCGCGTGAAGCCCCCGTAAAGGTCGCCGCCGGCAGTGGTGAAAAACGCGTTTTCGTATCGCGCGAAAAAGTCTTCGAGCATGAAAAAAGCGGTCAGATATTCCCCTTCCGCGTAACCCGCCCACCAGCCGTACACGTCGTTGCCCTTGACCGCGTAGACAACGGCGGCGAGCAGCCCGGCGCCGCGCGGTGCATATGCAACAAGACACTGCGGTGTCATGATCGTTCCCGCTGCTCGCGTCGTTCGCCGTGCCGTCCTGTCGGGGCAGCGTCACACGCGATGTTAGCCGCCGGCCTCCGTGGTTCGTTGATCCAGATCAAGAAAGAAGGCGGCCGTTTGCGTTTTACTACTATTGTCACGGCTTGTGTCTACGAACTTGGGCACCCTGCCGCTCGGCGATGTCACGGCTTCGCGAGCTGACCGGGTCGCCACGAACAGTTGGAACGGCACCAGCGCTGCATCTGGCCGCGGGGCGCGCGCATGGATTCCCGCGTCCGCCGGCCGGCCTTCCTGCGATGAACCCTGACCACCACTACCTTACCAGGCACGACGACGGCGCAGCGCGCCTGGTCGCCGCGCTCACCCGCCCGGAATGCTATCCGCATCCGGTGCGCGAGATACAGGTGATCGAAACGCACATCTCGTGGGTGCTCACCACCGGCGACTATGCGTACAAGATCAAGAA
>JACQGO010000094.1 GCA_016199485.1 Betaproteobacteria bacterium
AGCGTATCATCGCGAACAGGGACTGCGGCTGCTCGCGCCCGTCTATGATCCAGTCCGCATTGACAATCTGGTGCCGGCAGGGTTCCGAGTTCGCCTGCGCGAACATCATCAGCTCGACGTCGGTGGGGTTGCGCCCGATGCGCGTGAAATTGTCGAACAGGTACGAGATCTCGTCCTGCGAGAGCGCGAGCCCCATCTCGCGGTTGGCGCGCTCCAGCGCGCCGATGCCCCCGCCGATGACGTCTATAGTCGCCAGCGGCCTGGGCTCGAAATGGTGGAACAATCGCTCCGCATCCTCGAGCCGGTCGAGCACGGTCTCGGTCATGCGGTCGTGGACCAGCGGCGCCACTGCCGCCCTTTCCGACGCGGTGAGCGCCGCGCCGTCGCGCTTGTGCAACGTGTAGGCCACGCCGCGCTCGACGCGCAGCACCGCGTCCAGCCCGCAATGGTGTGCGATATCGGTCGCCTTCGACGACCACGGCGAGATCGTCCCGAGCCGCGGCACGACGAGCAACAGCTCCCCGGACGTGTTCTGCGCCACGCCCCGCGGCCCGTAGGTAAGGATGCGTTCGAGCCGGCGCATTTCGTCCGCAGCCAACGCTCGCTCCGCCTGCACGAAGTGCCAGAATTCGGCGCGGATGCCGTCGACTCCGGGTGTCGCGGTCTTGAGGGCCTGGGTGAGCTTGGCGTGGCGAAAGGAAGACAGGGCGCTGGGCCCGCGCAGCCGGACGAAATGCGACATGAAGGCGGGAGTCGAATGCGGCAAAAGCGGATTTTACCCGAAATCGCTCCCCGCCGCAGCGCGTCCCGGGTTGGAATTACGTTAAACTAAAGCCTTGCAGGAACCCGTGGAAACGACAGTCACGCACTGGTTCCGGTTGTTCCAGATCCGGATGCAGCGTATTCGCCATGCCCGCCCACTTCGCCCACGCCACGCCGGTCTACCTGACTGAAGAGATGCGGCAGATCGAACTCAAGGCTGCCGCGCTCCCTCGGCCTCCCGCATTAATGGAAAAGGCGGGTCTTGCCGCCGCCCGGGTCGCACGCGAGCTGCTCGGCGACCACGGCGAACCGGTGCTGATCGTCGCCGGCCCCGGCAACAACGGCGGCGACGCGCTGGTGGTCGCACGTCATCTGAGGCAGTGGTTCTTCAACGTGACAGTGGTCTTTACCGGGCAGCGCGAAAAGCTTTCGGCGGACGCGCGCTCGGCGCTCGACGCGTGGCTCGCCGCCGGCGGAGAGATCACCACCGCAATGCCGCCACGGAGACGCTGGAGTCTCGTAGTCGACGGGTTGTTCGGCATCGGCCTGGAGCGCGAGCTCGAGGGCGAATACGCGGGCCTCGTCACCGCGATCAATGCGTGCGACGCCCCCCGGATCGCGATCGACGTGCCGAGCGGGCTTCATTCCGACAGCGGGCGCGTGCTGGGCGCCGCGGTGCGCGCCGACCATACCGTAACCTTCATCGGGCTCAAGCCGGGTTTGCTTACACTGGACGGGCCTGATCATTGCGGCGAGCTTCACCTCGCCCCGCTCGATCTCGATGCCCCGGCCCTGCTCGCCCCGAACGGCAGCATGATTGGAGGAGAGATCGTTGGAACGGCGCTGCGCCCGCGCCGTATCAACAGCCACAAAGGCGACTACGGGAGCGTGGGGATCATCGGCGGCGCGCATGGCATGGTGGGCGCGGCGCTGCTCGCCGGCCGCGCCGCGCTGAGGCTCGGCGCAGGACGCGTCTACCTCGGGTTGCTCGCGGACAGTGCGCCCGCGGTCGACGCGGTGCAGCCCGAGCTAATGCTCCGCCGCGCAGAGGAAGTACTCAAGCTCGGGCACGTGACGTGTCTCGCGGTCGGTCCGGGGCTGGGACAGTCGCCCGAAGCGGCGTTTGTCATGCAGCACGCCATCGCCTCTTCGCTCCCACTCGTGCTCGACGCCGACGCGCTGAACCTCGTCGCCGCGGATACTTCGCTGGGCGAGTCAGTCAGCCGGCGCCACGCGCCGACGCTGCTCACCCCGCACCCGGCTGAGGCGGCGCGCCTTCTCGCCCGCGGGACGCGCGAAGTGCAGCACGACCGCGTCGCCACGGCGCGCGACCTCGCGGCGCGCTTCGCATGCCTGGTGGTGCTCAAAGGTGCAGGCAGCGTGTGCGCGACGCCGCAAGGACGTTTCTTTGTCAACACCAGCGGGCATCCCGGCATGGCAAGCGCTGGAATGGGGGACGTGCTGACAGGCATCGTCGCCGCGCTCCTTGCCCAGGGCGCGGAGCCGCTTACCGCGCTTTGCACCGGCGTCTACCTGCACGGTGCGGGCGCCGACCGGCTTGCGGCGGAAGGCGTGGGCCCGGTGGGCATCGCCGCGGGAGAAGTGATAGATACCGCCCGCGCCCTGCTCAATCGCAGCATGGCGCGCGATTGAAGCCTGCGCCGCCCGTCCGACTAGCCTTTCGACCGCCAGCGCCCGGCGGCGATCTCGTCGGAGGCGCGCGCCTCGACCCAGCGCGCGCCTTCGCCCGTATGTTCCTTCTTCCAGAACGGCGCGCGGGTCTTGAGATAATCCATGACGAACTGGCAGGCGGCGAACGCATCGCCGCGATGCGCGCCGGCCACCGCAACGAGAACGATCTGATCTCCGGGTTTCAGCGCGCCCACGCGGTGAACCACCAGCGCATCGCAGATATCCCAGCGCGTCCGCGCCTCCGCGACGATCTCCTCGATCGCCTTCTCCGTCATGCCGGGATAATGCTCGAGGGTCATCTGCGAGACGCGCTCGCCCTCGTTGACGTCGCGCACCAGGCCGACGAAGCTCGCGACCGCGCCGATTTTCGGATTGCCGGCGCGCAGCGCCGCGATCTCTGCGCCGGCGTCGAAATCCGCGGTTTGTATCCGTACCGTCATCTCAGCCCCCCGTCACCGGCGGGAAGAATGCGACCTCGTCGCCGTCCGCCACGCGGGTATCGCCCCGCGCCATCGCTTCATTGACTGCCCCGCGAACCGTGCTCGCCGGCGCAAGTTCCCGTGCCCACGCCCCGCCGCGGCTCGCGAGCAGCGCGCGCAATGCGTCGAGATCGCGCACCCCCGGCGGCAGCTCGATCTGCTCGCGGCCGGTGCCGAGCGCCTCGCGCAGGCGCGCAAAGTACAGCACTGTCACCATAATCGCCTGCAGGCGAGCCAACACGCGGCTCGCCGGTCACCCGTGAAATTATGCACTCGGCGGTCCCGTAATCAAAGCGTCACTTCAGTCCCACGTGGCGCAGGATGAAGTCGGCAATCGCCGCGTCATCGTCGATATCGAACTGCGGGAGCTCGGTATCGAGGCGCGCGTCGGTCGCGATCGCCACGATGTGGCTGTCGTGGGGGTAGAGCAGCGGCTCGCCGACGGCGCGCCGGTAGACCTCGAGCTTGGGGATCGCCTCGCGCTTGTATCCTTCGACCAGCAGCAGGTCGCACGGCGCGATGCGCCTGACGTGCTCGGTGAGATCCGGCTCGGGTGAGCCGCGCAACTCGTGCATCAGCACCCAGCGCCGCGACGAGCTCACCAGCACTTCGGCGCTGCCCGCCGCGCGGTGGCGGTACGAATCCTTGCCCGGCTGATCGACGTCGAACGTATGGTGCGCGTGCTTGATCAGGGAAACCTTGAGCCGGTGCGCAACGAAGCGCGGAATCAGTTTCTCGAGGAGCGTCGTCTTGCCGCTGCCCGAAAAGCCCGCAAACCCGAAGATTTTCATGCGTCCCGCCCGTGATCGTGCCGGCGATGATACTGCGGCTCAAGCTCCTGGTCGAGACGACGATCCGGCGTCGGGGTTATTCCCTCGCGCAGCGTTGGGGAAGAACAGCTGCTCGCCGCCGATCCTGTAGGCGGCAATTGCACGCTGGCCCTCGGACGAGGTCACCCAATCGATGAACGCCTGGCCCCATTCGCGTTTCACGTGCGGGTGTTTCTGCGGGTTTACCAGCATGATCCCGTACTGGTTGAACAGCCGTTTGTCGCCTTCGACCAGGATCGCGAGTTCGCCGCGGTTCCTGAAGCTGAGCCAAGTGCCGCGATCGGAAAGAATATAGGCGCTCATCGATGCAGCGGTATTGAGCGCCGGTCCCATTCCCTGCCCGGTATCTCGGTACCACCGGCCTTTTTCCTTCGCAATCTCGATTCCGGCAAGCCTCCACAGCTTCAATTCGGCCACGTGGGTGCCGCTGCGGTCGCCGCGCGAGACGAACGGCGCGCGCGCCTCCTTGATCTTGCGGACAGCCGCGACGATATCCTTCCCGCCCCCCACCCTTGCAGGGTCGGACCTGGGACCGACCAGCACGAAGTCGTTGTACATGACATCGCACCGGCGCACGCCGTACTCCTCCGCGAGGAACTTTTCCTCCTGTTCTCTGGCGTGGACGAATACGACATCGGCGTCCCCGCGGCGCGCCATGTCGAGCGCCTGGCCGGTGCCGAGCGCCACCACCCGCACCCGGATCCCGGTCTTCTTTTCGAAGATCGGAAGGATGTGCCTGAACAGACCCGACTGCTCGGTCGAGGTCGTGGAAGCCACCGTAACATAGCGCTCGGCGGCCGTAACAGGTGCGGGCCAAGCGGTGAGCGCCCACGCGAACAGCACGAGCATCGCCTTGCCTACCACGGCAATTCTCCTTTGATGAACGAACGCGCCTCGGCGGAAGCCGGACCGGCGAAAAACTCCCCGACCGGCGCGCGCTCCACCAGCCTGCCTTCGTGGATGAACAGAATCTCGTCCGCGAGCCTGCGCGCCTGACCGAGGTTGTGGGTAGTCATGATGATCTTGGTGCCGCCCGCGTGGATCGCCCCGATGATGGTTTCGATTTCGCGCGTCGCCGCGGGATCGAGGTTGGCGGTCGGTTCATCGAGGAAGAGCACCTCCGGATTGAGCGCCCAGGCGCGCGCCAGCGCCAGGCGCTGCTGCTCCCCCCCGGAGAGCACGCGCGCCGGCCGATCGGTGACATGTGCCAGCCCCACCACTTCCAGCATGTCGCGGGCGCGTAGATCACATTCGCCGCGGGCCACCCCCGCGAGCCGCATCCCGTACAGCACGTTGCCCAGCGCCGAGCGCCGCAGCATGACGGGCCGCTGAAACACCATGGCCTGCTGGCGCGGGCGGCCGTTTACGCCCGCCCCGCGCCACTCGATCGCGCCCGACGTAGGCTCAAACAGCCCGTGGCACAACCTCATCAGCACGCTCTTGCCGGCGCCGTTCGGCCCCAGGATGACGGTGCGCGGTCCCCCGGCGATCTCCACCGACACGCTGTCGATAATCCGCCTTCCCCCGATCGCAAACGAAACGTTCTCCAGTCTCAGTGGCAGCATGGCGGTCGCCCGTTGCGCGCCTAACCGTAGCGGCGCTGAACCGCTTCCCTGATCGAGTGCGCGATCCCGTTCAGCGCCAGCACCAGTCCGACGAGTATCATGCCGAGCCCGAGCGCGAGCGGCAGATCGCCCTTGCTCGTCTCGAGCGCGATCGTCGTGGTCATCACGCGCGTCACGCCGTCGATGTTGCCCCCGACGATGATGACGGCGCCCACTTCCGCCGCCGCTCGCCCGAAACCCGCCAGCACGACGGTGACCAGCGAAAACCGCGTGTCCCACATGAGCGTGAGCGCCGCGTCGAAGCGCCGCGCGCCCAGCGAGCGCAACTGTTCCTCATACTCGCGCCACGCGTCCTCGATCACCTGTCGCGACAGCGCCGCGATGATGGGCAGGATCAGGATCGATTGCGCGACGACCATCGCCGTGGGAGTGAACAGCAGGCCCAGCGGGCCCAGCGGGCCCGCGCGCGACAGCATGAGGTAAACGAGCAGCCCGACCACCACCGGCGGCAGCCCCATCAGCGCGTTGAGCAAAACGATCAGCGCCTGCCTGCCGGCGAACCGTTCGACTGCGATCACCGCCCCGAGCGGCAGCCCGAGCACTGCGGCGATGGCCACCGCCGAAAGGCTGATCTCCAGGCTGAGGACGACAATCCCGGTGAGTTTCGCGTCCAGCCCGCCAATGAGGCGCAGCGCTTCTCCGAGCGCCAGCACAATGTCGTTCACGGTGCGTCCGGTCCCGCCGCGCTACAACCGCACCCACTCGCGGCGCATCAGGTGATCGAGCAGCATGCCGAAAACAAATGCTGCGCCGACGTTCCACATCGCGAACCCCGCGGTCGCCAGCATCACGAAACGGGCTTTCTTGTCGAAGTCCCCCCCACAGGTGCCAAGCGCGAGCTGTGCCCCGGTCAGGAACAGGATCACGCCCAGCACGGGTTGCGGGACGATCTTGAAGATCGTCTCGATCGAAGCGCTGAAGAAAAGCGCCAGGATGAGCAGGATCCCACCGAGGATGATCACGGCACCCCCGGTGTTGGCCCCGAAGCGCGTGTGACCGGCCATGCCGCCGGCGCCGTGACACATGGGAACGCCGCCGAACGGCGCGCCGATCAGGTTGACCAGGCCGGTCGAAACGGATACCGCGCGTTCATCGATCGCGCGCTCCGGGAACAGCCGGTTGTTCTCCTCGGTAATCGCGATGATCGCGTTGCCGAGGGTAAGCGGCAGCTGCGGCAGCGCCAGGAACAGGGTAGCGATCAGGAGGTCGTTCCATGTGACCTCGGAAAGCGCCCACCCCGGCGCGCGGAATTCCGCGCGCAACCGCGAGAATTCCGACAACAGGACGGGCTCGCTCCACACCGCGGCCACCGCGCCGAAGAGGAGCAGCAGCAGCATCGCGGGCACGACGCGGTTCGCGAGCAGCAACAGCGTGCCCACGAGCGCGGTGCTCCCGAGCAGCCAGCCGCCTGCCATCATTTTCAGCCCGTCCAGCATGAACGAGAAACCCAGCCCCAGGATGATGCCGAGCGCCACCGGCCGCGCGATGAGCTTCGACACGTAACGGGCGGCGCCGCTCAGTCCCAGGACGAGCCAGATGATGCCGGTCACAATGCCTGCCCCATACACCATCTGGGGCGTGATCACCAGGGTCTGGGCGGCCTGCGTGGTCGCGACCGCGCCGATCGCCTTCATCGGCTGCACCGGCACCGGAGTCCCGTAAAACAGCCCGCATCCAACCATCGCCAGCCCGAAAGCGAACAGGATTCCGGACGGATCCATCCTGAGCACGCTCACGTAAGCGACGGTGAAAGGAATCAGCGTGCCGAGATCGCCGAACGCACCCGCCCACTCCATGCGGTTGAAGCGGTTTCCCGCCCGCCCGGCGTGCGCGTTGCCGGCCTTTTCCATTTTTCCTCTCTACCTCCCCGACGCCGACACTCCGCGGTGCCCGCCCCGCGCGGTGACGCCATATGCATCGCCCGGCACAAGACTGCCCGTCCTGTGGCGCATTATGATATGTTAGCTGTCCGTTACGCAAAATATGCCGACACGTGCATAGGAACGGCTACGCCGGAGGGTTCCAGCGATGAACGACAGGCCTCAATCACTGCGCGCCTTGAGCCGCGCCGACGACTACGATCCCGACTCGATGCCGGTCGCCAGGGCGCGTGAATTGATCGGCCGCTTTCTCACTCCGGTGTCGGCCGCCGAGTGCGTGCACATTCGCGCGGCGCTGGAGCGTGTGCTGAGCGAGGATCTCGTCTCCCCGCTCGACGTACCGGCGCACGATAACTCGGCGATGGACGGGTATGCCGTGCGCTTCGCCGATCTCGAGGCTGATGGCGAGGCGACGCTCAGGGTGGCCGGTAGCGCGTTCGCCGGCGCGCCGTTCAAGGGCCAGGAGGTCGCCGCGGGTCAGTGTGTGCGCATCATGACCGGCGCAGTGATCCCCGCCGGGGCCGACACCATCGTGATGCAGGAACATGTCCAGGTGCGCGGGGACCTGGTCGTCATCGGACCGGGCCACCGCCGCGGGCAGAACCTGCGCCGCGCGGGCGAAGACCTCAAGACCGGCCAGGTGGTGCTCAAGCGCGGGCAACTGATGCGCCCCGCGGAGATCGGGCTCGTTGCCTCGCTCGGCATTCCCGAGGTGATGGTATTCCGCCGCCTGCGCGTGGCCTTTTTTTCCACCGGCGACGAGCTGCGCTCGATCGGCAGCCGGCTGGAGGAAGGCCAGATCTACGACAGCAACCGCTACACGATCCACGGCATGCTCGCGCGCACGGGATGCGAAGTCATCGACATGGGCGTGGTACGCGACGATCCACAGTTACTGGAGAAGGCCTTTCGCGAGGCAGCCGCGGCGGCAGACGTGGTGATCACCAGCGGCGGCGTATCGGTCGGCGAGGCGGACTTCGTGAAGGATCTCCTCGGGCGCCTGGGCGAAGTCGTGTTCTGGAAGATCGCGATGAAGCCGGGCCGTCCGCTCGCCTATGGCAGGATCGGTGACGCCCACTTCTTCGGCCTGCCCGGAAACCCGGTCTCGGTCATGGTCACTTTCTACCAGTTCGTCCGCGACGCGCTGTTTGCGCTGATGGGGCGCGATCCAGTCCCGGCGCTGCCGACGTTCAAGGTGCCCTGCACCACCAACCTCAAGAAAGCGCCCGGCCGCACCGAATTCCAGCGCGGCATCCTCACGCAAGACGGCCAGGGAAATTGGAGCGTGCGGGTTACAGGCGAACAGGGTTCCGGGATCTTGCGCTCGATGTCTGAAGCCAACTGCTTCATCATCCTGCCCGAGGCGCAAGGCAACCTCCCCGCCGGGACTCTCGTCGATGTGCAGGTGATGGAGGGAGTGGTCTAGCAGGTTGATGCAAGATAGTCTGTCACTCTCGCGAAGAGCCTGCCCTCGAATGCTCTAATCGGGGGCGGGAGTCCAGAACTCCGCTCGCAAAGAAATCAAATACTTCTGATAGGGGTTGGAAAGGGCTCGCGCCCTCCCCGCCCTCCGAACCGTGCGTGCGGTTCTCCCGCACACGGCTCTCTAGTCGGTGGTTTCCTCATCGGGATCGGCGTGCCAGAGCATGGGCCTCGGTCA